>JAZALG010000070.1:0-14812 GCA_036229545.1 Planctomycetota bacterium | reverse complement strand
AGGAGGTTCGCTGGGGGCGCAGTTCGGACCGACTCAGATCAAAAACGCAAAGAAGGTCGTGGCCGCAGTGTGCGAATCCTTGCCTCAGCGAGGATAGGAGCCTTCCGCAACCTTTAGCCCCAGCCGTTCGCCCGGTCCCAGACTTCCACGATCTCGGGGCGGTTTCCTTCCACGACGTGGTAGCGGTCGTGCATGGCTGCGGTCATGCAGGCGTGGTGGGGGAGGATGCGGAGTTTGTCCCCCACGGAGAAACGGCTGAAATCGACCTGCCCGTTGGAGCGGAGTTCCCCGTGCTCCTGATGGACTTCGGCTAGATGAAGGCCGGGGATAGTCGCGGTTCCGTCGAGGGTATTGACGAGGCCGTAGCCCACGTCTTTCCCCATATCCTTGCTCATGGCCAAGCCTCCGCCATCGATGATGAGGCGGCCCTCTTCGGGACGGACGGCGAGGATTGTCGTGAGGACGGAAAGAGCGATGTCGTCCAGGGTGCAGGAGGTGAGGGCAACTTGAGCGAGATCACCGAACATGTAAACACCAGGTCGCCACTCCGTGACTCCCTTTGCTGACTGTGCATTGGTGCAGGTAGGAGTGGAGCCGATACTGATTTCAGAACATGCGATGTTTTCTTGAGTGAGCCGGCGGGCTGACTCAACGGCGATGCGTCGTTCATCCTCCGCCGTCGTCACGATTTCAGATGGGTCAGAGCATTTGTAGGAGTGTCCTGCATGGGTCAGGAGGCCACCGAATCGGAGAGAAGGGCATTGATCCACGAGCCTCGCGATCTTGACGAGGTCATCCCCTTGCGGGTCGACCCCCGTCCGATGTTCTCCGCTGTCGATTTCCACGAGCAGGGTCAGGGGGCTGTTCTCACGGCTCATAAAATGAGCGAGGTCTTGAGTGACGGAAGGATTGTCAGTGATGATTTTGAGATCCAGGCCTCTCCGGGCGAGAGAAGAGGCTTGAAGAAAACGATCCGGCACGATGGAGACGGCATAGGTGATGTCCTCGAAGCCGTGGGAGAAAAAGTACTCGGCCTCATGCAAGGTCGAGACGGTGATTCCCTTTGCGCCTCGATCCAGAGCTTGCTGTCCGATGGCCGCTGACTTGGCTGTTTTCATGTGGGGCCGCAAAGAGACCCCTCTGTCCGCGGCTCGGGAGGCCATGGCGTCGAGATTGCTGTGGAGACGCTCCCGATCCAAGACAAGTGCAGGGGTGTTGACCGCCTGGAGGCGTGAGGGGGTCCGGTCGCTCATGAGGGCCGCCTGAAAAGGGCCGTCAACGGACCACCGAGGTGCGCATCAGTCACCGAGATCGACTCGGTAGATCACGCCTGCGAGATTGGAGGAGGCATCGTAGTTTCCCGAACAGAAGTAGAGGCGATCCTCGTCATCGAAGCAGATATTCCCGACTCTTGCTTTGGGTTTTCCACTGAGCGCTGGGACATCAATAACCGGCTGGGTTCCCTTCCCCTCTCTGCCGTCAAAGACCCTCTGTGGATCGGGAAATCCGAGGTTCCAGATGCCTCCGCGCTCTCCGGTCGACACGAACAGTTCGCCGCGGTTGTTGAAGGCCATGTCGATAAGGTCTGCGCTCAGGCGCGTCGAAGGATCGTAGGGCTCAAACAACGCAATGAGATCGCCGACGAGAGGCTGGACGAGCGTCCCGTCTTCATGGAGTGGAAAACGAACCACCTGTGAAGTTGTCCGGAACCCGACGTACAGGTAATCGTCGGAAGCGGCCAGAGCGCTGTGCCCCTCGATCTTCATGGTTTGTGGAGTGCCTTTGATTCGAACCGTCGCTTCTGACCCCAGAAAAGGTACGCCCTCTGGAGGAGGCGCGGCGGGATCGCTCTCAATCTCGGCGAGGTCATAGCGCACCATCAAACTGTTGTCTTTGGCGACCACGTACAAAGATTCTCCGACGGCGGTGGCGCCATTGGGGCCGTTCAGCCAGCCGTGGGGAGGAGTGTGGGTCGCCGGGTCATGGTGGGGGTAGTAACGGCTGGGCGCCCAGTTGCTTAGCGTGTCGACGGGGACGACGTCGGGGTTGTGGACATCGACCACATTCCAACTGCGATTGCGGGTGTCAAATCTCAGGACGCTGTCCGTTGCGTTCTTTCGGAAAGTTCCATCCGAATTGTCTGCTCCGCTGAAACCGCAAATGAAGAAGTTCTGACTCGTCGGGTCCCAGACCAAGGTGCAGTAGGGCCGGTCCATCGTTGTGTCCTTCTTCGCCGGGACAAGGCGGCGGTCCCAGGGGCGAAAGGGGGGAGAGGTGGGGAGGGCATACACTTCTCCATTGGCTCGAATCGCATCTCCCGCTTTGACGCCGATGACGACCGGTTCAGAAATCGAAGGGTCGACGGTGAAAAGAGCCCCGGCCATATCCTCAATTGCAGGGTCGGGTCCACCGGCTCTCCGGTGTCGACCCCGGGCTAGGGCGAAGAGTTTTCCGTCAGTGAAAACAAGCCCCCTCGGCCACGGAACAGCCGTGGAGATTCGCTCCAGTTGGACAACAGCGGGGGCCTGGTGTTCGTTGGCCGTGTCGTGGCCGAAAAATCCGACGAAGCCGATCAGTAGGGGAAGAAATGCAGGGATCATGAGTTCTTGAAAGATGTGTCGGGTGGCAAGGAGAGGGACGCCTCATCTTAGCAATGGATGGGAGGTGATCCGTTGATGACCTCCCTGGAATGGCCATTCTGTATGGAAATGGCAGACAGAGGTCTTAGGAGAAGGAGGAGGAGAGGTGACCAAGAGGCGTTCCCAGGCAAGTCGGAAATCATGACGAGAGGCGGAATGAACCAGATTTGCGCGGTTCTCTTTGTTTCAAAGAGAGTGAAGATCCACCACACGAATTACGTAAAGCCGTTACAATCCCCCTTTGATTCCCGGCCCTTCCGGGGGGAGTTCCGGCGACAACAACGGATTCACACAAAAAGAGGAACATCCAACATGATGCTTCTGGCTCGCAGTTTTGTCTTCGCAGTGACTTTGGTTTCGAGTGTTGTCCTCGCACAGGACAGTGTTTCTCTCAATACATGCGGCGGAGATGCCGTTAATCCCTGGGCAGACGCTACGACTGCCGGCGGGAGCGAGCAGATCAACAGTTACATCGTGGATCTGGCACCACTTTCGACGTCATGGGGGAATGAGTTTGGTATTGCCCCCTTGGTGAAGCCGAGCCGGACAAGCACGGGGTTCTTTACGAGTGGCATTTCAGCTCAGGCCATCAGCAAGGATCAGGCTGTTGGAGTCCCCTTTGCCTCCACGAACTACGACTACTGGCATGGCCCGGGATTTGGTGTTCACAATGACCCGGCGGTAAACCTTCCAGGGTCGTCGGTGGGGCCATCATCTCTCCCGAGCCATCAGTTCGGTGTTGGGTTTTCTGAGTGGGGAACGACGGATCTTGGCGGAAGTTGGAACGGGGTTACCACCGCGGTGGTCAACTATGTTCCCGCCGTTCCTTCTCGCCTCTATGTGACCCGGATCAATGCGGCCAACAACTCCTGTGACGGGAGCGGTGACGTTTCCCAGTTTGGCTTCGGGGGCGTGGATGCCGATGGCACTACGGTGATTCGCGCGGATTCCTTCGGAGCCATTGGCGCCTGCGGACTTCCTCTCGTTTTTGGAGACAACATCTTCAAGGTGGACTCCCTCGCGAGGAACGGTGCCGTTCAAAATATCGCGAGCGGCCTGTCGACGACCTTCGACGCTACCGAACTCGTGTTGGTGGGGAGCGGGACAACGCATTCCACGCCGACTCTCCTCCCGAGTTCTGTCGCGGGTGGTGCGCCACGCTATTTGGGAACAAACTTCAACAGTCAGTTCACTCGTCAGAACACAGCCGGGGCCTATGTCGCTGGGGGCGGACATCTTGATTCCAGTGTCTCGGATCACCGAGGCAATATTGCTTACACCCCGAGAAATTCCGGAGCCGTATCCAGCACCCACGGCATCTGCGCGCAGATTGGCCAGAACAATAACGGCGAGGCCACGATCCTCAACCTGTGGGGTTTGAACAGCAACAGTGACGTTTCGGGGACGAAGGGCTTGGCCCTCCCTCCCTTCGTGGTTGATAACGAAACCGGCTTTATCGTGAACCCGGGAGAGTTTGATCACTATCACAGCCAAGTTTCCTATCGCGGTGGAAACGGGCAAGTCGCCGTCGGGACAGACCAGGCAGGAAACCTCATTGCTGCAGCGACTGCTGACCACCCGCAGGACGGCGGAGCAGACTGGCCGATCAACTACGTTGCGGTTTGCCGGGTCGACGCTGCGACAGGGGCGTCGGAGTGGACCATCGCTGGATACAACGACGGAACCCTTGGTCCCTCAGGAACCGGCAAGGCCATTCTTGATGCGGACGGCAACACGATAGGTCGCATGGTGACTCTGGACTTGGTGACGGGAGGAGCCCCCTTCGGACCTTCCATCTCTTCGCCCATGATCGACTCAGTGGGGAACATCTGGTTCCTTTCCGCGATCGAGTTGTTCGACAATCTTGGCGGCTTCAGTGACTTTGACGTTGCCTTGCTGCGGGCCGTGTACGATCCGGCCACGTTCAGTTACCGCCTTGAGTTGGTCCTTGAGCCGGGAAATGTTTTCCATGGACCGAACTCCAACACGGACTATCAGATTCGCTTCATGCAGATCGCTGATAGCAACTCGGTTTCTTCCGGATCTGCCTGGTCGGGCAACATCAGCTCGGTGGGGCACAACAGCGCCAATACAGCCAATTTGTCGACTGAAGATCCTCGCACCCTTGGCGGGCTCGTCCTCAGCATTGGCATTACTTATGACATGAATGCTGACGGCGATTTCACCACCTGCTTCAACGGCGGCGTCGATCAGGACTACACCGTCCTGATGTACATCGGAAACCGCTTCTGGCCCAGCGTGGGTGGCGGACTGCCGGGAACCACGACTCCGGAACTCTTTGGAGAAGGGTCGCTCGTGCAGGGAGAGACGATTCGTTTGACGCTCAAGGATGCGTTGCCACAGACGTTCACCACCCTTGTCGTGGGACTGGCCAATATCAACGCTCCCTTTAAGGGAGGGACCCTTGTTCCTTCGCCGGACATGATGATTGCCATCCCCACGGCGAGTAACGGGTCCTGGTCTTTGCCGTCACCATGGCCCCTGCCTCCCTTCCCAGGATTGGAACTCTATCTCCAGGCTTGGTATGGCGATGCCGGAGGACCTAACGGATTTTCCGCGTCGAATGGCGTGCTGATTCGCACTCCGTAGAGCCGGCTTTGTTTATCGAAGGATCCAATGGCCTCCCGGCTTTGTCGTGAGATCGGGATCAGTCTGTCAGGAAAGCCCCTGCGACCGTCGCTGTCATCCACGACGCGAAGGCTCCGCCCAGCATGGCGCGAAAAGCCAGGGCCGAGATATCCTTCTTTCGTTCTGGAGCGAGGGGAGAGATGCCCCCGATCTGAATGCCGATCGAAGCGAAGTTGGCGAAACCACAGAGGGCGTAGGCTGCCATCTTCTTGCTCCGCTCGTGTTGGAAGGCGGCCTGGCCATGCTCTGAGAGCATGCTGACCATTTCAGAGAAGGCGACGAACTCGTTGACCGCGATCTTTGTTCCGAGAAGGGATCCGAAGCGTTGGCAGTCTGCCCACCCCTCGACACCCATGACCCAGGCGACGGGCGCAAAAACCCAGCCGAAGATGGACTGGAGGCTGAGAGTGGTTCCCTCATCCATCCCCCCGTTCCGAACAAGCCACTCGCCCAGGGCTCCAAGGGGCCAGTTGATGCAGGCGACAAGGGCAACGAATGCGATGAGCATGGCGATGACATTGAGCCAGAGTTTCAACCCGTCCGAGGTTCCGTTTGCCGCCGCTTCAATGGCGTTGCTGGCAGTGCGTTCGATACGCAGTTCCACATTTCCAGCGGTGGTGGAAACTTCGGTCTCTGGTTGCATGATCTTGGCGATGAGGAAGGCTGCAGGAGCCGACATGACCGAAGCGGTCAGCAGGTGGGGGCCGTATTCCGGGCCGAGAATCCCGATGTAGACCGCCATGACCGACCCGGCAATGGTGGCGAACCCCCCCGTCATCAGGGCATTGAGTTCGCTCTTTGTCATTCCAGCGATGTAGGGACGAACGACCAGAGGGGCCTCCGTTTGTCCGACAAACATATTGGCCGCCATGGCCATCGATTCGGCTCCCGAGACGCCCATGGTGGCGCTCATGATTTTAGCGAGAAGCCAAATGAGGACCTGCATGATGCCCATGTGGTACAGCAGGGACATGAGAGCTGAGAAAAAGATGATGACGACAAGTCCACTTCCAGCCATCGACAGAATGAATCCATTTCCCTTTCCGAAGACCTCGCTCATCTTGGCTGGGTTGGCGAGGGGGCCAAAGACCATCTCGGCGCCGGGCTGGGCCATGGCAATCAGGTGGCTCACTAAGGAAGCCGCGTCATCGAAGATTCCTCGGCCGGTATCTGTACCGAGAATTAACCAGGCGAGTGCGACTTGGAGTCCGAGACCGAAAAGCACCACCCGTGTTGGAAATCGGCGTCGATTGCTGGACATCAGCCAAGCGATGCCACAGAAAAAAGCCAGTCCGAGAGCGGCTCGGAGTATGGTCATTGGAAATCTCGGAACAGGTCGGGAGGGCGATCATGCCTGATGGCAACTCTGAACGTCAGTATCACATTGGGCTCGCCCCGGGTGAAGTCGCACAAACCATTCTGTTATGTGGCGATCCCGCCCGTGCTCGCATGATTGCTGCGCGTTTTGATGATTGCGCCGGGGAAATCGCCCATCGGGAGTACGTCACCATCACCGGCACCTATGGCGGACAGCCCGTTTCTGTGATGGCAACGGGCATTGGATGCGATAACACGGAAATTGCTGTGGTGGAACTGTGCCGGCTGGTCGAGAAGCCCACTTTGCTCCGCCTGGGGAGTTGCGGGGGGATTGCGCCGGAGACGGAAATCGGAGACCTGTGTATTTCAACGGCTGCTTTGAGGCTCGAGACGACCTCCCTGGCCTTTGTCGACGAGGGGTTTCCAGCTGTGGCCCATCACGAATGCCTGCTCGCGGCGATGACGGCGGCTGATCGGTTGGGGAAGACGACGCACGTAGGGATCACGGCCACAGCCCCTGGCTTTTACGGAGCCCAGGGTCGAATGGATGACCCGGTCTTCCCGAGCCGTTTTCCCGAGAGACTCCCGCACTTACGCGGTCAGGGAGTTGTGAATATGGAGATGGAATCCAGCACCCTCTTTACCCTGGCCTCTTTGGCTGGGGCTCGGGCGGGGACGATCTGCGTGGTCTACGCCAACCGCGAAAAGGGCATTTTTGCTGACGAGGCCCAGAGACCGGCATTGCAGGAGGACCTCATTGCAGTGGGTCTTGAGAGTCTGAAAGTGTTGGCTGCAATGGATTCCGAACGCAATGAGCAAGGGGAGTGGATCCCCCCCTGCTTGAAAAGCAGTTAAGGCGAGCCCGGAAGGTCCCTTAGCCCGGGATGGTGACCACCGCCGTGCCGCTTGCCGAAACTAAGAGCATGCTTCCGCCCTTCCCGACCGTTTCATAGTCGAGGTCGACTCCGACGATTGCGTCGGCGCCGAGTAACTGCGCCGCCTCTTCCATCTCAACGAGGGCAATCTTTCGGGCTTTTGCCAACTCCTTCTCATAGGCCGCCGATCGCCCACCCACGATATCTCTGATGCTGGCGAAGAGATCCTTGAAGATGTTGGCCCCGAGGATGGCTTCCCCGGTCACGATGCCTTTGTACTCGCGGACAACGCGGCCTTCGATGGCCGGGGTTGTAGTTGAAATCATGGGAGTGCTCCTAGAGAGAGTCGTTCTGAGATTGGAATGCGTGGTTCCTCTGGCAAGGCTTCAGACTAAGAGGTCGGAGAGTACCTGCCCATGAACATCGGTGAGGCGGAAGTCTCTTCCTTGATAGCGGTAGGTTAGATCTTCGTGATCGATACCTAGGAGGTGGAGCATGGTGGCGTGGAGATCATGGACGTGGACGGGGTTCTCCACGATGTTGTAGCCGAAGTCGTCTGTTTTGCCGTAAGTGATGCCGGGTTGGACTCCTCCTCCAGCCATCCACATGGTGAAACAGCGGGGGTGGTGGTCTCGGCCGTAGTTGTCATTCGTCAAGGCGCCCTGGCAGTACACCGTACGACCGAACTCTCCTCCCCAGATGACGAGCGTGTCATCGAGAAGACCCCGTCGCTTGAGGTCCTTGATCAAGCCGGCCTGAGCTTGATCTGTTGCCCGGGCCTGCTCACGGATCTCAGCGGGGAGGTTGCCGTGTTGGTCCCAGCCTCGGTGGTAGAGCTGAATGAACCGTACGTCGCGTTCGGCGAGGCGACGTGCCATCAGGCAATTGGCTGCGTAGGTGCCGGGGGTGCGAGCATCTTCACCGTAGAGTTCAAAAATTTCATCGGGCTCGGTGGAAAAATCCGTCAACTCAGGCACGGACATCTGCATGCGGTAAGCCATCTCATATTGAGCCATACGTGCGTCGGTCGCCGGGTCGCCCGAGCGATTTGCCTGCATGTCGTTCAGGGCTGCGATGGTGTCCAGCATGGCCCGCCGGTCCTGGCGGGTCATGCCTTTGGGGTCGTTCAGATAAAGAATGGGGTCAGCGCCGGCACGAAAGTGGACCCCCTGGTGTTCCGCAGGGAGAAATCCTGCTCCCCAGAGGCGGGAGAAGAGGGCCTGCATGTTGCCGTACCCCTGGGAGATCATGACCACGAAGGCGGGAAGGTTGTGATTTTCACTTCCCAGTCCATAACTGAGCCAGGCGCCGAGAGAGGGGCGTCCAGGCTGTTGAAATCCTGTCTGGAAGAAGGTGATTCCCGGGTCGTGATTGATGGCCTCGGTGTTCATGGAGTGAATGACGCACAGGTCCTTCGCGACCGAGGCGGTGTGTGGGTAGAGGTCGCTGACCCAAAGGCCGTCCTGATGGTTCTCATACCGCTGGAACGGAAAAATGGACCGGGCGACGGGGAGGCGTTCTTGCCCCGAGGTCATGCCAGTGATGCGCTGTCCCATACGGATGGAATCTGGGATTTCAGTGTCATGAACTTCATCGAGGAGGGGTTTGTAGTCGAACAGATCGAGTTGAGACGGGGCACCGCATTGATGAAGAAAGATGACGCGCTTGGCCCGGGGCGCAAAATGGGGGCCGAGCACCTGTCCACTGCCACCTTCTGCGGCGAAGATCTGTGGCTGGAGAAGGCTCCCAAGAGCAACTGTTCCTAAGCCAGTGGCCGCCCGACCGAAGAACTGTCGGCGCGTCAGTTTCCTGAACCGTTCGTCGAGAGGATGGAGAGTCATGGTTTCGTGATGGTCTCGTGGAGATTCAGGATGCAACTCGCCATGAGAGTCCATGCCGCTAATTCATGGGGTGGAATCTCTTGGCCCACCATGGCGTCACCGTAAGCAAGGAGGGAGGAAGCGTCTTCTTCGTTTTCCTCGAAGCGTTTTTTGAAACTGCCCAGAGTGTTCTCCAGCACGGTTTTTTCCTCGGCCAGGGGGAGTCGGCCCAGGGCGAGCCGATAGAGATGGTCGAGGCCTCCCTCGGGACCTGACTCTTCGAGAACCCTGGCTGCAAGGGCGCGGGCAATTTCCAAGTAGGTTTCGTCATTCATCAGAATGAGAGCCTGAATGGGGGTGTTCGTCGCGGACCGCCGGACGACACAGAACTCCCGCTGCGGAGCATCGAAGGCGGCCATCTGAGGCGAAGGGGCGGATCTTTTCCAAAAGGTGTAGAGGCTTCTCCGGTACAGGTCTTCTCCGGTGTCTCGGGCGAATTCTTTGGTGTTGCTGGAGGGGATCGCGACTTCTGCCCACAGCCCGCTCGGTTGGTACGGCTTGACGCTCGGGCCGCCTTGTTTTTCGACCAGGAGTCCCGAGATGAAGAGAGCTTGATCCCGGATCATCTCAGCGGTGAGACGGCCTCGAGGCCCCTGGGAAAGAAATCGGTTTTCAGGGTCGGAGGCAAGATCTTCAGAAGAAGTCACCGAGGACTGACAGTAGGTCGCGGAGGTGACAATCCTCTGTAGGAGGTGTTTGATGTCCCAGCCTGAGTCAACGAAGGTCACGGCCAGATGGTCAAGGAGATCGGGATGGCTGGGGAGGTCGGATCGGGTCCCGAAATCTTCCTGACTGCGCACGAGACCGGTACCAAAGAGGGTTTGCCAGAACCGGTTGACCGCGACCCGAGAAGAGAGAGGGTTGTCGCCAGAGGCAATCCACTTGGCGAGGTCGAGCCGATTGCGGCCTTCCTGCGGGGGCAGGGCTCCGAAGACGGCCGGGACCTGTCTTTCAACGGGGCGGTTTGCATCGGGTTGATCGTAGGCTCCGCGGGTCAGGACGAAGGTCGGAACGGGTTCGGAAAGTTCTGACATCACCATGGTGATTGGGACCTCGCCCTCAATTTCAGATCGAAGACTTTCATGGTGCTGGATCTCGTCCGAAAGTGCCCGGTAGTCGGCGGAAACGGTGTGGCGCCAATGATCAAAGAGGTCTGCCGATCGCGCTTCTGATCGACGGTCAGCGGGCAGAAGGGCGAGGGGCTGGAGAGCGAAGGGCACCGGATCGCCCAGGGGCGTCGACTGGTGGTAGAAACCGGCTGGGCCGGTGTCATTCACGACTTTCACCACGAGGGTGTTCTCTCCGGGGACGAGAGAGATGTCGACCTGATCTTGATCTGGCGCGACCCCGCGGCGGGTATTGTTGGCAAAGACCTCCTCGCCGTTGAGAAAGACCTTTAGAGCGTCGTCACTTCCGAGTGAGAGGGAAAGAGACTGGGGAGTTGAACAAAAGAGAGTGCGGCCTAAATAGAAGGCGGACTTCTCGCCGCTCAAAGCATGGGTGATGCCGTCGGTTAGGTCGGGTTTGTGAACGAAACTGAGACGTTTTTCCCCGTAAACGTCTTCTCGACCGATGTGCCGGGCGAGTTCCGGTCCATAAATTGTTTCAAAGGCCTGATCGGCAGTCTCAGCACCGAATGGGCCGGCCAGCCACCAGTCCCGATCGACTCGAGGGAAGGCTGTTTGGGGTGCGTTGCCCGAGGCGAAGGAGACGGCGACACGTCCCAGAACATGCTGGTTGTAAACGGATTCATAGCGGAGGGTGACTGTGATGTCCGTGCCTCCTTCGAATCCGAAAGGCTCATCCGAGACAAAAAGAGCGACGCGATCGGTGGGGTTTTTGTGCCCATTGATGGCCCACCCTTCTCCTGATCCGTCGAGAAGATTGGAAATGTCAAAGTCACCGTTGGGCTGGGCATGATCGGCCCAGGCCCAGGTCCACGTGACGGGTTGGGCTCCCTCCGGGGAATCGAGGGGCATGGCGGTGACCTCGATTCCTGAGAGGACCGCGTTTCCATTCGTGGGGAACCTGCCAGCGGCGCCAAGGGCAAAGGACGGATCTGCAAAGGCGTCGAGGCGGAGCAGAGTGAGATCTTTTTCGAAGGTGCGGTAGGTCAGGACATGCACGTCTTTTGTGGGGTTGGGTCCTGAGGCGAGGATCGACCCGTCCGGTTGAACTTGGAGGTCGGCGCCTCCCTGGCTTTCAACGCTGAGAAGTTCAGTGCTGGCCCATTGCACATTCAATGCGTCCCGCAGGTCTTCTTCCCATGCTGCAAACTCGTCGTAAACCTCGGGCTCGACGGTCTTTTGCGCTTCTTGCAGTTCATCGAGGACACGGGTGATTTTTTCGATCCGCTGGGTTTGCTCTTTTGTGGGAGTGGGGAGGAAAGGCTTGTAGGCAAAGGAGGTCTCGGGGTCGCGGACGGGAACCCCCTGTTCGTCGATGCTGTTGAAGAAGGCGTAGAGGCCGTAATAGTCCTCTTGAGTGAATGGGTCGAATTTGTGGTCGTGGCACCGAGCACACTCCATGGTGAGCCCGAGGAAGACCGTGGCCGTAGTGGTGACCCGATCCGCGACATACTCCACGCGGTACTCGGCATCCAGGGCGCCTCCCTCGTCGGAGATTCCGTGATTGCGGTTAAACCCACTCGCGACCAACTGGTCCAAGGTGGGCTCGGGGAGCAGATCTCCTGCGAGTTGTTCGATGACAAACTGGTCGTAGGGCATGTTGCTGTTGAAAGCATCGATGACCCAATCCCTCCAAGGCCACATCGTTCGAAAATCGTCGTGGTGGTATCCGTTTGTGTCGGCGTAGCGCGCTGCGTCGCACCACAGGGGTGCAAGTCGTTCGCCGAAGCGGGGGGAGGCCAGGAGCCGTTCGACAACATCTCCGTAGGCTTGAGGCGACGTGTCTTCTAGGAATGCGTCGATTTCTGCAGGTGTGGGGGGGAGTCCCGTCAGGTCGAGAGTGACCCGGCGGATCAAGGCTTCCTTGTCTGCCCGAGGGGCCGGCGTCATCCCTTCACTGTCCAGACGAGCCAGGACAAAGGCGTCGATGGGATCGATTACCCATGTTGGTTTGGACACATCGGGAAGAGAGGGGATGCGGGGGGGGAGGAACGCCCAATGGTCTTCCCAGGGCGCCCCCTGGTCGATCCAGCGGCGAAGGGTGTCAATTTGCAAGGAGGTGAGGCGGTCGCCCTCTTCGGCAGGGGGCATGCGCTTTTTTTCATCGTGGTGTGTGATGCGATGCATGACGGCCGAGGCGACGCTTGCCCCAGGGACGATGGGAAGGGCGCCTCCTCGGGTGACGGCGGTCGCACCGGACCTGGTGTCTAACCGGAGGCCGGCTTGTCGTGCACCTTCGTCGGGCCCGTGGCAGGGGAAGCAGTGATCAGCGAGGAGGGGGCGAATCTGTGCCGAGAAATTGACCGGTGGAGCATCAACCTCAAGGGAGTCACCGGCTTGCGTCGCAGTCGTGAAGAGCAGCGCAAGGCTGACGACCAAGGAAAATGATTCGCTGAGATGTCTGACGCGCGCGGGTTTCACGGTGAGGGGGCGTCTCCTTGGAGGCGATCAGCCTTCGCTTGTCTCGTCGGGCGGGGGAGCGGCCTGGATTTCAACGCCGATAGCTTTGCCGAGGTCGATGTCCAGGCCTGGGATGCGCTCGAGAAGAGATTGAGCCCCGTCTTCGGTGACGTTCGTTCCCCAGAGATAGATCGAGGACAGTTGGTTCATCGCAAAGAGGTGCTTGAGCCCGCGATCGGTGACGGCGGTGCCGTAGAGGTTCAAGGACCGCATTTGAGTCATCGAAGAGAGGTGTCGCAGACCCTCATCTCCGATGCCGGTCGAGGAGAGGTTGATCTTTTGAATTTGCCGGTAATTGGCCAAAGAAGCCAGGCCTTGGTCGGTCACAGAGGTCCGGGGAAGGTCCAACCACAGGAGCGCGGACTGAAGACCGTCGAGGAGGAGGAGGTCCTTGTCGACGATGCTTTGCCCTAAGAGTCCCATGTTGACGGAGATGGCGTTTCCATTTGCGGCGATGGGGCCGGCGATGGCGCCTCTTTGGCGCAATGCTTCAAGGGCCTTGAGAGTTTTTGCCTGGGTGAGAGCATCGAGGGGCGAGACGGAAAGGACGGGGAGGTCACTGGAGATCTGTTCGGCGGCTGCAAAGGCGACGGAGTTTTTAGCAGGAGCGAGGGAGGCTTCACGTTCTTCTGCGGTCCGAGACGGCTCGGGCGCTGAGACGGCCACGTCTTGACCCCATGTGGCGCCCTCATTGATCCATCGTTTGATGACTTCGATCTGGGCCTCGGTCAGGGGCTTGCCCGAAGCGGGCATGATGTCCTCATCATCTTCAGGAAGGATGATGCGTTGGACGAGTTCACTCTCGTCGGCATTCCCTGGAATGACGACCCAGTTGTCGCGCGATTCACCGAAGACATATTCAGACGCATCGAGCCTCAACTCGCCTTTTTGCTTTCGTGGTCCGTGACATTTCACGCAACGGGATTCAAAGATGGGCCAAACTTCGGTGGCGAAGTCTAGGGTGGGCAACGTCGTCGCGAGCACGACCTCTGGCTGCGGAACCGCGTCTTCTGGCTCTTGAACCTCGGCCGAAGACTCGTTCTGTGTGGGTGGTGGTGAATCGTCAGGGGCGACGACCTCTTGATCTGCTTGCCGCAGGGGTTCGAACAGAAAACCCTCGCCATAGACGAGGGTGCCACCAAGATGCCCCGCCCATGCAACCGAGGCGGTGGTGATCAAGAGTAGAAGCCGGTAGGCCTTTGTCGCTTGTGGCCATACGCCGGATCGCTGGGCGATGGCACAAAAGGTCGTAAGAACCGACCCGATGGCCACCGAGGCGCCGGTCCAGCGATGCCAGAAGAGAAGATCCTCGACGGATCGGCCGGGAGGGTCATGGTCGGCGTAGGCCCAGCCACACCAGGCAGCAATCAGGGCGGTCACCGTGCCGATGGTGAGGCAGGTAAAGGCGGCTGAGGATGGCTCTTCCCTTCTCCTTAGCCATCGCCAGAGTTCAATGCAGCCCGCGGTGATCAAAAGGCCGATCGGAAAATGCACCACGACGGGGTGCAGCCGTCCGATGACCTGTTGGAGGGCTTCCATTAGGCCTGTTCGGGTTCATCGGAAGCCGCCTTCGGAATCGAAGGAGGGTGGGGGAGGAGATCACCAAGGGTTGTCATGACTCGAGTCCCCTGTGCATCAAGCAGGTGGACGTCAAGTTGGGGGCTTGCGAACTCAGCCAGGACCTGGAGACAGGCGCCACAGGGCGATAGAGCATCCTCTGTTGCGATAGCGACTGAGATCAGTTTGGTCGCTCCATCTGAAACCGCAGAGAAAACGGCGTTGCGTTCTGCACAGATCGTGAGTCCGTAACTGGCGTTTTCCACATTGGCCCCGGTGTAGACGGTGCCGTCGCTGCTTCGGACGGC
>JAZALG010000069.1:0-9922 GCA_036229545.1 Planctomycetota bacterium | reverse complement strand
AGCCTCCCTCTTTTTCCACATCGCCATGGACAGGGAGTGACTGGGCATCGATCACCGCGCCCACTCTCGAGGCGTCACAAAGCCTCACCAAATCGTGGCCAAGGCCGTCAGAGAGATCAATCGCTGCGTGGACCTCTACGTTTTCCTTCCACGCCATTTCGACGACATCCTGGCGGGGTTGCACATCAAGGTGGCGCCCGCCACGCGAACCCCCAAGGGCCCCCGTCACGAAAAGACAGTCTCCGATCTCAGCACCAGAGCGACGCCAGCATTTTGCGGCATCACAGTCCCCAATCGCCGTCACACTCAACGCCAAGCAGGGCCCTTTCACGGTATCCCCCCCACAAAGAGCAACCGAGAATTCCGCTGACCAATGCTGAAGTCCTTCCGCGAGGGCCTGCCCGTCACGGCCTTCCGGGATTTGCACCCCCACGAATACAGATTTCGATTTTGCGCCCATCGCACAGAGGTCGGAAAGCGCAGCGCCTAAAGCTTTCCGTGCCACACGATCGAGATCGTCGTCGGGATCAAAATGGACCCCTTCCACGATGGAATCCACACTCACCACAAGGCCGCCAGAAAACACCGCCGCATCATCTCCGATTCCGACGATTGCCTCTGATTGTTCGGAGGGGCTGACCCACTTGATGAAATCCTCCTCAGTGAACATGCGCACCACCAGAGATAAAGGAACGTTCTTCCACAGCACTCCGCAACTTCCGGGCCGCCGACTCGGGCTGCGATGCATCTGTAATCGCACGGATCACCGCGACGCCAGCAAGGCCGTCAGGCAAATCTGAAATGTCATCAGCATCGAGGCCGCCGAGGGCGACGACGGGGATCTCCCCCAACGCCTTGAGCGCTTCAATTGCTTGGCTCTCTTCCAAGAGAGGCCGTGGATAACTGTGGTGCGTTTCGCGGAAGGGACTCAGAAAGGCATATCCCGCATTCAGGTCTTCTTTCGCAAGTGGCCAGTGGCACGACTTACCGACAACCAGATCGGTGGCCTTTGAAGTAATCTCATGAATCGACGGTCCGCCAAAGCCCGTGTGGACACCCTGGGCCCCCGTCGCAAGCGCCACAGACACATCATGGTGCACCAAGAGAGCAGCCCCCTCTGCCTGCGTAATCGAGGAAATCTCAAGAGCCAACTTCATTCGATCCGCCACGTGCCGCTGAGGCTCCCTGACAAGCACGGCCGTTACCCCACCACGGCAGGCGCCTTCCACGAGGTTCACCGTTGCGGATAGAGCGCGGTCACCTGGTGTAATCAACACCAGCCGTAAAGCGTCCCTGAAGTCTTTATCCCTCATCGTCTTTAAGAAATACGCCGAGCGGCTCGATACATTCCGCCAGCCCATCGCGATCGATATCGCGCAACATCAAAAGAACCGTTGGAGAGAGCCTCTCTAAGACCAGCCTTTTCAACGCTTTGGATTGCTGGATCCGGTCAATCACTTCTTTATTTCGACCTCGCACAATTGAGACGGATTCCAATGTCACATACTTGACCTTCGCAGCCCACTGGGAGATGGAGTATATGACGTTTTGTGGAACATCCACCCGGCTTTGCTCACTGAGCGTTTTAAGAATGGCACTCCCCTCGAGCCCTTCTGCAACAGCACGTTCGACTGATTCCTCAGTCAGTTTAAAGGTGTAAACCGAATCACTGCTGACCCGCTCGGCAAATCGATCGATTTCCGTGACGAGGTCATAGTTGCCACCATCCGGGAAGAAAATCACCTCAAAATCTGGGTTCACAACAAGGGGGGCGGCCTGCCCTGCATCGGACTCTGCAAAATCAACGCCAAGCGCTTTCGCACCCAGTGGAGTCAAACGCATCGCGACAACACGACCATCTGCAAGCCCAAGATCCAAAAGCCCGAACAGCGCCAGCCGTTCCCGAGCCCAAGTACTGAGAGACTTAGCGAGTTGGGTCGTATCAGGCATCCCTGTCTGCTGAGCAAATTGGTACTTGTGCTGGTATCGATCCCGAACTGAAAAGCGGTCCAAACGGACTAAATACCGATTACGGGCAGTAAAAGCCGGTACATCCACATCCACCCACTCGCCCACGCTCATTTCTCTCAATCGATCGAGGAACAGCTCAATCAATTGTTCCCCGTGGAAAGGCTGGGTTTTCCGAATCCAATTTGCGGTGCTAAAGGACATCAACCGGGCGAGTTTCTTCTCCAGCGGAGTGCGGTTCCACGCCTTCCCTTTAACCGTCAGGGTGAGGCTCCGGTCCGGACCACGCTCCACCATCGAATGGACGTCACAAAAATCAAACAGGTACTCGAAAAGCCAGTCAGTGCTGATCTGATCTGCGCGTCCCAGAATAAAAGTGGCTTCTAACTTCCTCGCGGCAGTCCGATACACCTTGCCAGAGAGGGTCACCTTGATGGGGTTGTGCTCGATGTAGGAAAGAAACGACGAGATATCCGAGATGAGGTCCACCCCCAGGCTCTGGATTTCATCAATCTGCGGTGACCCACCCCCTGCAACCGAAGCGAGGCTCTCGACGACTTCCTCGAAGAGCACAACCACCTCATCAAATTGATGAATGCCATATTCGCCGAGCGAAACGTGCCGCACCGTTCCGAAGTGTCCGTCTTCCAGTAGACCTTGAAGGCGCTTCCGATTCCATCTCCCCAGGCCAGTATGGTTCTTCTTCAAGGCACTCCTTGGAGCGACTCCACCAAAGTATCTTGCCACGACCCGCAGAAGTTCACGATCCGTTTCGCGCTCCAGCAAATCGAACCGCTTCTTCACGATCTCCGGTGTGGAAAGAACCGCTGACGCCTCCTCGTGATCGCTCACCCCATCTCCGCTCCCGATCTCTGATTGCAAGAGGGCTCCGACTTCCGCTTTTTCCACGAGCCGAGCAAGATGTCCACGCAGTGAAAAGATTTCCTCAACACTCCGCCCGTCATCCCAGATAAAGCCCTCCATGACGTCGGCCAATTCACTGGGCACGAGGAAGGTGTCTGACGATACGGGTCGGCCATTCGCAATGGCCGGAAAGAGAAAACCTCTTTTTTGAAGAGCATTGACGGCAGCCTTCAATTCGAATGGTGAAAGATACGAAAGGGAGTGGCTCCCCGTAATGTGTACGAGATCCGCGCGGTAGCCGTCCCCACGAAGAAAAAACTTCATGAGGTCGACGAGTTTTTTCCCTAAAAATTTAACCCGCTTTCGAACTGACTTCTCGCTCGTCATGCGCCGCTGCAACTCTCCCACCAGTCGCGCGCGTGTCAGAGAAGTGGCTTGCTGACGCCCCCAAAAAGACAACAGTTCCCGAAGGCCGTCTTCACTTCTTTGGCCGAGGAGAGCGGACAGTGCCACCCCTCGCGAGTTTTTAAAGGCTGTGTTCTTGTCCGTATTTGCCAAGTTTTTGCCCTTTGCAAGAAGCCACCCATCGTACTCCGCTGCGCCGTTTGCTTGAAGCAGGCAAGTCGCCAGGCCTAATGCCGAGGCAGAGCAACATCATTCATCCAGATGCGATGTGCTCTCACCTGGCCGTGCTTTTGTTTGGGAGTCAACGCCCTTTATCGTGGAGATATCTTGGATTTCATAGCTGTATCCCTGCTCTGTAAGGAAAAGTTGGCGATTACTCGCAAAATCTTCCTCACGCGAATCTCGGGTCACCAATGAATAGAAAATAGCCTGCCTCCCATCGGTCTTTGGTCTCAAGATTCTCCCAAGACGTTGCGCTTCCTCTTGGCGAGACCCAAAAGTTCCTGAAATCTGGATTGCAACGTTCGCATCGGGGAGATCGACCGCAAAGTTTCCTACCTTAGAAACCATCAAAACCTTCAATGTTCCCTCCCTGAATTGACCGTAAAGAACCTGCCGCTCCTTGTTCGGTGTGCGACCGGTAATCAGCGGGCAATCGATACATTCAGCGAGACTCTCCAACTGGTCGATGTACTGGCCAATTACGAGAACCCGGTCCTCGGCGTGCTTGCTAATGAGGGTTTGAACCACCTCCGTTTTCACAGGATTCTCAGACGCGATACGAAACTGGTCCCGGCTCCCCGCGATTTGATATTCCATGATCGTCTCTGGATCTTTCGGCATTCGAACTTCAATGCAACGTGCAGTGGCGATCCATCCCTCACGCTCAAGGATTTTCCAGGGTACGTCGTACTTCTTCGGCCCGATCAATGAGAAGACCTCTTCTTCTTTTCCATCCTCTCGCACAAGGGTTGCCGTCAAACCGAGGCGACGCCTCGCCTGAATACCGGCAGTCACGCGAAACACGGGAGCGGGGAGCAGGTGGACTTCGTCGTAAATCACCAGCCCCCAATCCAAGGCATCGAAAAGGGCGAAATGCTCAAAGGCCCCTTCCTTGCTCCGGCGATAAGTCAACATTTGATACGTCGAAATCGTCACAGGTGAGATGCCCTTCACTTCCCCTGTGTATTCACTGATCTGTTCGGGCGTCAGGCTTGTTTTATCCAAGAGTTCATCCCGCCACTGCCGCACAGCGATGGTGTTTGTCGTAAGAATTAACGTTTGGCGTTGAAGTCGTTCCATACACCCGATCCCCACAATGGTCTTCCCGGCACCGCAGGGGAGAACCACGACACCACTCCCTCCTCGATCGGTTCCCCCCGCATGGAAAATGTCAGCAGACTCTTTCTGATATGCCCTTAAGGAGAAGTCCGACCCATCGAACACGCGATTCTGCCTGAGTTCAAAGGGCATCGCGGTTCCTTCGGTATAACCCGCTACATCTTCAACGGGATATCCAATCCCGATCAGCGCTTGCTTCACATCTCCTCGAAGGTGCTCAACAACCGACAGCCACCCCTCACCACCTTCCTTAAGATTGAAGTACTCCTTTAGTGTCGAATTCCGTGCGATCCCATCCAAAAGGTCCTGGTCCGTACAGACCAACCGCAGGGAACCCTCTGCACGGACCAGTTTGAGCAACCCGAATCGCCGAATATGGTCCTCAATGAAGATGGTGACGTTCGGCGGGATCTCGTAAGCACTCGAGGTCTCGAGGAACTCACTGATCCGCTCTGCCCCAACTCCCGCTGCCGCGGCATTCCACAGCGAGAGGGGAGTTAACCGGTAGGTATGGAAGTGTTCTGGGCTTTTCTCAAGTTCAGCGAAGAGCGACAACTCATCACGGGCGATGTTAAACCCCTCCGCATGAACATCTGCGAGGATCGTACGGTCTCCCTGAACGGTCAGCGGTTTAATCGTCATGAGGCAGCCATCTCAAGGCCCCGCTTGACGAAAGAGGCCATCTCGCTCGTTTTGTCACTCGCGATCTTTTCCGGTGGGCCCTCAGCCATAATCTGCCCACCGCCCTCTCCACCACTTGGGCCAAGGTCCACAATCCAGTCTGCGTTTTTGATGACGTCCACGTTGTGCTCGATCACGACAACAGAATCCCCCATATCTACCATCCGGTGCAGCACCGCGACGAGACGTGAGACATCTTCAAAGTGCAAACCCGTCGTCGGCTCATCCAAAACCACCAAGGCCTTGCCCTGGTCCGGCCGTGCCAATTCCGCTGCGAGCTTGAGGCGCTGCGCCTCTCCTCCCGAGAGGGTATTTGTGGGCTGCCCCAGCCTCAAGTAGCCCAGACCAACATCCTCAAGAAACGTTAATTTCCGCAAGACACCCGCATATTCACCAAAGCAGGTGATGGCCTCCGACACGGTCATCGAAAGAACATCGCTAATGGAGTGCCCCCGGTATTTCACCTCAAGCGTTTCTTTCTCAAATCGCGACCCACGACAGGACTCGCACCGGATTGAAACATCCGAAAGAAAGTGCATCTCGACCAGCTCAAATCCTCGTCCTTCACAGGACTCACACCGTCCACCAGGGACATTCGGCGAAAATCTCCCGGGACCGAATCCCCGCAATTTTGCCTCCTCTGTTTCAGCGAAAGCCTTTCGTATGTCATCAAAGCATCCCGTGTAGGTCGCTGGATTGCTCTGCGTCGAACGGGCCACAGGGCTCTGATCGACCACGACGACCTTGCGAAGATGTCGGGCACCCTTGAGTGCACCCATGTCTTCAGGAAGAGCCACCCCCCCTCCTGTGGCGTGTTGCGTTGCCGGAACGAGAAGGTCGGTAACAAGAGTCGACTTGCCTGACCCTGAGACGCCGGTCACGACACACAATGTCCCGAGGGGGATCCGGAGAGTCACCCCCTTGAGGTTATGCCGCGTCGCCTTTTCCAGCGTGAGCCACGCCTTCGCCGACCGTCGTTCCTTCGGCCAATCCACTATCCGTTTTCCCGACAAGTACTGGCCCGTAAGTGATCTTCGAGAGCGATAAACATCCCCCGCCTTCCCTTGAAAGACAACCCGACCGCCCGACTCGCCTGCCCCTGGCCCTAAATCAATGAGGTGATCAGCAGCCTCAATGGTGTCTCTGTCATGCTCAACAACCAGCACGGTGTTTCCCAAAGCCTGCAGGTTCTTGAGGGTCTCAAGTAAACGACCGGTGTCCTTAGGGTGGAGCCCGATCGTGGGTTCATCGAGTACATAGAGAACGCCCACCAACTGGTTCCCCAATTGAGAGGCAAGGCGGATACGCTGCGACTCGCCACCGGACAAGGTGGCGCTGGAACGAACGAGGGACAGGTACCCCACCCCCACGTTGTCTAAGAAATCGAGCCTGTGCTGAACCTGACGCACAATGTCTGCAGCGACTTCGGCCTTGCGTCCATCTAAATCCAGTCCATGGACCCACTGCCTCGCACTCGAAATATCCATTTGGCACAGTTCAAAGATCCCCATGCCATCGACCCGGGCGGCAAGGGCCCAGGGCTGCAACCGCCCACCACGGCACCCCGGGCAGGGAGCCTCTTCCATCAAGGACTCAAGGGAACCCCGCCACCATCCGGGCCGCTGAGTCCCCGACCACCAATGCTCAACAGTCCCAAGGAGGCCCCGCCAGTCGACCTGATAATCATAGAAACGGGACTGGTTACCTTTCCCCCGCGCAAAGGTCACGGGAACCGCCTCAGCATCGCCGCTGCCGTGGAGTGCCACCTGCCTAAACCCCTGGGGGAGCAAAGACCAGGCGCGATCCAACGACACTCCTTCGCGCTCGGCGAGTGCACGAAGGACGTGCGTTTGATAGCCGCCCGGGCGAGACAAGTACCTCCCCACCCGGCTTGTCATCGCACCCTCAAGGAGCGGGCGTTCTGGACGGTCGATCAAGAGATCTTCTCGTACTGTCATCAAGCGGCCCAAGCCTTCGCAACTTGAGCAGGCACCCGCCGCATTATTAAAAGAAAACATCCGTGGCGTGAGCTCACCGCCGGGAATCCACAGGTCGCAAGGCGCACACCCCAAGCGGGCTTCAAAATTCATTACATCCCCGCCTTCCAGATGGATTCTCGCAACGCCAAGGCCGCGCTGCTGGGCAAGCGTCAGACTCTCTGCAAGGCGTGACTTTCTCCGCCGATTCACTTGGAGCCGATCGATCACTAACTCAACGACTCCGCCCACTCGATCCTTCGAGAACTCCTCGATCTTGAGCTCGGCGCCATCCACGAGCAGTCGCACAAAACCCTCTTTCGCAAACTCCACGATCATCTCTGAGAGACCCTTCAAACGAGGTGTTAGCCCGCGCTGAGGATTTTCACGATCGAAGAGTGTGCACGTTATCGTTGCACGTTGCCCAGCCGCCTTTTTCACCACCTCTTGCGCAGCTTCAGAAGAACTCCACTTGCGTATTTCCTTACCGCATCCCCAACAGTGGGTATCCCCCACACGCGAGAAGAGCAGGCGAAGATAATCGTAAATCTCTGTGCTCGTCGCGACGGTCGATCGGGGGTTACGGCTTGCGTACTTCTGGTCGATCGCGACAGCTGGGGAAATACCATCAATCGACTCGATCGGCGGCCGGTCCATTCTTGCTAAAAACCGACGAGCGTAGGTGGAAAGACTCTCCACATAACGCCGCTGTCCCTCCGCAAAGATGGTGTGGAAAGCGAGTGACGTTTTTCCAGACCCCGAAGGCCCCGTCACGACCGTCAAAGCCCCCTGGGGGATTGTGACGTCAATCCCATCGAGGTTATGGATCGAAGCCCCCCTGACACAGAGGTCCGAAGGTCTAGCCTTTGCCTTCCGCTTTGACTTCGCCTTGCCGGCACTCCTTTTTCTTGTGCTCAAGTGTTGTGCGAGTGCAGCCCCTGTGTGGCTTGCTGGCGCCTGTGCAACGTTTTTGGGTGTTCCCAGGGCAACAACCTCGCCACCGGCATCGCCCCCATCGGGGCCCAGATCGATCACCCAGTCCGCGCACTTCACAAGTTCGAGGTTGTGCTCCACCACAAGAACCGTGTTGCCTCGATCGACAAGACGCTGAAGAACCGCAACGAGGTGACGCACATCCTCAAAATGTAGGCCTGTTGTCGGCTCATCGAGGATATAGAGGGTTTTCCCTGTCGAGGGGCGCCCTAACTCCTTCGCTAATTTAACCCTCTGGGCCTCACCACCTGAAAGCGATGTCGCCGGCTGCCCAAGGGTGATGTAGCCCAGACCCACATCAGAGAGCGTCTCGAGCATTTGCCGGATCTGGTTATGGTGTTCAAAAAACTCGAGGGCGTCAGCAACCGTCAAAGCCAAAACGTCCGCAATGGACTTGCCTCGATACAGGATCTCCATCGTTTCGGCGTTATACCGACGCCCCCCGCAAATCTCACAGACCACCCGGACGTCAGCCAGAAACTGCAGTTCCACCACATTGACGCCGCCCCCTTCGCAAGCCTCACACCGCCCTCCTCTCACGTTGAAGGAAAAGCGCCCCTTTCCGAACCCACGCATCCGTGCTTCATTCGTTCCTGCAAATACATCGCGGATGCGTGTCATTAAGCCGGTGTATGTTGCCGGATTGCTTCGTGGGGTTCGCCCGATGGGCTGCTGGTCAATCTCAATAACCTTGTCCAGCAACTCCACGCCATCAATGCCATCATGCTCGCCAGGAATCGCCTCGGATCCTTGCAGCACTCCGGCAAGCGCGCGCCGCAAGATATGGTCCACCAAGGTTGACTTTCCTGACCCAGAAACACCGGTCACGGCCACAAAGCACCCCAGCGGTATCGAAACATCAATGTTCTTGAGGTTGTGCTGCCTCGCACCGCGAATATCGAGGCACTCACCACCTGGGTCTCGGCGAGTTTCTGGTGCTGTAATCTCCCGCCGACCCTGCAAGTAGTCGGTCGTTAAAGTCTTCGCCTGGGCGATAACTTTGTGTGTTGGGCCAAAGGCCAATACCTCCCCGCCTTCCCGCCCGGCCCCAGGGCCGACATCAACCAAGCAATCACTGGCACGAATCGTCTCCTCGTCATGCTCGACGACAATGACGGTATTACCACTGCTGGTGAGAGCACGAAGCGTGCTCAGCAACCGTCCGTTGTCACGAGGGTGAAGCCCAATCGACGGCTCATCTAACACAAAGAGAACGCCCTGCAAGCCGCTCCCGACCTGTGCGGCGAGTCGCACTCTTTGGGCCTCGCCACCAGAGAGGCTTCTCGCGCTTCGATTTAAGGTGAGGTACCCCACGCCCACGTCACACAGAAACGACAGACGCCTCACAATCTCCGAAACAACAGGGCCGCCGATGACCTTCTCCCGGCCACTCAGAGCGAGATCCGAAAACCAAGAACGGGCCTGTTCGACCGACCAGTCCGTGACCTCAGAAAGGGCTAGGTCCCGGAACGTCACATGCGTCGCCCACAGGTTCAGGCGACTCCCGCGACAATCGGGACACGACACCGACGTGCAGTACTTCTCCACCTTTCGGAAGCCCTTTCGATCGAGATGCCTCTCCAAAGCGGGCAAGACGCCCTCGAAGGGCTTTCGGTCACGCCCCCTGACCCGAACTTTTTTGTTCTTGGACGTCCAGTCGAAACTAAAGTCAACTTCCTCATCACCCGACCCCT
>JAZALG010000068.1:0-13489 GCA_036229545.1 Planctomycetota bacterium | reverse complement strand
GAGATCACCAGTCATCGCGTCAAGGATATCGACTTCAACAGTGACAGTGTGCGTTTCAGATGTCACAACCTGATTCACATCCTCCGAAAGGACTCTCTGGCTCTTGGCGACGATACGACCTGTCAGATAAACCTCTGCGTCCTCCTTGCTTACAATCGAAACACCCGGGCGTAACAAGATCGCGGCCTTGACCTGCTCTGTGAGATTCAAACCTAAAGAGCGAATAAAGGTCTTATTTTCAAAGTAGGGAACGTAGACCTCGTTTTGATCCTCTGGAATCAATGTCGTCCGTGTCATGGAGGCACAAGACGAGAGCAAAAAAGCCGCTCCGAACAAAAGGAACGCAATGGGTCGCTTACCTACCATTCCCATCCCAGCCCCCCTCTCCGGCCACCAAAAAGTCTCGCCCCAGCCAGAATGTTATCGACAGACTGCAGACGTGGGTTACTCAAAATGGCTTCCCGGTCGAGGATTTCCAAGTCGATTCCATACTCTTTCAATCGCAACGCTGCCTGTGCTCCAGCATTTGTTTCTGGGTAAAGCAAGGCGGCATTCACTAAACGGATCCGCTCCCCCTGTGGTTGGTTTCGGCGCTGATAAAAATCGGCGACTTGCACCTCATAACTTGCCAGTAGATTTCGCACAGTCCAAAGATCTTCCCGAACCCGTTGGATCGCCACTCCCTTTGGGTAGAGACGAAGAGACTCCTCGAAAAAATCCTGTGCACGAAGCAACTCCGTCCTGTCGTAGGCGGGGCCCTGCGATTGTTTGAGCAGGCAATGCCCAGCACGCCAACGGGCATCTTCAGCCCACTCGCTCTCCGGGTGTTGTTCAAACAGTTCCTGATATCTCAGTGAAGCCTCTTCCCAATCGCCAACCTCAGGGCTTGCTAAGTAATCAGCGATCCCCTTGAGAGCATCATCGGCGAGATCTGACTTCCGGTAGTGCGTTCGAAGAGTCTCCATGACGCCCACTCCCCGGGCATGCTCATCAAAAATCCATCCGTCGTATTTTTCCTCTTCAAAGAAAGCCGT
The DNA here is from genome assembly GCA_036229545.1 of Planctomycetota bacterium. Taxonomy (GTDB): domain Bacteria; phylum Planctomycetota; class B15-G4; order B15-G4; family B15-G4; genus JAZALG01. The sequence continues at coordinate 12,455 of JAZALG010000068.1, read as the reverse complement.
CCCAATCTCAAAGAGCCGGCCTTCAATAATTCCAACACGCTCGGAGAAAGGAGCGTTCTCCAGGATCGATCGATAATGTCGATACGCGTCTAGGTGTTCCCCCCGACGCATCTCGGCTTCGGCAAGAATGAAATTCGCGTCAGCTCTTTCGCCAGGAGAACGGCCTTCATCCTCGACCACTTCTTCTGCAAAAGCCTCATATTCTTCCTCTCCTTCGTGCTCCTCGCCCCACTCCAAGGCCTTCCGCTCAAAGCCTATACCTCCATCTATCCTGGTGTACTGCTGCGTCTCCGACTCCTCCCACACATTCCGCACTCCCTCACACGCCCCCAGCAGCATGGCCAGGGTCCCCAGCAATAAAGCCTGGCGTATCGTCGTAGTCTTGCTCATTGGGTCACCGTACACCGGGGAGGACGTTCGAGAATATGGGTCAATGCCCGCAGGAAAAAACGGCGGATGTCTCGTCTGACATCCTTGGAAATGGGCACCTTACCAAGACGGCGTGGATCAGCGCCTGCCAAGCGCACAATGATGAGAGAAGAATCCATAGACAGTGAAAACGTTGTGTCACTCGATTCTCTGCAAGACGAGCACACGATTCCGCCCTTTTCCAGGTCACACTTGAGGGTTCGAAATCCCTTTGGCCGCTTATCACATGAGACACAACGGTCGAGAACATATTCGAATCCCGCGATTCGAATGAGCCCTCCATCGAGAGCGAACCGCATCGTCTCGACGGCCGACTCCTCTGGTTGTTCATTGAGAGCTGAGAGGAAAGCGACCGACAGACTGAACATCCCCGGCAACCGCTGATGCTCTGGCGCCATGGCTCGGAGAAGTTCAACCAGATACATCCCAGACCGGACCAGGTCCTCACGCTTTCGAATGCCTGGATGGTGGCTCACCACGCTCCGCTCGATGAGTGGCGCGAGAGATCGACTCTTTCGGTGTTCTGTCCATGTCACCCGGCAGAGTTCCAAGAGATCCACTCCACCACCCTTACGGTCTTTTGGGCGGTGAACTCCCTTGAGAATCAGACTGACCCGTCCATGCTCCTTCGTTAGGAATTCAGCAATCTGGCTGGATTCCCGATAGGGGATGCGCCGAAGCACTATAGCGTCGCTCGTGACTCTCACCATGGTGGATTGCTAGCCTACATACCTTCGCAGGAAACTGGATAAGACCGTGCCAAAGGACCCCAAAAACCCCGTCATCACCGAAGATCTCGATGCCATTGAGCGTAGGAGACTCAAAGGCGAAGCGAGGTCTACAGATCCAAAAGCGTCGTCGGGCACCCGGCGCCGCCTTCTCTCCTATTGCCTGCCGTTCCGCGGGAAACTCGTCCTCGGATTTTTGTTGGCCTCCTTTTCGGCGGTGAGTGCCGCCCTCGCCCTGTTTCTTCTCGAGGGCATCCTTCAACCCATTATCAACTCACAGGAGCCCGCGTCACGGACGCAACTAGGGCTCATGATTCTCGGCCACGCCTCAACAGCCACTCACTCCTTTTGGGGTTGGGGCGCTGCAGCCAGTGTCGCACTCACGACCCTCTGGGCAGCCATGTTGCCCACGACAAAACTCGCGGCCGCTGCCCTAACTTTTTCTTTGCTGTCAGTCTGCGAGAACATCAGCAAGTACGTCCAAAGACTGACCATGCGCACCGTCTCCATTCGCATCGTCCAACAGATGCGGACTGACCTTTATCGGAAGTTCATGGACCTCTCCATGAAGTTCTACCAGGCCAATCATTCGGGCAAGTTAATGTCCCGCCTCACAGGCGACCTCGGTGCACTTGGCAAGATGCTCGTCGACGTCACGGTAACAGTCTTTACAGACACCTTCGCCCTCATCGGGACCCTCGTTTTCTTGTGGGTCCGAGGTGGTGTCTATGTCCTTTACGGTGTGGGGATCCTGGCTATTCTTTTCGTACCCGTGAGGCATATCGCCCAACGAGTCCGACGAAAAGAACATCAAGGTCGCACTCTCGGAGGACAGATGATCAGCACTCTCAGTGAAGCCCTTCAGGGTCAAAAGGTTGTCAAAACATTTGGTGCTGAGGACTTCGAAGCAGACCGATTCGGAAAACTCAATGAAGCGACCACCCAAGTCGCACTGAAAACCACCAAACTCCGGGCCCGCACCGGACCGATTGTTGATGTCATTGGGTCTGGGGGGATGGCCACAATCATGTGGTTTGGTGGCATGCAGGTCATTGCCGGAGGGTGGGCACCAGAAACTTTTATGGCCATCCTCTTTGGTCTCGCAAAAACTGTGGGAGCCATCCGTCGCCTCGGCAATACCAGCAATCACGTCAGTGCGGGCCTTGCCGCCACCGACCGCGTTTCCCTCGTCCTTTACAGCGAAGCTGAAATCCGTGACACAAGCGAGTCCATTCCCTGCGAAGGCCTGTCTCAGAAAATCGTCTTCGACGAAGTGTCCTACAGTTATGACGGAGTTCACTCCGTCCTGAACGATCTCTCCTTCGACTTGCCTGTGGGGACAACCGCCGCTTTTGTGGGTCCCACGGGCGCCGGGAAATCCACGGTCGGAGACCTGCTTTCCCGTTTCTACGATGTGGATTCGGGATTAATCACCATCGACGACACAGATATCAAGAGTTTCACCGTCCAATCGCTACGGTCCCAGATCGCCGTCGTCTCCCAAGACACTGTTCTCTTTGAAGACACCGTCGCCAACAACATCGCCTACGGACTTCCAGGAACTCCCCAAGAGCAGATCATCAGTGCCGCACGTTCTGCCCACGCTGATGACTTTATTCAAAAACTGCCTCAGGGCTATGACACCATGCTCGGAGAACGAGGTAGCAAGTTGTCCGGTGGCGAACGCCAACGCCTCTCCATCGCTCGAGCGATCCTTAAAGACGCGCCCATTCTGATCCTCGATGAGGCCACGTCATCTTTGGATAGCCAATCGGAAAAAATCGTACAGGAGGCCCTCAGCGAACTCATGAAGGGTCGAACCACTCTGGTCATTGCCCATCGCCTGTCTACAATCCGCGAAGCTGACCAGATTCTTTATCTGAAAGACGGGAAGGTTGTGGAACAGGGGACACACAAAGAACTTCTTGGTGCGGACAGCCAATATGCCCGCATGCATCAACTTCAGACGCAAGCCTAGCCTTCTCCGTCAAGGCCATCGCCAGCCAACAAACGCTGATACAGAGTTCGCACCGTCTCCGCGTCTGGAAGAACGTCCGGCGCTGAAGTTGATTGCAGGCCAGCTGCCGATGCGAGTGCCTGCAAAACATGGGAGGCCATCCGCTGCTGCTGACGCGATGCGTCCGGCGAAAACCACCCAAGCAATGTTTCCAGATCTTTTTCTAGCGCTGGGAGTACTGAACGATCCCCAAGCCGCAGCAGCATGGTGACTGCCATCACACGCGTCGTGGAATCAGGAGAAGCGAGATCCTGCTGAGACTTTGCCTCCAATCCATCGAGGACTGTGAAGTCCTCTGTCGAATCCTGAGGAGGAGGAGACAAACGCCAAGTAGGGTCTCCGTAAAGGAGATGGGCTGCCCAGAAGAGCCGATCTTCCCCGTGGCTTTCCATCAAACTGGCCCTTCCTCTTTCCATTGCGGTGCCTACGGTCTCGCCAGAGGTGAGAGCACCATAAAAACGTGTCGCAAACTGCCGAGCGACATCGTCCCGAACTTCCCAGATCGATCCCACAACATGACGAGCGCCTCCCATCAACAGAGAGGAGGCCAGCCCTGTGGCCACATCAAACGGAGCGCTACCTTCCGACAACCGAACCGTGTCGTGGGCCGACCCACATCCATTGAGAAAGACGAGCCCAGGCATATCGACACGCCCAGCTAATTGCTCGAGCAGTGCCGCTCCAAAGACGCCATCCGAGAGGGCAAGCCCTTGGGTCTCGCTTCCCATTTCTGCGTGTCCCGCATAGTGAAACAGGTCGTGTTCCCCGAGAGCATCGCGCAGGTGCCGAATCGAAACATCTCCAGCAAGGAGGGTGACCTTATCCACAACCTCGGCCCCCTCCATCAACTGCACAACCTCTTCTGCTTCGGCGAGAGCAGCGGGTAAGTTGCCACGAGGATCGGCGACCACCAGCAAGGACAGAGGAGGCCTCATATCACGCCGCATCGCCACGGCCTGCTCGCCCTCCACCGAAACAACCCGCCCAATCCGAAACCGTCGCCCGAGAAACTCATCACCGTCGTGAAGCAATTCCCAAGGGATGCCTGCGAGAGGGCGATCGAGATGCAGCAGCAAATTGTGTCCTTGGGCATCCTCCAACTTGTCCTTCAAAAATGCCGGGAGCAGGTCGACATAAATCGCTTGTCCTGCCGCAATCAATTCATCAAGCAATCCGTCGACCCCAGCATTCGCTCGGGCGAGAATGGACAAAATGTGGCGAGATCTCTCCGCGACCAATTGCGAATGGAAGGGGCAAACACGGGAAGTCTTCACCGTACTCTCAAGAACGGACCCCTCCTTGAAGGGCGTCACGCGAATGGCCTCGTCTGATTGCCAGAGAACTTGAAGCGTGAATTTGGGTTCGACGGTAACCATCTCGGTTCCTGGTGTGTTGCCACCCGTTGCATCAACCGGGCGTTGACGCACCCAGGGTAGCCAACCTAGTTCGGCAGGTCACTCCAAGCCAACTGGAGATCCTTGATCAGGGGAGAGAATGGACCGACCCCAATGTGTCAACAACACCCACCTCGATCTTTTTGACGGTTCCTTGATCCACATCGAGAGCCCAGAGGTTTCCTTCTGGATCACCAAGAAGAATGACGGTTTCAAGTCCGGCGGATGCTAATCGACTCACTCGAGGGAGCGATCCTGCCAGTGACTCAATCGCCCCTTGACCGTCTACCCAATCGACTCGACGCACTCCGTCCACATCCTGCAGCACGACAACACCTCCGTCGGCATGTGTTGCGTCGAGAATCGCCCCGGTGGCTATGATCGCCCGGCCCACGACTCCGTCCTGCGCCCACTGCAGGCGGTTTGTGCTCTCAAGAACATCACCTGTCGCACTGACTTCTGCGAATGGAACGATCAAGGTTTGCTGCTCTCCCAAGGCCACGAGACGTACGGGGTCGATCTCTAAGCCCGTCACCTTGATCTCGCCAGTTTCCACTCCCACGACTGTCAAACTCCCCGGCCGACCACCAGCGCTCCGTGTCACCACGTAGAGTTGTCCGTCATCGAGGACCATGTCAGCAATCTCGCTATCCCCGATTTGTCCTACTGTGAACAACCCCACGGCTGCCCGGGAAGCGAGGTGGAGAACGCGTACGAGTTGGTGATCTTCTGCAACAAAAGCGGTCAAACCATCCGGAGTCACAGCCCATCGACGACCCGTCACTGCCTGCCCCATGGATTCAAGAGCCAGAACTTCTTCCACGCCTTGAAGAAAGATGACTTTCCCCCGGTGTGGAGTCTCTCGAGACTCTGTATGGGAAAGAGCGAAGGCTGGCCCCGCTCCCACTGCTCCGGCGAGTTCGGTGCAATTGAAATCAAGTTGCCGTATAGCTGGAGCAGCGTTTCCAAACTGACTCGTCTCATACGACTCCAGTCGTCCTTTCTCTCGGAGCGCATAGGTTCTCGTCCCTGTCGATGATGTGCCCAGCCCCAAGAGACGTGTCTCATCATCCAAAGGAGGGTTCACAATGTCACCGTTTCGAAGATCGATGCGCATCAGCCCCTCTGAAGTCGGCACAACCAGAATCGGTGGCACAACATGGAGGTGGACCACATCCGAAACTCGGCCATCCAAGGCCGACACCTGCAGATAGATCTCCTTCCCCGCATCCTCGGAATGAACGAGGGGCACAGAAAGGGAGATCTGCCCACCGCCGTCTGGCCTCCACCACGAGACCAGGGCCCCGTCGGCAGACCAGGAGGCGAGAGACTGCTGTTCAAGATAGGCCACCAGAGAGGGGGGAGCCTTGACGGCCTCGGCAAGTGTGATCGTCGCCGGATCAGCCGAGGAAAGTCCATCCACAACCAGGGTGAGGGAGTCTCCCCAAGCCGGAAAACTGTGATGCATCTCCAATCGATGACCGGAAAACTCCCGCTCCTCCTGTGCGAGGAGAGGGCCGGCAGCCAGAGTGGCAACCACCACCCATGCGATTTGATGCAGTCCTAGTCTCATCCCGTCAAGAATACCCTTGGTCTCGGAACTTTGTTGGATTGCCGAGTGAAACTTGCAACGCCTTCGGCCCTTCCTTCATGAAATCACGCGCAAATGGGGTTCCCTCACCCATCGAGGAGGAACGGCAACGACTTAACCCTTAGAGGAGAGGGCGTGGAAGAATTGAGCGAGATTGAGCGAGATCGAGCAAGGCTGGTCCGATGCGACGACCTAATCCCTCTTCAGTAGAACCGATGCGCTGGGGAGGTTCAGAACGATTCCCTACATCTGTGACAAACCGCTCAAGGAAGCCCACAAGGCGGACCAGTTTCTCCTGGTTAATCTTCTCCACAGTGTCCGTCGGCTGATGATAGTCCTCGTGCACGCCAGAGAAGAAAAAGACAACCGGGATCCCCGCCGCACTGAAATTCGCATGGTCAGAACGATGAAAATAACTGTCGACCCTTTCCAATGTGTCCTCTGAGGGACCAACGTCCCAGACCACATCTAATCCATAGGGAGGGGCAAGAGCCGCTGCTCGGGTCACAAGTGTGTTGTAGTCAGGGTGGTCTGGTGAGGGGGTGGCTCCGATAACGTCCGACGCATTCCGCCCGACCATGTCGATATTGACGTTTGCTACGACACGAGACAGATCAAGAGTCGGCTGGCGCACCCACCACGCACTTCCGAGGAGGCCCTTCTCCTCTCCGGACACCAAGAGAAAGAGGACGGACCGACGGGGGGCACCCCGCGCCGCCATGGATCGAGCCAGAGACAGCAGGGTCGTCGTCCCTGAAGCATTATCATCGGCCCCATTGTAGATCGCACCGTCTTCATCACGACCAACATGGTCCATGTGAGCCGAGAGGACGATCACTTCATCGCGCAGATCGGGATCGCTTCCTTCAAGAAGGCCACAGGCGTTCATCGCAAAAAACACCTCTTTGTTGTGAGGTGCGACCAACTCCATAGACATGTCGTCGATCGGAAGGGGGCCTGGACTCCCCGCCTCTGCTCTGTCGACCTCCTTCGCGAGATCTGTTCCGGCGGCACGGAAAAAGTCATCCGCTGCTAAAGAAGTGAGATACACGAAGGGGAAGGCCTGAGATTCTTCCGTCGTGGGAAGGTGCAGCCTGCCGGAGCGGGACCTCCGATCCAACGCCTCGAGCGTACCCCGGGCTCGATCGTCATCTTTGGTCAGCGCAATGATCAAACCCGCCGCACCTCTCTCTTCGAGAGTTCGACTCTTTGTCCACCATTGACCAGGACTGGCAAGATCGTTTCGTCCCTCTGGGTGACCATCTAGAACCACGACCACCTTGCCCTCCACGGGAAGTCCCTTGAGGTCGTCCCACTCTTGGTCGGGGGCTGTGATTCCATAGCCTGCATAAACCAAGGGGGCGGTGACCTGCATGTCGCCGCTGCCCCGCCTCAGTTGAAAGTCTTCTCTGAAGTCAAAGACGTGCTCTTCGCCTCCTCCCCTCAAGATGAAACGGGCGTTCTCTTCATCGAGAGACGAGGACTCCAAGGGATAGCGCTGGAGATAACTGCCGTCGTCACCCCCAGGATCCAACCCCGCAGCGTGAAGCGCCGCGGCAACGTAATGGGCCGTGATTTGCCCTTCGAGAGTTCCCGTTTCACGGCCACCCATGTCGTCGGAAGCCAAGAAATTGAGATGGGCTGCGACATCTCTGGCGACGGCCACTCGATCGATGGAAGTCGAAACATCCACTGACCCCGGAGGAGAAGCACACCCTCCCACAAGGGCAGCAAGAAGGACGACACAGCCACTCAACCGACGGCACCAACAGAGATAAAAGACTGAAAGGCTCACAGTGACTCTCCGAGAACTTCGTGAAGTTCCACAGAATATCAGGGGGCTTGCTCTTGTGCTCCTGGGAGAAGCCGAACTTCCCCGTCAAGGAGGAAGACAAGATCCTGACCCCGCCCTACGATCGTCGGCCCAGCGTGACGCAACCCGCCCTCCCGTTTGCCCAGGAACACCGCACCTCGACTCACGCGATTGAAATCAAAGTGATAGATCTCTTCGGTAAATGGGTTGTCACTCTCCTCGTCAAAGTCCGCCTGGAGGTAGGCCATGCTTGCCCCATTTTCTGAAACAGTCACACCATAGTGGTGAAGAAACCCCAGTTTGAATCCATGGGTTCCTCCCCCTTTGAAGTGAATGTGGAAAAGTTGGAGATACCCATTGCGAAACCAACGAGGAACGAAGAGTTGCCTCTCCTCCTGCCCTCCCCGAAATCCGTGGCTACTGCCGACTCGGCGGGACCACCCCAGATTCCCTTCGGCCATGAAACCCAGACTGCCCGTTTCAAGAGAGAAGAGGCGGAGGTCATCTGTTGAGCCTTCGAGAACGAGGGTTTTCCCATCCTCTGCAAAGACCGCCGCTGGTCGGTCAAAGCCCTCCGCAACGACATTCTTGGACTTTCCCTGCTCGTCCCAAGACCAAGCCTCCCGACCCTTCTCGCCAATGAACGTCAGGGAGCGACCAAAGGGGCTCAGCAGAACAGGACCGTCGATTCTGTGTGTCGTCTCCTCGTCCCTTCCCTCCAAGCGCCATGGGGTTCCTGAAACATCATCGCCGAGACCCACCACCCACAGTTCAGCCGCATCTCCCTCGGTCACAAAAACCGCATCACTCTCACCAGCGACTCCTAAGAAACGCGCCGGTGCAGCAAAGGCTTCTACCGGGAGAAGCACCTCATCGTTCTCAAGGGAGACTCTCCTCAATCCCGAATCGGACCACACCACAACCCCCTCCTGAGTCAGCGCTGGGGAATCCTCCACTTGCCCAGAAATGACCCGCCCGTCTCCCGATCGACGAGCGGCCGTATCAAAAAGTTTCCACGTCCTGTCCTCAATCTGGACAGCGAAGAGGGGACACCCTGGCCGGGCGAGAAGGGATGTTGCGGGCCCAAGATGGCGCACAGGAACAGTTCCACTGAAAAAAACCCACCACACGGCTGCGACAAGAACAGCGAGGGAGAGAATCAGTTTCAGGTGGATGCGCCCCAAGGAGCTAGTTGAGCGATGGAAAGACGAGATCGACATGAAGCGTATCCCTAGCCTACCGTTTGCTAGCCTGCCTCTCATGCCCAAGAAGGCTCTGATCCTCATCGGTGTCGTGACAGCCCTGGCAGCCTGGTGCTTTCTCTCAGGTGTAGGGCCTGGTTTCCCCCTCGACGATGCCTGGTGCCATCAGGTTTATGCCCGTGGAATCGCTCAAGGAGAGGTGTTTACCTACAACACGGGAGAGAGAGAGGCGGGTGTCTCCTCCCCCCTCTGGACGGTTCTTTGCGCTGTCCCCATTTTTATCGCGGAGCGGGTTCTCGACCAGTCCCGCCCAGATGAGGGGATACGCCTCCTCAGCGGGTTGATCGGATTTTTAGCGATCGTCGCCGGCGTAAAACTGGCCAGGAGGGCTGGGATCTGGTCCGGGGCATCCGCTCTGGCTCTTCTCACCTTCGATCCTCTTTCCCTTTTCGGCTGTTTCTCCGGTATGGAACAGCCACTGTTCACCCTGCTCTTCTTCATTCTGATCGGTGCCCTGCTCGATGAACGACCCCGCCGGGCGGGCTGGGCTTCAGGACTGCTCATGTTGACCCGGCCGGAAGGGGTAGTGCTCGGTCTGTTTGCCCTGGTGATCCTCCGCAAACAGCGAACCCTCCTCCTCGGTACGGTGAGCCGCATCGTCCTCTGCGTCGCCCCCTTTCTCGCGTACAACCTCATGGTCGCAGGACACCCCCTCCCCAATACCTACCTCATGAAATGGAGCCCTGTCTTTGACCTTTCTCAGTATTGGGCGACAACCCAGGCACTGCTCGGAGACACCGGATATGGATGGGCTCTCCTTGTCATGCTGGGGGCCGGCATCATTTCACTGGAAGGCGGATCTCATCGGCTCGGGCGACTCCCCCTTCAGGCAAGCCTGCTCCTCTTTGCCGCGATCCTGTGCACCCGTCCCATGCAAGTCGCCACGACAGAGATTTCCACCTACGTCCCCTACTACTGGCAACGATACGCGCTTCTTGCCTGGCCACCCATTCTTCTCGTCGCCGCCGCGGGGTTAGCGTCAATCGTCCGCACAGCCTGGGCTGGTCTCTTCTGTAGACCTCTTTCCACATGCGTTCTTCTGATCCCCCTCGCTCTCGTCATCTTCTTTGGCCGTGATGCCCCGACACATTGGGTTGCCCTTCAGCAACGATTCGCGGCAGGTTGTGCCACAGTGGAATCCCAAAACGTCGCTGCTGGGAGATGGCTTGATGAAAATCTTCCGTCAGGGGCTCAAGTCGCCACACACGACGCGGGGGCGATTCGCTACTTCTCTCGACGCCGAGTCATCGATATCTACGGCAATAACAATGCGACTCTCGTTCGAGCGCTCACAACATCAGATCCCGATTCAAATGATCCGGGGAAAGCTGCTCGTACCGTCCTCTCCAAAGAACGCCCTGACGCCTTAGTGATTTTGGCGCATCCTCAACTCGGGTGGATTGATTACGCCCCGTTCTTCGGACTCACCAAACCTGCTGCTGCCTTCCACGTGGACGAGCCAGGAGCCATACCCGATCCGACTCATCAAGACCTCGCCATCTTTGTGAGGCCGTAATCAAAGTGAATCGCCAACTGCTCCTTGTCGCTGTCGTCGCCATTGTGGCCCGCGTGGGTTGGGAAATGCAGATCGGAGCCGATCAAGGGCCCATCGGAACCATCTCCAGCCATCTCCTCGGAGACGAGCGGGCCTACCACGAGATGGCCCTCGATTTTTCAGAGGGAACCCTGCAGCGAGAACGAGCCTTTTACCAAGAGCCGCTCTACTCATGGTTCCTCAGCAAGATCTACACCCTCGCACCCCCTCCTCGCTCTTCGGAGATGAATACTCCCCCCTTCGCGCCTGTTCACGAAACCATCATCTGGCTCCAACATCTCGCCGGGGTACTCACCGCCGTCCTTGTTGCCTCTCTTGGAACACGCATTTTTGGCAAAGGAACAGGCACTCTCGCCGGGCTTTTTGCAGCCGTCTCGGGCCCAGCCATTTTCTACGAATCCATGCTACTCAAGTCGGCCTTTGCCCTCCTGGTCACCACCGCCGTCCTACACCTGTGGTTATCTCTTTGGCAGCAGGCTGACGACTCACGTCCCGGGAACGGAAAAGCCCTCCTTCTCGGTGTCATTTGCGGAGTGGGGATCCTGCTCCGTGGAAATCTCTACCTGCTACTCCTCGCCATCGTCACGACCCTTCTCCTCAGCAGGCCCTCCCAGAAACGAGCCCTGCGATCAGCAAGTCTCGTCCTTCTCGGCGGGCTCTGCGCACTTCTGCCAACGACCCTCTTCAACACTCGACACGGAGACTTCGTTCTCACCACGTACCAATCGGGAAGCAACGCTGTGATTGGACAGCCGGACAATGAGGACATCCTCTCCTCACTGTTCTACACGCCACTGATCCCCGGACAAGGAGATGCCCGCTTCGAGGAGACGGATGCCGTCTCTCTCGCCGAGGCAGCAACAGGCCAGTCCCTCAAAGGATCAGAGGTTTCGTCCTACTGGTGGGGAGAATGGTGGGAGCGCACTCTTCGCCGGCCCTTCGTGACACTCACTCGCATGGGGACCAAGGCTCTGATGACCTTCCACGGAGAAGAAATCCCAGACGTGAAGGACTGGCAATTTACGCGGCAGGCCGTCCCAATCCTGGCGACACCCTTGTCTGACTTTTCTCTGCTCGGCCCTCTCGCCTTACTGGGATTCTTTCTCCTGCCCTGGAGAGGGCGGGGAGGATCGGTCCTGCGCATTTCACTTCTCGTCGGCGCATCTTCCCTCGCTCTTTTCTATGTCATGGGCCGATACCGTCTCAGCGCCGCTCCCGCTCTCTGGATTTTCAGCGCAGGGATCATCTATCAGGGGTGGAGAGCGTGGATTTCCGGAAGTCCTGCACAACGCCTCGGCCTAGCGACCCTCTCACTCGCCTTCGTTCTTTTAGGGATGACCGTGCACCAGGGTGCCCTCTCACTTCGCCCCGACGTGCGTGGCGCACAGGCATTCCAGGTGTCCTGGTCGAACTACGCGACCATCGAACTCGCCTACGCCCGCACTGTTTCAAATCCAGCCACAGCGGCGGAGCATCAAGATCGCGCTGTCATCGCCGCACACGAGGCCGTTCGCCTCGCCCCTCTGTTCCCTGCCGGGCACGCCACGCTTCTGTCCTGCCTTGACCTGCGTCGACCGGACCTTCCGCCCCCAGACGCAAAGGCCGACCTTGCCGCATGGCGTCTTCTCCTTGTTCTTCTGGGACAGGAAGAGGGTGTGGACGTCTC
>JAZALG010000067.1:0-6400 GCA_036229545.1 Planctomycetota bacterium | reverse complement strand
ACTGTTGGTTGGGTTGTTGGTGTGTTCTTGGGAGGTGAAGCGTTCGAAGGTGCTGTTCTGTTTCCGCTCATTTTGGGTCGAGAAACAGGGCTGCATCCCGTCATGATCGTTGCACTTCTCCTGGCAGGGGGGGCTTTGATGGGAACGATCGGTGTGATTGTTGCCCTGCCACTGGCCCTCGTCTGCAAGGTGCTGTGGCGAGAGTTGGGACGTCCGCTTTACCTGGAATGGGCCGAGGCTGACACACAATCTTCGGGGACGAAACCAAAGAGGAAGAGGAAAACGCGCTCTTCTTGAATCACCTGGGGGAGGAGCCTACGGGCGACCCGTCGTCGACCTCGTTGCTGAGGACTTTGGCGATGCTCAGGTAACTCGGCACACTTGCTGGGTCCATAGAGAGGTCGTTCAGGAGTCGACGAATCCCAACTTGAAGTTGTGAATCCTCCTGCCAGTCTCCCACGAGTCCAAATCCCGGGAACCGAACTCCTCGGTCATCAGCGACGTAGTCGCGGATCTTGATGCGAATCATTCGCCGGATGGTATCCGCTGGTAAGTGCGTGTTGAGGGAATCAGCGAAAGACTCAAAATCAGGGTAAGCGAGTGGGTCCAGCCCATCGGATTCTGCAAGGAGGTGGAAGAGATCCCGGTGTTCTTCCCAGTGCTCGTCGACATATCGAGCAAAGGCGTCTTTGTATTGGATTTCAAGCGGGGTGTCCTCGTTGCCACTGCCCGACACAGTTTTCCGGTACTCATCACGCAACTTTCGGAAGAGCGCTGCGAGTTCGTTGTTTTCCCAGGGTTCAAGGCCATTGAAAATGACCTCTTCGTCGGGCTTCACCCCACCTTCCGCAAGTACGCGCCCATCAATGTCACGTTCAGTGTGAATGGATGTCCCGTCTGCAAGGTAGTAGCGGGCGTTGGTCAGTTTGACGTTGCTTGGATAGGTGTATTGCCCATTGTGATCACTGTCTTCGAATTCATCGCCGGGATCATAGACGCGGTTGTAGTTTTTATCGGTGAGGAGTTCGTCTCCGGGTCTTGTCTTGAGTTCCATGGCTTGTTGGACAGAGCCCTTTCCAAAGGTCTTTTCGCCGATGATCGGAGCTCTTCCCTCGACTTGGAGAGCACCAGAGACAATCTCGGATGCGCTTGCACTGCGATCATTGACGAGGACAACGAGGGGGCCATCCCACGTCATGGGTAACTTGCTGGAGTAGTAGTCTTCCCGCTCCACGTTTCTCCCTTCGGTGTAGACCACGAGTTGGCTTGGCTCGGTGAATAGGGAAACCATGCTCACCGCTTCGTTCATGTACCCGCCACTGTTGTTGCGCAGATCTAAAATGAGACCACGCATGCCTTGGTCTTTCATTTCAGAAAGGGCGTTCATGGTTTCTTGGGTGACGCCCTCGGAGAAACTGGCAACCTCGATGAGGCCAAGATCTGCAGGTAACAAGTTGTGTGTCACCGACGGAATGTGAATGACTTCTCGGGTGATCGCAAATTCCTGAAACTCTTCCCAGCCATCCCGCCAGATGCTGACGGTGACCTCAGTGCCTGGTTCTCCCTTGAGGCGACGAATGATCTCGTCGTTGTCATGCCCGAAGGTCGGCCAGCCATCGACTTCAATGATTCTGTCCCCTGATTCCAGTCCGGCTTGGTAAGCGGGCCCGGAGTAGATGGGGCGGGTGACGGTGAACCAATCATCAACCGTGTCAACATATGCACCGATGCCCGCATAGTTGCGGCGGAGATCGAGAATCCACCGTTCGAAGTTCTTGCTGGAAAAGAAGGTTGAGTGGGGATCCAATCCACCCAGCATCCCCCTGGCTGCCGCAGTGATGAGATGCTCTCTTCCCTCGGGCCCGACGAGTTGGTCACCCATGAGATGGAACTGTTGGATTTTCTGAATGAGTTCTTCGAGAACATCCAAACTGCCAGGGCCTGAGACTGCCTCGCTTGCTGCAAGAGGCTGTTGTGGTTGGCTGTATCGGATTTGCCGCTCAATGAAATATCGGATTTTGTCATCCGTCTCGATGTAGGCTCGTGCAAGTCGCCCCGCATTGCCCGGGTCTTTTGCGACGACCTGAAGGACCGGTCGCGCAGCGTCGTAATCTTTGATTTCAGCGAGAGCAAAAGCGGCTTCAACTTGGACGGCGTAGTTTTCGCTCTGGAGAGTTTCCAAGAGGAAATCGTGGGCGGCTGTACGAGTTTGTCTTCGGCTGGTTCGAAACAGACTTCGAGCAATCATGACCCGGTCGAGGAGATCAACTTGAGTGTCTGCCATGAGGTGCGTGAGCGCCCCGGCCACTTCGTCAACATCTTTGAATGCGCGGTGTCCCAAAAGAGAGATCGCCTCGCGATCTTTGTGCACTGTGGCCATCGGCAAAAGGAGAGAAACAGCGTGGTCCGGTGCATCGAGGTCAATCAGAACTTGCGCAACGACGAGGGTCACATCGACGGAGACTTCATTTCCACGTTTGACGAGGTAAGGGACGGTTGTAATGGAGTCTTGAAGGCACGCCGCTTGGAGTTCGTTTGCAAGGGGCCAGCGATTGACCTGCTCGGCAGTCTCAAGCCGAAAGAGAAGTCCATCAATCTCACTTTCGAGATCGTCACCGATCGGGGCAAGTGCTAGGAGTGTGGTGGCGAGAAGTATCTTGAGAATCATGGGGTATAGACCTTTTCGACGCTTCCATTCTAGATCTGAAGTGGCGTTACTATACGCCACTCTAATTAATGGGTTTATCTCTCCTACTGATTCTGTCACCTCCGATGGAGAGTTCGTACGGCTATCATGATGCGATGTTTGATTCCCACAACTCCGGGCTGTCTCACGTTGACGACGACGGGCATATTCGCATGGTCGATGTGAGCAATAAAGACATCACACCTCGTCGTGCGCGAGCAATGAGCCGTGTCCAAATGTCTCCAGAGACACTGGCCTTGGCTTTGTCCCAGAAAGGACCAAAGGGAGAGGTCTTCGAAGTCGCGCGTATCGCGGGGATTTTGGCGGCAAAACAGACGTCACAATTGATTCCGCTTTGCCATCCCCTGCCTCTGGATCATGTTGATGTGCAACTGAAACCGTGTGTGGTGGGCGAGAGTCTAGAGATCATGGCAACGGCTACGACGTCGTCGCGCACTGGAGTGGAAATGGAAGCCCTGACTGCTGCAGCGGTCGCAGCACTGACGGTGATCGACATGCTCAAGGCCGTGGATAAGAACATGACGGTGACCGATCTCCAGGTGATGGAAAAAGCAGGAGGGCGGAGCGGGGATTGGTCTCGGGAAGAAGACGCGTGAATGTCATTCTCATTTTGGCTTCTGATCGAGTGGCGTCCGGAGAGAAGGAAGACGGTACGACACAAGAGTTGAAACCTCTCCTCGATCAAATGGGCGCGTTGTTGATGGATGCAAGAGTGGTTGCCGATGAGGAAGAGGCCCTGGTGGCCGCTTTAGAGACGGCGTGCAAGGAGGCGGATCTTGTGCTCACCAGCGGGGGGACGGGGATCGGATCGAGGGATGTGACGCCAGAAGCTACCAGGCGAATACTCGATAGAGAACTCGTTGGATTTGGTGAGGTGATGCGCCGCTGTTCGTCTCCGGCGATTCCGACAGCCTGCCTGTCCCGTGCGACAGCGGGAACCCGAGGGTCCACTCTTGTCATCAATCTGCCGGGGAGTCCACGAGGGGCGGCGGAGTGTCTCGCGGCGCTCATCCCGGCCATTCTGCATGGTGTCGCCGTACTTGATGGGAAGGTCGAGGACTGTGTCGCCGAGCAACTCGGTGGAAACGACCCGCTCTAGGGGGTCACAGTTTTCCCGGGAGGTCAAGGCGAAGGCAGAATACCGACCCTCCGGATCGGTGAAACTCTGAAACGTCGACAGGGATCGGCGTGAAGCCAGCGTCGCTCATTACAGATGCTGTCGCGGTCGCTTGGGCTGGCACGATGACGTTGCCGTTGGCGAGGGCGTGAACGTTGCAAGCGAATACGGTGGCTGCCTCGTCAGGATCGGCATCCAGGATCCTTGGGAAGAGTGCTGAGAGTGCCTCGCGCTCTCCATGGGCGAAGGCTTCCTCGTGGATGAGAAGGGTGTCTTCATTCAGGACGGCCATGCAGGTGTCGAGGTGATAGAAGGGCTTACCCTTGAGAGGGACTGGGTGAATCGGGAGTTGCATTGCGTCGGACAGGGCGTGAATCGCAGAGAGGTCTGATCTCCCCCCATATCCGGCGAGAGCGGCGCGGCGCCCAGGGATGATGAGGATGTCACCGTGACCCTCTAGGTATCCCGTGCCTTCGGGGAGGGTGTGTGTCCTGATGTTGTGCTGTTCCAGCCAGTTGGCGACGACCGTGACTTCTGCCTGCCTCGTGTCGTGCCGCATTCGTGACAAAATCGAATCGGCCCCGTCTGTTTCCCTGGGAATAATGCAGGCAGGGTTTGCCGTAAAAACGAGGTCTTCGAGATTCGGCACAGGGGTGAGGACATGAACATGGATGTTCTGCTCTTGAAAGGCATCGACCAGATTTCCCCATTCTTCCTTTGCTCGCACCGGGTCAACGAGCCCAACTTGGCCTTTCATGAAGTCATTTTTGATATCCACGACCTGGAAATGATCAGGCGGGCACATCAGCACCCCTTTTGGGTGTGGTGTGTGGGGAACTTCAGTTCGCCAATTGTTGTGGAGTGTGGAAGGCATAGGACTTGGGTTATCCAATGATACGATTAGATCGTGGAGCGAAGGGAGATCGTTCAAACTGTTGCAGTGTTGGTTGTGGCTGCGGCGCTGCTGAGGTGCCTTCCTCGTGACGGGGGAGTGCACTGGCTGGGGCGAGGTGGGCCTCGATGGGCTTGGGATCTGGACAGTCAGATGGCCGCTTCTCTTGCTCACAGGGACATGTCTCGGGCGCGTTTGAGAGGTGCGACGCCTCTCGATGCGGCACGCTGGGGAAGATGGCTGGGGCTGGTGCGTGATTTGCAGGAGCAACTTTCGGAAAAATCGACTGTGCAGGTAAAAGGCGTACCCCGGAATGAAGCTTGGGTTTTGCAGTATGACCTTTATCCGCACCGCCTTGTGGGTGGATGGCGAGAAGCAGGTAGCCGTGTGACGGACGCCACCCTGCCGGGAGTAAGCGCCGTGTTAATTGGAGGAGACTCTCCTCGGCTTGAGTTGCTCCGATGATCATTCTGGTTGTCCTGATGATGTGTTGGGTCGTGGGTTCAGTTTTAGATCGGCTGATCTTCAGCGACCCCTCGGTGGACTGGCTGGAACGATTCGGCCGGGCTCTGGCCTTGGGACTCGGTGGGTTGGGAATATTGTCGATGGCGCTGGATGCGTCGGGCGCCGGTGTTTCCTCGGCAGGATTTTTTGTGGGGCTGGGAGGATTTATTGCCCTCGGGATTTGGGGTAAGGCAAGAGGGGGCGGCGAAAAAATTTCGACAGAAACGGAAGGTGGGGGAGCCAAGAGGATGGGGTGGGTTTCCGTCACATTTCTCCTGGGTGCAGGGATCTCGCTCGCTCAAGTCGTGCGATCGGGGTGGATACGACCCGCCTTTCAATTTGACGCCCTCACTCGCTGGATGTTCAAGGCAAAGGTTCTCTCTGTGGATGGCACGCTGTCGGGTGTTGTCTCGACTGACCCTGAATTTTGGTTTACCCATCAACGGTATCCCCCGCTGGTTTCCCACATCAGTAATCTCCCGTTTCTCTTGACGGGTCAGTTTGATGACCGGGTAGCATCTGCGGTTTTTCCCCTCTTTGCTGTTGCGTTGGTGCTGGTTGTCTACGGCGCTGTGAGTCGACGGGCCGGTCGGTTGGCTGGTTCTTTTGCGGCCGTATGGGTTGCCACGCTTCCTCTCCTGGCGTACCTGCCTGGGCCGCCACCCGGGTCTGGTGCATTCTCTGCGATGGCGGATATCCCTCTGGCGCTCTTTGCCTGCTGTGCAGTTCTTGCCCTGATGGATGGGGCAGACGGGGTGAGGGATCGCGCGCACCTTGAGGCAGGATTTTTCTTTGGCCTTGCCGCGCTCACCAAAAATGAGGGCTTTC
This sequence comes from Planctomycetota bacterium, assembly GCA_036229545.1. Classification (GTDB taxonomy): domain Bacteria; phylum Planctomycetota; class B15-G4; order B15-G4; family B15-G4; genus JAZALG01. Next base: position 352 of record JAZALG010000067.1, on the reverse strand, counting down.
CTCTCATTGTTGTTGCTGTGCTGGCTGTTTTGATCTGTGCGGGGCGGAGCCGTCTGAGGCGGGCCTTGGGAATCGGAGTACTGGCCGTCGGTCTTTACTTTCTCCTCTGGGGATGGATGTCCGCTTCCTTTCCGGCATTGGATGAGAACTATCTGGGGCGACTTCATGTCGCAGCGATTGCAGAGGGGCTTCCACGAATCCCCGTCGTTCTTGGCCGGTTGGCTTCCGAGTTTGTGTCTTTTTCAAGGTGGAACATCACCTGGATTGCGGCTGTTGTACTGTTGGGAGTTGGGGGATGTCTGCGAAAGGGTCCAGGAGTGCGAATAGGGCTGTTGGTCGTTCTGATGCAGAT
>JAZALG010000066.1:0-25410 GCA_036229545.1 Planctomycetota bacterium | reverse complement strand
GCTGTCGGTAACCATGTCCGCGAGGACGGATTCCGCATTCAAGGTGTCCACTTCGAGGAAGGCTGCCGCCGCTTCCGTCAGAGCTTCAGGGGGGAGTCCGACGTGTCCTTCTTGGGTGGCGGCTTGTCCGAGGAGGTACCGGAGGCCGGCCGCGATGCGGAAGGCAGAGTCTTTTTCATGGCCAAGGGACTGTGCCATCTGATCAGCGATGCGGAAGCCGATCCCATGGATTTCGTCGGCGACGCGATAGGGGTTTTCGCGAACCTTTGCCACGGTGTTTGTCCCGTAGGCCTTGAAGACGCGATGAGCGAGTTGGGGGCCCAGACCGAGTTCTGCGAGGAAAACGAACGACCCCGATTCTTCTCGATGTTCTTCCAACTGCTTGGCGATGGAGAGGGAACGTGCGGAACTGATTCCGTCGACGAGGGAGAGAAGGTGTGGTTTTCTCTCGAGTCTCTGGAGGACGTCGAGCCCGAGGGTGTCGACGATCTTTTCGGCGGTTTTTGGCCCGACGCCCTTGATTCGCCCTCCTCCGAGAAAGCGGATCAGCCCTTTTCTCCCCGTGGGGATCCGAACTTCAGATGAATCGATTTTCAGCTGCGGTCCGTAGCGTGGGTCGGTTGTCCACTGCCCGTGGACACGAATCGTGTCACCCATTTCAATGCCCGCCAGGATGCCGACGATTGTGACCGAGCGGGCTTCCTGGTCGAGGTCGAGTGTGGCGACGGTATAGCCGTTTTGCTCGTTCCGGTAGGTGATGCGGGTGATCGTTCCGTCCAGATTTTCCTGACCATCCTCCGAGGCGCCTTCGGTGGGATTGATCGGGAGTTCCGTCTGTTCGTCAGGTCCATTCATGGCTGGGTCATATCAGGGTTGTTGGCTAAAGCTGCTGTGGGTCGGCCTGGGGACGGAGGGGGAAGGTGGGATCGTCGAGAGCGGCATCGATGACGGCAAGGATAGAGTCTTGGTCTTTGTTGAGCGTGCCACCGATCGGAAGTTGGTTCGAGGCATGGTTTGATCGGAAGATTGATCCTCTCGGGAGGTCGAAGTGTTCGACCATAGTCCTCATTTCCGTCAAGATCCCGGTCGTGTCAGGAAGAACAAGGTCTCCTCGATTGATCTCCTCGGCGATGGGCGTGCCGGGGACCGGAGTGAGGGTGAGGGTCGAGACAAATCGCGGTTCCATGGCATTCACAAGGCGTGCCGAGGCGATCGCGTGCTCTGTGCTCAGTTCCACACCGCCAATGCCAAGGAGGAGGATCACCGACAATTTTGCTCCGGCATCCACCACTCGCCGCGCTCCTTCGATGAACTCGTCGGGAGTGACTCCTTTTTCAATCCGCTCCATGACGAGGGAGTGTCCCGTTTCAGGACCCGCATAGTGGAGAGGAAGGCCCGCTTCTTTCAGTTCTGTGAGTTCTTCGACAGACTTTTTGAGGAGTGCCTGGGGGGAGGCATACACGGAAGCGCGGTCAAAGTTCGGGAAACGTGCTTTCATGTCTTCAAGAATCTCAATCAAACGTGACGTTCGCATGATGAGGGCATCTCCGTCCGCAAGAAACACGCGTCGGATTCTCTCGGCGCCGAAAGTCGCAGCGGCCATGTCCATGTCCTGGCAGAGATCTTCCCTGGACCGCTGGCTGAACCGTTTGTCCTGATACATGGCGCAATAGGTGCACCGGTTGTATGAACAGCCGATCGTGGCCTGAAGAATCAGGCTGTTTGCCTCACTCGGCGGTCGGTAGATCGTTCCTTCATATCGCATGGGACATGCATGATATCCCCCCGCTTCCTTTGCCGCTCACGCGTTCTTCTATCGTCCGCGACACCTTTGCTGGGATACCGCGTGATAAACTCCTGCGCGTGAATCTGCGTCGAATCATTTGTGTTGTTCTGACCGGTTTTGTGGTGGCCTGTGGCCCCGACTCGGCGTCTATCGCGACGGACGCGTTATCGCCTACACGCTCGGTATTACTGTTCACAATCGACACCCTGCGCGCTGACCACCTCTCGGCTTACGGCTATGAGAAGCACAGCACGCCGGCGACGGATCAATTCGCCCTGCAGTCCCTCGTCTTTGAGCGCGCTTATAGCCAGGCGACTCAAACCAACCCGGCTTGCACGAGCATGCTCACTGGGCTCGTGCCACCACGCCATGGGGTGTTCACTCAGGGCAATGCTGTACGCGACGAGGTTGTCACGCTTGCCGCGATGCTCAGTTCTCAGGGGTTCATTACCGGCACATTCTCTGCGAATCTCTGTCGACTTCAGGACGTTTCCGGCAGTGTGTTTCAAGAGGGCTGGACGCACCTTTTCTGTGGCATGAACGATGAAAAACCCCAGCGAACCTGGGGTCGAGACGTGGTCGACGCTGGGATGCGTTGGATGGCCGAGCAGCAGAGCGAGAAGCGCCCGTTTTTTGCCTGGATTCACCTGATGGATCCGCACGGCGAGTGGGATCCTGGTGCCGAGCAATGGGACCATGCGGCTGACCCCCTGCGTTCGAAGACAAACCAGACGAGGCATTACTCGCAGTTCGAGAGTGAGCAGGTGTTTCCGCCCGCTGAAGAACTCGCCCGACTCAACGCTCTCTATGACGCTGAGGTCCGCGGCAGCGACGCCTTGTTCGCCGAAGTTCTCACCTTCATAGAGACCCTGCCGGATTCCGGTGAGATCGCCGTCATCCTGAGTGCGGACCATGGCGAGGAACTCTACGACTCATGGTCACGCCTGGGGCACGGTGCATCGATGACGGAGGGTGTGCTGCACGTTCCGCTTATGGTGCGCGCGACGGGGGTCAGCCCGGGGCGCTCCGATGCTTTCGTTGAAACACTCGCGATTACGCCCACGATCTTGGATCTGCTTGGTGCCGATTCTCCCTATTCTCTTGATGCGCGTAGTTTGCTGGAGGGCGTGCCCGAGCTTCCCTTCGCACGAAGTTATGCTTGGCCGCCCGTGGTGTCCTTGCGTTCTGAGAACGAACGCGTCTGGGTACGTGGTTCACCCGAACCTCCCGAGCCACGTCACGAGGTGCCTTGGCGTGTGGAGGTGCCCTGGTATCAGTTTATCGAGTGCATTGCGTGGTACGAACCGAATGCTCCGACCCTCCCGATCTGGGTTGCTCCCGAATCTCTTAGCGCAAACGGGCTTGGTGCCCGTCTTCTCGATGCTGCGCGCCGAGTGGCGGGTGACATGGAGGGTGGCACGGCGGAACTTTCCGAGATCACTGACCCGGCCTATCTCGAGCAACTCATCCAACTCGGCTATATCGAAGGCTCTGCGCACTGACGGGCACCGGTCGCGCTATTTGTCTTGTGTGGTGGGTTTTGAAACCCATCTCAAGGTTTTCATCAAGCAGTAAGGATGCCACCCAACAGAAGGGATCTTTCCTCCGTGCAGTCAGTCTCCTCGGCTCTCTCAGTTTGCCCGGAGGATCTACCCTCGTCCCGACCCTATAATCCTCGCCATGCCTTCTACAGTGATCGCCAGCATTCTCGCAGCCACGAGCCTCCTGATTCCTCCTCCTCTCTTTGATGAGGACGTGGATCGATCGATTCCCGTTGCGGCTCCCAGCGCGCTTCATGCCGGATCCTATGATTCACAGTTGGGGGTCCGCGTGGGTCGTGACGGAACGATCGACGGTGGCTCGGGGATTCTGACTCTTATCGATGGTGTCACTGGCGAGGTCCTCAACGCGGAAAATCTTCGGTATGACCTGGGGAAAGGAAAACACCCAACCTTTACTCCGACTTGGACGACTCACCTAGAGAACCTCATTCTCTCGGTTCGTATTGTCGGTGCGACGACTGGTGCTTCTGGGGACAGCCGTCTCAACACGTCTATTCGACTTGTGATCGACAATCCCACCGACGAAGAGCAAGTCCTCGAACTGGGCGCGCGCCTCATCCCAGGAGGTGATGGCGACAAACGGCCCCACCCTTCTGTTCCGTTTTCAGTGGGAACTACTTTTAAGCAGGAGGGGAACGTTGTGACGCGAGATGGTCTGGTTTGTTTTGCCTGGACCGAAGCTGAGACAGGGGTGGTCGTTCATCCTCACCCCGATGCCTCCGACGATGTCGCTGTGGAACTGAAGTGGGACTTCTCCGTGCGTCCCATGTCGGCACGGGCGTTCACGCTTTCCCTGGCGGGACCTCCGGCGGCGGACGTGGTGGCCGAGGAGGACTTTCGCGAGCGATTTTTGAAGTGGGGGTTTCCTCAACTCGAGGAACGACTCGGGTGGCAACTCGAATGGAGGGGTTATCTGGAGGAGGTGTCGCTGGGGAGCCGTCGAGCCTGGAGGAGCCTCGTCTCTTCTCTCCATGTCCTCCGCCAATTTGGTGTGGGGTACAACAGTGTTCGAGTGCCCACACCCCATCCCTACGGACACCCCGCCGAAGATCTGGGGATCGAAGCCCAGATGCTTGGGGCTTTCTTTGAGTGGGACCTGGGCGCCTACGCACTGCCCTATACCCGGTGGCTGCTGGAGCAGGCCATGGAGCGGGGGCAGACCCTCGACGCGGATGAGCGGCTGGCCTTTGCCCATGGCTTGACCCGTGCTGTTCGGGTGTCCACCAACATGCCCGAACTGGCTTTGCAACTCGCTCCTGTGATTTCCACCCTCGTGGATGAGCCGGCGACGGTGCCCTTCTATATGGACCCTGAGGTGGTGAGGGCCGACCTCGCCGACACTCTGCGTCGTGCAGGGATTGATGGAGCGGAGTTTCCTCCTCTGTCCTGGGCGAGCACGGCAGAAGGTTCTTTGGAAGAAAGTTTTCAGAATTGGCGTCGCGCGATCTCGGATCGGGATTCTGAGGCGGTCTGGGCAGCCATGGTGGAGTGCCTCTCCGCGACGGACGAGTTTGGAATCGGCTCTTTGGACCCCGCCGGAGAACCGGAGGGCCTGTTCTCCCTGGCTTATTTGAGTCTGATGCGAGAGATGTTTCTCGATGACCATGATGCGACGGCCAAGATGCTTCCCTGCGTTCCTCTCGAATTGATTCCCGACCGGGAGTGGCTGGACACCCTTGAGATGCCAGCGACCTTTGGTCGTGCGCGGATAAAGATCTGGTGGCACACACCCCAAAAAACAAAAGTTCGCGTGCAGTTTCACCTGAAACCCGTCGATGATCCTGGACCAATCGTGCATTGCCTGCCGCGCGGCCTCGTCGCGGATCGACTTCGCCAGATGGAAAATGGAACCGCTCACCTCACGGAAGACGGCCGTTTCGTCGTGCTTGAGCCGGATGTCCGTCGTCCCCAAGGCCTGGGGTATTTGGTTGTCCCTGTGGGTGAGCGTGCCGCTGGAGATGCCAAAGACTCGGAGGGGGAGGGGGATGGAGGTGGGTAAGTCTGCCCGGGGCGATGATTTTGATATTCGCCTTCTGGACGGCCGAAAGAGGGAATATGGCTACGACGTCAGGGATGGAGAAGCGGGCCTTCGTCTGGATCAGTTTCTCGCCCGCCGTTTGTCTTGGCGGTCTCGGACGTCGGTCCAACAACTTGTGGACGAGGGACATGTTCGTCTTGAAGGGCGAACGGCACGGTCCTCGCGGCGTGTCGCGATGGGAGAGCGAATCATCGTGCGCCTTCCCCGGCCGTTGCGCGACACCGAACGCCGAGCGGTGCGAGATCCGGATGCCAGCCTTCGTCGCTTGTTTGAAGATGACGTGTTGATCGCGATCGACAAGCCACCGGACATGTCTGTTCATCCGGCCGGTCGGCTTCTCCATCAGACAGTGATCACCGAGTTGCACCGGGAGTACCGAAATTTTGAGGACGAGGAAGCCGACTGCGTTCCCCGTTTGTGCCATCGCCTGGATCTCGAAACGAGTGGCGTCCTTCTCGTCGCGAAGACGCGGGAGGCGCTTGTCTTTGTGCAGCGGCAATTTGCTCGGCGGCAGCTGCGCAAGGAATATCAGACCCTCGTTCATGGCGAGATGGAAGACGATGAGGGACTGGTGAAACTTCCCCTCGGGCCTCGCTTAGGAGGAAAGGTGCGTCATGCCATGGGGGTGCGTCACGATGATGCCGGCCAGCCTTCCACGACTCAGTGGAAGGTGATCGAGCGATTTGACGGGTATACCCGGTTGCACATTGATCTTTTGACGGGGAGGAGGCATCAGATCCGGGTGCACATGGCCGCCGTGGGGCATCCCGTTGTGGGCGATAAGATTTATGGCCGGGACGATGAGATCTTCTTGCGCTACCTCGACTGTGAAATGACGGAGGAGGACAGAACTCTTCTCGAACTTCCCCGGCAAGCGCTCCATAGTTCTGCTCTGACCTTTAAACACCCCGAGAAGGGGCAGATGCGTATCGCTTCACCCTGGCCAGCCGATCTAAAGAAGTTCACCGACCAATTGAAACGTTCTTGAAAGAGCGGATCAGTTATCGAGCCGGATCGTTCACCTCGCATCAATTCCGTCTGATCGATTAGATTGATGCGCATGAAATCGGTCTCCAGTCTTCTTCTCTTCGCCCTTTGCGTCGGGGGGGTGCCTTATTTGCCGGTCAGCGCAGAAGATGGGGCCGAAGAGTTCATCAAGGATCGGTCCAACATTGCCCGATTGGCAGAGCGACGCAAGGACTACAAGAAAGCGGAAAGGGCCTGGAGCGATATTCTGGAGATTTCGCCTCTTTCCCAGCGGGCCCTCCAGGGATTGGTCGATGTCGCGGAAGCCCAAGGAGATCGGGACGGGGAACTGCTCGCTCTCCTGCGCTTGTCTGAAGAGTTGCAAAGAGCTGCAGCGCGGGAGGACCCGGGGGCGGATCGATTGCTTACCAAGGCAGAAGAGCGGCGATCGGTCCTCGACCCCCTCGCGGGAGATGGGGAACGACTTTTAGCGGATTACGCGGAGACCCAGGAGTTTCTCGGCGAGACGTACCTCGCGGATGAGTTCTATGCCAATGCTTTGGCGGCATGGAAACGCCGAGGGGAACTTGCTGTTCCCTACACCGAGGCGGCTGAAAAATCGAAGAATGCGATCCGCACCATCCTAGTGGAGGGGGGCGACGATGTAGCGGTTCCTGGTCTCGACCCTTCCATCTTGAATGATGGGAGGAGCGAAGAATGGATCGCGAAACATGACCGCGCTCACGACGAGTGGGGGGATGCGGCGATCTTTGAACTCCCTCACTATGTGCTCAAAACCAACGCGGGATGGCGTATCGGTTCAGCGGCTGCCGAGGCGATGGAGAGGGCACACGGTTTCTTTCGTGAAGTGTGGGGGCTGATCCCCGACCCGCCTCCCAAGAAAGTCGATAAATCCCTTCGGGATATTCAGGTGTCGCGTATTGAGGTGGGGATCTATCGCAACAAGGAGGAGTACCTCCAGCAGACAGGGAGCCCCGAATGGAGCGGAGGGGTGTACACCGGAGGTGGCGTGTACACCTGGGATTACACCGAGCAGTCGGGGGCGACCAACTTCAACAGCACCTTCGGGACTCTGTTCCATGAGGCGAGCCATCAATTTATGGCCGAGTGCGTCGGGGGGGTTCCCTCCTTTGTGAACGAAGGCGTGGCCTGTCTCTTTGAAGGGATTGAGATGCTGTCCAACGGAACCATCCGAAAGGACCTTCCGGTTCTTCATTACCTGACTGAGTTAGCAGAGGAACTTGAGGGGGAGGGCACGCTCTCCCTTCGTGAGGTGATGGATGGGACCTCGGCGGCCTCCAATCAACCGGAGTACTACAAGTATCGGTGGGGGGTCATGTACTTCTTGCGCATGTTCGTGGATGACCAGGGCATCTACGTTTACCGGGATCGCCTGACAGACTTCATCTATTCATTCAAACAGAGTTCGGGCGGAAAACTTTCCGATTACTTTGAAGAGTACTTCTTCACGGGTAAGGAAGCTCCGGTCGTGGAGGGCCTGGATTCTCTGGACAGTTTTCGGAAGTTCTGGGGAGAGTGGATCCTCGATCTGAACAAGGAGATCCGAGAAGAGGACAAACGCGTCGATGAGTACAGACAAAAAGGGCGCATGGCCTACCTCAAAAAGAACTACGGCGAGTCGATGAACTTCTATTCCCGCGCTCAGGACATTGATCCCGATGACGTGGAAACGGCGTGGGGGTTGGCCCGGGCGGCGGAGAAGTTGGACAGGAGTGACCGGGCGGTTTTCGAGTACCGGCGGTTTCTCGACATCATCGAGAGGACGGACACACGATTCGCTCTGGCCGAGAAGGCTATCCGCCGACTGGACCCCTATTTCGAGGACTATGAAGACGCCCAGAGTGCGCTGATCGGTGGCATGGCCGTCCTCGGCCAGCGCTACGACAAGGAGGGTCTGCCTCTCATGGCCATGTACTGGGGCCATCGTGTTCTGGAACTCGATCCCTTCGACGGATCCGCCAGAAGCCTTGTGGATCGGCTGGAGAGGGAGACAGGGCGTTCAGTTGTTCTTTGGCAGCGGCTCTTCAACGGCTTTGATCTTCACGGGTGGTACTCCGGTGGAGGCATGGCAGGGTTTACCGCCCGGGGCGGCGCATTGGTTTGCGATTCGGCCTTAATGGAAGGATTGGATGACAAATCAGGAGCGGACCAACAGGTGTATCGGACACTGTTTGTCCAGCGTCAGGTAGGGGCGGACTGGACGTTGGACGTGAAGATCAGCGGAGAAAAAGATTGGCAGATCGCGGGACTGTGCTTCGGGGCTCAGGACGAAGATCGGTTTGAAGGGATCGTGCTTCGGCATACTGGCGACAAGGTTAACAATGTAGATTTCGCAACTTTTGATGGAGATTCTGCACGGTCATTTCGAGGTGATGGGTCCTATAAAGCCCCGTATAACCTCTCAGACGGCGTTACTGTCCGTCTTCAAGTTCGAGGGAAGAAGGTAGCAGTCTTTATAAATGGTGAGTTGCTCAAACCGATCGTGGACGGGAGGGAGGTCGAGTGGATGAAATACCCCATGGCTGCCCTCCGGGGCGACATCGGGATTCTTGCATCTGAAGGAGTTACACGTTTCACGGACATTCGTTTGCTGTCCCGTTAGGGGCGGCTTTTAGAAAGGGCCTGCGATGAGCGGTCTGTTTAGCACGAACGATCACGTCATTCTTTGCGGTTACGGAGAGACGGCTGTAGTGATTGCATCCGATCTTGCGGCTGAGTCTGTCCCTGTTGTTGCGGTGGACAAGTCAGCCGAACGCATGGCCATCGCTGAGACCGACGGCCATCTCGCCCTCCTTGGAGACGTCCTCGATCCGGAGACCCTCAAAGAGGCGGGGACGGAACGGGCACGAGGGATCATCCTCTTGCTGCCGGCGGAGAGTGACAATCTCTTTGCGACGATGACGGCGCGGGAGTTGAATCCAGACATCTTCATCATCGCTCGGCATACCAGCCGTCACGCAGCTTCCAAATTACTTCGGGCCGGGGCGGATCGAGCGGTCAATCCTTTCGAAGAGACCGGCCGTCCTATCGGGTCGGAGTTTGTGAGACCGGCGGTCATGGACCTGATGCGGATCTTTGCTCGCGAAACGGAAAGCGGCTCTGAGGTGCGGGTCCGTGAGATCACAATCGAGTCTGGTAGTGGTTTGCTCGGGAAGTCGTTGCGAGAAGCCAATATTCGCGCAGAGTTCGACACCATCGTGATTGCGATGCGCAAGGAAGGGGACTCAACACGGTTCAACCCCGATCCCGACCGACCCTTTGAGTCCGGTGATATTATTGTCTGCATGGGACGGCTCGACAGTTTGAAGGTTCTCCATGATCTTGGCCGTGGCGTGCTGGACGAATGACCCATGACATTGGCTCCCGACTCGGGCGACGTCATGGGTGACGCCGCGCCGGTCATCACACGCGTTGCACCATCACCGACGGGAGATCCTCACGTTGGGACGGCCTACGTGGCTCTGTTCAACTGGGCATGGGCTCGGCGCAATGGGGGAAAGTTCATCCTCCGCATCGAAGATACGGATCAGAGCCGTTCCCGACCTGAGCACGAGGAGCAGATCGTCGAGGCTTTGGCGTGGCTGGGGCTCTCCCCGGATGAAAGCCCGGACACAGGGGGGGAGACTGGGCCTTATCGGCAGAGCGAACGTAAAGAGATCTACCACCAGTACATCGAACAACTCCTGGAGGCGGGTCATGCGTATCGTTGTTTCTGTACTCCGGAACGATTGGCTGACCTGCGGGCGCTGCAGAAGGCAGCGAAGAGGCCGTCGGGTTACGACGGGGCTTGCCGGGAACTTGATCCTGCCGAGGCGACCCAGCGGGGGGATTCCGAGACACACGTTGTTCGATTGAAGGTGGACAAGGAAGGCTCGACCCGTTGGAACGATTTGTTGCGTGGTGACATCGTGATCCAGAACGCCACGGTGGACGATCAAGTCCTCCTCAAGAGTGATGGCATGCCCACCTACCATCTCGCGAATGTGGTGGATGACCACCTGATGGGTGTTTCCATCATCATGAGAGCCGAAGAGTGGATCCCCTCCGTTCCCAAGCACGTCATGCTGTACGAGGCCTTCGGTTGGGACGCACCCCTTTTTGCACACGTTCCCCTCCTCAGAAATCAGGACCGCAGCAAGATTTCGAAGAGAAAGAATCCCACGTCGCTCTTCTGGTATCGAGATCAGGGTTACCTGCCGGAGGCCAGGGTGAATTTTCTCGCCTTGCAGGGATGGTCCATCAGGGAAGACGACGAGGAGTTCAGCCTCCAGGACTTTATTGACAAGTTCGATCCAGCAAACATCTCCGTTGGTGGCCCCGTCTTCGACCTCGTGAAGTTGGATTGGTTGAACGGAGAGAAGATCCGGAATCTCTCTGCTGAAGAACTCGCAGGACGCATTGTTGACGGAGGATTTGCAGGAGATTGGCCTCTCGAAGAGATCGTGGAAGTGCTCCCGCTTTTCCAAGATCGGATGCGTACGCTGTCCGAGTTTGCGCCTGCCGCTCAATATCTCAAAGAGCGCCCAGAGCCGGACATGGAAGGGCTGGGCAAGAAAACGAAAAAGGCCGATCCAGAATCTCTGGCCGCAGCCATGGTGGACGCGGCAGAGGTGCTGGGATCTTTAGCGGATCAGTCCGAAGAGGTGCGCGAGACGGCCCTCCGGGAGATCGCGGAGCGACGGGACCTCAAGGTCGGGGCTCTTTTCATGGGATTGCGCGTGGCGGTGACGGGAGTGACGGCCAGTCCCCCTCTCTTGCCCTCTGTCGATCGCGTTGGCGTCGAAGAATCCCAAGCCCGCATCCTGGCTCTGTCAGCCCGACTCATTCCCGCTGGATAGGGCCGTGTCTTTGCTCCGACTCACGAATCCTCACAGCGTTCTTGCGGCACTCGAATGTCGCCCCTCACAGGTGCGCCGGATTTTTCTTCCTCCAAGAGGAGCGGGGCCGGCTTGGGAACAGGTCGAAGAAATTGCGCGGACCGAGGGAGTCCCCATCGAGGAGGCCTCTGGTCGCGAGGGGGGGGCGAAAAGCAAGGAGAGCGGTCGGAGTGGAAGTGCTGCGGCAGAAGTCGACGAGCAGGAAGGAAAGAGCGAGGCAGAACTCTTCGACGGAGCCGACCAACTCGACGAGGGAAGAGGCCTGTGGTTGGCCTTGGACCAGATCCAGGACCCGCGCAATTTAGGGGCCCTCTTCCGGTCTGCGGCTTTTTTCGGTGTGCGAGGTGTGATTCTCACCCGTGACCGTTCCGCTCCTCTCAGTGCTGTGGCCTATGACGCTGCTTCGGGCGGGCTTGAGCACGTCCCCTATGCGCAGGTCACGAATTTGTCCCGAGCGCTGGAGGCGGCCCGTCGTGGAGGAGTGTGGATCCTTGGCGGGGCGCAGGAGGCTGAGATGGACATCGCCCAGGTGCCGAGGGATCGCCCCTGGCTTCTTGTCCTGGGAAATGAAGAAAAGGGCCTTCGTCGATTGACGAGGGAGGGGTGCGATCAGATCTGCTGCATCAAGGCGCTGGGGCCCGTCGGCGCTTTGAACGTTTCGGTGGCGGGGGCTGTTCTGATGTCTGCCTTGCGGCAGGCAGATGGTGGAACGTCTTAAGCGGAGGGGTCCGCTTCATCTCTTGGTGTGGGGCGAAGCGACGCGAAGAGAGCGGCGGTTTCTTCTTCGGGCCGTTGCACGAGGGCGTTGAACATGCCGCCCGTGGCGAGATGCGCTCCGCCGTCCATCACGATGTTCTGCCCGGTGCTGTATGAAGAGAGGTCGGAGAGAAGGAAAATGGCGAGGCGTCCGAGGTCCTCTCGCGTGCCGAATCGACCTAGGGGGATGGAAGCCTTCAGCGCTTCTTCATGCTTTTCGGTGGGGATGAGGCGTTCCCACGCGCCCTTGGTGGGAATGGGGCCTGGGGCGATGGAATTGAGACGAATGCCGTGGCGGCCCCACTCCACGGCGAGTGACCGGGTGAGAGTCACGACGCCGGCCTTGCTTGTCGCGCTTGGCAGAACAAAGGCAGAACCGGATTCGGCGTAGGTTGTGGCGATGGAAAGCACCACTCCTCCGCTTTTCCGTTCAATCCAGCGTTTTCCGCAGGCCCTGGTCATATGGAATGTGCCGTAGAGGTTTGTTTTGACGACGGCATCCCAGCCGCGGTCTCCGAGAGTTTCGCTCGAGGAGAGAAAATTCCCCGCGGCGTTGTTCAGGAGACCGGTGACGGGGCCCAGAGCGGATTCCGCCTCGTCAATGCAGGTTTCAACGGCTTCGCTGTCTTTGACATCGCAGGTGAGAGGCATCGCGGTGCCGCCAGCCTCTTCAATCAGTCCTGCGGTTTCATCCACCGGGCCGCGACGGCGCCCGCAGATCGAAACTTTTGCCCCCAGGGACGAAAAATCACGGGCCATCGATCGGCCCAATCCTGATCCTCCTCCTGTCACGAGGAGGTGCATCCCTTTGAGGAGATTTGAGGGATACTCGGCGACGGTCTCCTTGTCCATGGGCCCAATGGTACCCTGCCACCTCTGCAGCACACATCCCTGACCCCAGGATTCCAAGCGAGGGAGACAGATCATGGCTGGCAGGCTTGGCGTGTGCTCTTGGTCTTTGCGTCCAGAGAGCCCCGAAGATCTCGTGGAGAAGATGGTGGCCACCGGGCTCTCAGCGGTTCAACTGGCCCTCGATCCCCTGCGCACCGGAGTCTGGGGGACCGAGCAGACGGTCCATGCCCTCAAGGAGGGTGGTATTGAGATTCTGTCGGGAATGATGGAGATGGCGGGAGAAGACTATTCGACCCTGGAGTCCATCAAAGAAACGGGAGGACTTGCGCCGGACGGCACTTGGGAAGAGAACCGATCCGCCGCAAAGGCGAATGGAGCCCTTGCGGAGGAACTGGGGCTTTCACTGGTGTCGTTCCATGCAGGTTTCCTGCCCCATGATCCTGAGGATCCTGCACGAGAGTGTTTGCTGGGGCGACTCGCGGAGGTCACAGAAATTTTCTCTGCCCGGGGGGTGTCCGTGGCGTTTGAGACGGGCCAGGAGACAGCCGAAACCCTCGCTGCGATTCTGACGGAGCTCAACCAGCCCACGGCTGGAGTGAACTTCGATCCCGCCAACATGATTCTCTACGGCATGGGAGATCCGGTGGAGTCTCTCCAGTCTCTCCTGCCCTGGGTGAAACAGATTCACATCAAGGACGCCCAACGCACCACCAGCCCGGGATGCTGGGGCACGGAGGTCCCGGTGGGGATGGGTGAGGTGGACTGGGCGGCGTTCCTCGGTTTGGTCCGTTCCGAGGGGCTCGATGTGGACTTGGTGCTGGAACGGGAGGCGGGGGATCAGCGACAGGAGGATCTTCGAGTTGGAGCATCTTTAGTGCTCTCACTTCGGGCAGGGGGCGCGTGATGGGAGAGGGCCTGGGAGTCGGGGTCATCGGTCTGGGCTTTATGGGGAGGACCCACCTTTCGGCCTATGCGACGGCTGCGCGAGCCGGCCAGCCCAACAGAGTGGTGGCTGTGTCGGATTCAAATCCTGGAGTGGCCGATGACCAGTCCCTTCTCGCTGATTTGCAGGATGTCGTGATGTACGAAGACGCTGAGGCGTTGATTGCGGACAGCCGTGTGGATGTCATCTCGATTTGCACGCCCACCGACAGCCATGTCCCCCTGGCTTGCGCGGCTTTGGAGGCGGGCAAGCATGCCCTCGTCGAAAAGCCCCTGGCGCTCACCGTGGCGGAGGTGGAGATCCTCGCTCAATCGGCGGCCCAGGCAGGAGAAGATGGCCTGGTGTGCATGCCGGCCATGTGCATGCGCTATTGGCCCGGATGGGACTGGCTGGCAGAGGAGGTCCGAACGGGTGGATTGAAGAATCCGGTCTCTGTGAGTTTTTCCAGGAGAAGCGCGCGTCCCACATGGGGCGGGGGGTTTTATGACGATTCGAGTCGCTGCGGAGGCGTTCTCTTTGACCTTCACGTCCACGACGCTGATTTCATCCTTCACGTCTTCGGACCTCCCGCGACGGTCGAGGTCGGGGGCACGGACGATCACACGACGACAACCTATCGGTGGGAAAGTGGACTGCAGGTCAGTGCCGAGGCGCTGTGGTCCCCTGATCCGGACTATTCCTTTTTCATGGGATACGCAGCGGAATTCGAGGGGTGCTCGGTGGACTGGAGTTTTGACAGAGATCCACGGTTGCTCGTTCAACGAGGAGGAAAGGCCCAGGACGTGCCCTTAAGTCCTGGCGATGGGTACGAAGGAGAAGTGGCGGCTTTTTTGAAGGCTGTGGGGGATGGAAGCACTCCTCCGACGACGGTTCACGAGGCCGTCGCACTGACCGCCATGCTCGAAGCCGAAGCGCGGAGTTTCCAAACAGGAGAGCCGATCACCCTCTGATCGATGGTGACGGGCAAGTCTTCTCTTAGGAGAAGGCCGTGCGGCCGGGCACGGGCACCGGGAGAATCTTGTAGTCCGCATCCATGGAGTACTGGGAGGGCCCCAGGCGCTCTTCCGAGGCCATGGCTTCTTCCCAGGTGATGGTCTTTCCTGTGTAGGCTGCCATGCGAGCGATGATGGCCAGCATGGTGCTCGAGGAAACCCACTCACCGTCATTCCTGGCTTCTCCCGCGCGGATTGAGGCGAACATCTCGTCATGCTCTGTTTGGTACATGTCGTTTCCCTGTCCGGAGTACGACCAGGGGTGACGTCCTTCGAGGGTGTGGATGTTTGACCAGCCCTTGACGGTGCCATGGCCACACTCGCCCATGACGAAGTCGCTGTTGTCGTTGGAGCAGTTCGACATCTGGCGGCACATGTGGAATGCCTTGACCCCGTCGGGGTAATCGTAGGTGACGCCGAAATGGTCGTTGATGTTTCCCCGTTCTTCTCCTTCTCTCGCTTGACGTCCGCCGACCGCTGTGCAGGAGAGAGGGGGCTTGTCTTGCATGGCCCACCCCTGCTTGTCCAGGCTATGCACGGCCTGCTCGACGATGTGGTCACCACCGATCCAGAGCATGTGTTGCCAGTTGCGCATCTGGAACTCCATCTCTGACCAGTCGCCTTGGCGCGGGTTGGTCCCGAGGGGAGTCGCGTTGTAGGTGGAGTACACGGCACGGATCTCACCGAGAGATCCCTCGTGAATCTTTTCGTAGAAGGCTCGGTGGCGCCAGTTGTAGCGCCAGCAGAGGCCGCAGATCAGGGTGAGGCCCTTCTCCTTGGCGAGTTTTGCTGTCTCTAGAACCGAGCGAACGCCGGGAGCATCCACCGCGATGGGTTTCTCGGTAAAGACATGCTTCCCCGCTCCGATGGCCGCTGCGAGATGGGCTGGGCGGAAGTGGGGGGGAGTGGCCAAGAGAACGACATCCACGTCGCTCGCGATCAGCTGCTGATAGGCATCGAATCCAGAGAACTTGTGGTCGTCGTCAACCTGAACTCGTCCAGCATCCTGTCCGAGGTTGTTGGTGAGCCCTTCTAAACTCGAGGCGATCTTCTCGGGGAAGACGTCAGCCACCGCTGTGAGCACGACGGTCCCGTTTTCGGCTCGAAGAGCGTTGCTGGCGGCGCCAGTACCTCGACCGCCGCAGCCGATGAGGCCGACCTTCAGAACATCGGGATCGTTTTTTGAGACGACCCGATGCAAGCCTGTTCCCAGGATCGCTGGGACAGCGAGAGTTGCGGCTGATCCCGCCATAAAGCCTCGTCGCGACAATTCACCTGCTGGAAGGGGAGATCCCGGGACGTGAAGCATGTTTGGCTTTCTCCAAGGGCAGACTCTTTCCGGATGGAGAGCGGTCCAACCCTTCTGGCGCTGAGTTTAACCGCCAATCGATGGTGCGTGCCATGTCACTCTTGGGAAGGCGGGTTTTCACACACGAGCCGAAAACCCACCCAACTCGCATCCGCGTACCACCAGGGGCTCTTGGGGATATTCGGATCGGACATGTTCCAGGATGAGTCTTCCCTCTGAATGGAGGCGAGACGAGTGTCTTCCGCGGACTCCAAATAGGAGCCGCCCATCGTGATTCCGAGGCCTTCGGAGTCCGTACACCATTCAGTGACATTGCCCCTGAGGTCGAAAAGACCGAGAGAATTTGAGGTAAGCGTGCCGCAGGGGTGCGTGGTTCCATCTCCGTTTCCGTCAAACCAAGCCCACTGGCCGAGTTTTTCAGGGTCGATTCCGTCGTACGTGGCCCCGGCTGCTCCGGCGTAGAGAAATTCTTCTTCGGTGGGCAATCGCCATGACAGACCCGTGTGCGCGGACATCCAGGCGCAGAAGTTCTGGGCTGCGGAAAAACTCACAGAAATCACGGGGTAGCCGTCATGGCCGAATCCTCGGTCTGCCAGAACGTAGGGCTCACTGGGGCGAGAAATGGCGTCTACAACGTCGGGGTTTTTCGAACTGTCTCCCGTGCCGGGCTGACGTTCATCAAGCCGAAGTACAAAAACATCAAAGGCCTCCCAGGGCAACTCTGTCGATCCCATATAGAAACCTGAGGGGGAGGCCAGGGGTCGAGAAATGTCACCGTCGGCCACAAGAGTTTGTCCGGCGGGAACCGGGACCATCTCGATGGTAACGGCAGACCTCGGTATGGTTTGGGTGAAGGGCTTGGCATCAGATCCGATGACGGCCTTTCCTTTTGGAGTCCCACTCATGACCGCGCCCTTCTCGACGGGGAGTTCCTCCCCAGGAATCCCACAGCCTCCAGTGACGGAGACGAGAAGACTGAAGAGGAGGGGCCACCCTCGGCGTGTTGTTGTTCTTTTATCCATCTGCTTCTCGATTGTCGCTTTGCCGGTGACGCATGTCATTGCCCAGGAATCATCCCTGGAGCGGCATGAGTATAGGCAGATCGTGATGGGGGTGGAGGCTCGGATCGCAGTTTACGCCGAAGATGCGTCTGCTGCTCGTCTTGCGGCGGCCGCAGCGTTTTCCAGGATGGAGGAACTTGATGCCGTGATGTCCGACTATCGGGCGGATAGTGAACTGATCGATTTTTGCGCTCGAGCGACTCAGGAACCGATGCGGATCAGCCAGGAACTCTGGGATGTGTTCGAACTTTCGACGTCGATCTGGGAAGCCTCCGAGGGTGCCTTCGATCCCACGGTGGGGCCGATCGTCGATCTGTGGAGAGTCGCGAAAAGAGACGGACGCTCTCCGACGGAGGAAGAAATCAAGAAAGCTCAATCTCGCGTGGGCTGGGATCATGTCGTCATGGACCTCGAGACACGAACGGCCAGTCTGAAATCAGAGGGCATGCGCATTGATCTGGGTGGGATCGGCAAGGGCTTCGCCGCAGACATCGCGTCTCAGACGCTCTTTGCAGCTGGCCTGCCCCGTCACCTTGTGGATGTCGGAGGCGATTTGATGGTGGGAGACCCCCCTCCGGGTCGGCGGGGCTGGACGGTCTCGGCAGGATGCGGAGAAGGTGAAGCTGGACCCCGGCGGCTCGTTGTGAGTCGACAGGCCGTGGCGACGACAGGAGATACGGTCCAGGGGGCTCTGCTGGAGGGTGTTCCCCGATCCCATCTGATGGATCCCTCATCAGGACAGGCCATGAGTGATCGATTGTGCGTGACGGTCCTGGCAGAACGCTGTGCTGTGGCGGACGCTCTCTCGACGGCTGTTCGGGTCCTTGGACGTCGCAAGGGTCGCATCCTCGTCAGTCAGTTTGACGGAGCTCGTCTCCTCATCGAGGATCATTCTTCCCAGCCCCTCTTCGATGGCGAAACCCTTGAAGGCTGGGTCACCACCGGAGGACGGTACGACGGCGCAGCCCTTTGGACGGTGGAGGGGGGAGTCCTGGTGGGGCGTACCGGGCCCGAGGAATCCGGCGGATTGCTCTACACGGAAAAATCCTACACCGCCTTTGCGCTGGAGTTGGAGGTCAAGATTGACGAGCCCTTCGATTCGGGCGTATTCCTTCGCATGGTTCCTGAGGCCAAGGGGGCTCAGATCACCCTCGATGCTCGGCCCGACGGTGAAATCGGAGGGGTCTATTCGGAAGGTTGGCTTCAACACAATCCCGAAGGGTGGGCCCATTGGCGGCGTCACGAGTGGAACCATCTGGAAATTATTTGCACGGGTTTTGATTTTCATCTGCAGACCTGGCTCAACGGCCACCCCCTTGCCGACTACCTTCTCCCCGCCGAGAGTCGCGGATTTTCCCCCTCGGGGCGCATCGGCCTCCAGGTCCACGGCGGGGGGAGCGAGGGGATCGGGAATCAGGTGGAATTTCGAGACCTTCACCTCACAGAACTGTCCGTTTTCGGTTCAGATGCGCTCAACGATGAAAAAGGGTGGGAGAATCTCCTTGGGGAGGGGCTCTCCCAGTGGATGGTCATTGGAGAGGCGGAGGATGTTGCCGTCCCAGATGCCTACCGGTTGAAGGAGGGCATCCTGGAGATCCCCAAGGGGGGAGAGGACCCGGGCATTCGGACGAGGGCGTTGTATCGAGATTTCCAACTGTCTATGGAGTTTCAGCAGTCGACGATGTGTAACAGCGGATTGTTTCTTCGGGCAGACCCGAACGGGGGGAACCCGGCATACAGCGGGTGTGAAATCCAGATTTTAGATGATCACAATTGGGAGTCCGTGACCGAGACGACTCTCCAGCCCTGGCAATTTACGGGGAGTTTGTACGGGGCGATGGCTCCGGCCGTTTCCATTCTCCGTCCCATAGGTGAGTGGAACCGCTTCGAGGCGGTCTACCAGGATGACCGTTTGGCGGTCGCTCTCAACGGACAGACGCTCTATGACGTGATCACGACGGAGTTGGATGTCCAACCGGCTTTTTCAGAGCGAGTTCTGCGGGGCTTCATCGGGCTTCAGCGCTACGGATCTTCTGACACCGAGGGTGATGTCGCCCTGTGGGTGAAAAACCTATTCATCAAGCCGCTTGACTGACTGGCTCAGGGACGAAGAGAGCAGCCCCCCAAGCTCGATGGAAAGATCATTCCGGATCCGATGGGTGAGCCCGGTGGGGGATCTGACGGCTCCCAGGGTTCTTCGACTGTGTCATTCGCGCGTTCGGAGAATCGCCGCAGATCATTGATCAGGCGTCTTCGGTGGGCTTTGACGTCCACGCTTTCCGTGATGGCTGCTGCGAGGTCCGCTCGTTCAAGGTCGGAAAGCATGGCTGAAAGACGAAACTCCAGGGCGGCTTTGACGGTGGGAACGGCCGCGGGGTTTTGCGCAAGGGCCATGAGACCGGTGACCACGACATGCTGGGATGCGTGCATGAGAGGAATCAGTCTCGTGGAGATATCTCCGCTGCTTGCAAAGGCCCCGTCCACGAGAGATCCGAGAACATCATGAATCGAGGGGAGGGAAGGGTCTCTCCGGTGGAGTTCGACGATCCGGTTACAGCGGATGGGGTGGAGCAGGCCGTCGGTGACTTGCTGAGCCACGATGGCGGCGGCCTCGGTGGTGTCGAAAACGGGATCTGCTCCGGAGGGAAGGGCTTCTGCCCCTGCGCCGGTTCCCGGCGCTGGGGGCGTGAGAAGAGCGAGAACGCTGTCAGGGACGTCGAGTCGATGGGGGTCGAGGATCGACGTAATGACTTGGAGCGCTTGACGCTGTTGTGCACTTTCCACGGGGGTGAGTCCGCCCTCCGCATCGCCGGCGAGGCGGTGATCGTATTCAATGCCCCCAATGAGCTTGATGGTCGCGTCGAGTTGATAGCGGTGATGGAGGTACACGGGCGCGAAAACTTCTGCGAGACGTCCGAGGGGCTCATCGGGAGCCAGACGGGATGCCCCGAACTGGTCGATTGCGATCTGTCGGACATCCAAAGCCTGCTGGAGGGCGGTGACAGGATCCGACCCGTTGTCCCAGAGACTGGCCCGTGCATTTGCCGAGCCAGAAGGCCTTGCGTCATCGTCGGATAAGTAGAGGAGCCCGGCTGTCTGCGCGTTGGTCAATAAGGCTGACTGTCCATGGGCTTCATCGGAACCGGGCGGGGGAGAGCCGTAGAGCCAACGGATGACGAGTCGGTCCCACGAGCCTGTTCCCACGGCGTAGGCCTTGGACGCGTCGAGGCTCCCGTCTTCAGCGATTTGAAGCAGCGGAGCCGGGTAGTCCATGACCGAGGCTCGATTCCCATAGGTGCTCGCGGCAAAGTTGTGTGCGAGACCGAGAGTGTGCCCCACTTCGTGGGCTGCCAGTTGCCGGATCCGCGCCAGAGCCAATTCAGCGGGATCATTTGGGGAGGCTGTTCCTGTGTCTGTCGCCCCGAGGAGTCCTTCCAACAGCATGATGTCCTGCCGAATGCGCAGGGCCCCGAGGGTGACGTGCGCTTTAATGATCTCCCCGGTGCGAGGGTCAGAAACCGTCGCTCCATAACTCCATCCGCGCTGGTCTCGGTGCGCCCACTCGATGACATGGTAGCGGCTGTCGAGGGGATGAATGTCGTCGGGAAGAATCTCGACCGTGAACGCATTTTGCAAACCCGCTTCTTCAAAAGCGGCCTCCCACCAGCGTGCGCCGTCGATGACGGCTGAGCGGATCGGCTCGGGGATTCCGGGGTCCACGTAGTAGACCAGAGGGTTTGTTACAAGCGAACGAGGTGTCGCCGGATCGGTTCTCGTGAGGCGGTGCCGGCGGGACAGGCGTTGTTTGGTGGGCCGACCGAGAGGAGCAGCAACGTCGATAACGGGAATGCTGAAGGCGCCCGCGCGGGGATCGTGGAGCCTCGGCACGTAGTCGTTGTTTGGGAGCCGAACAAAAGACTGGTGCTGGACGAGCGTGATGATTTGTCCGTCGGGCGTGGTGGGCTCCAAGAGAGCCTGTTCCACGTCGCTGGCGAAGGTCACGGTGGCTTCGAACTCGAGGTTGTCTGGGAAAGACAGACAGTGACTGGGTTCAAGAGTCGATCGAGAAAGATCGACCGAGAATCCTTTTTGTCCGGCAAATTCAAGAGATTGGACAGCGCCAAAGGCATCTCGAACGATAAAGGGAGTGAGGTCCACGAGAGCCGTGCCGTCTTCGTTCAGAGCTTCTGCCTCGGCTCCAAAGAGGACGGAGGTGGCGAAGGACTCTCGTGCGGCTCTCGCTCCTGCCACGTTTCCCGTGCCGTCGCGGTAGGTGGGATTCGCTTGCTCGAACAGGATGCGGCGACCGATGCGACGAATGACCAGGATGCGGCTGTCTCCCAACTGCCCGCGATCCAGCCCCACATGGGTTGCTCCGAGACCTGTCGTGAGACCGGCAACATGAATGAGACGCGCACACTCGCCGGTGGAATCCTGGGGAGGGGGAATCTCTGCGAGCAGGCGGGCGTTCTTCTCATCGAGGTAGGTGATGAGCAGTCCTTCACGTTTTTGGAAGGCCTGGACGGCAGACGCAATCGTGGGAAGAACGTCGGTCTCTGGTTCCCCCGACCTGGCGGATTGTGCGGCGACCGGGGCGACGAATACAGTCGTCGCCATGAAGACGGAAGCGAAGAAAAAGATACTCAAATCGCGGATCATGGGGAACTCCGAAGAAGGTGGAGCAGAGAGAGATATTTTAGCCCCAGGGAACCGAAGTGCTGAAGTTTCAACTCATGGTCGTCTCCCATCCGCCTAGAAGTAGCCTTAGGGGCTTTTCTAGGAAAAGTTCCACCCGATTTGTTTGATTTGTGCGTTGATACCCGTCGGTGCGCGATTTTATCCAGACCGCTACTATCGGTTCCACGATGGCTGTCGATGGCCCTCGCTCTTGTGTTCGTTAAAGGACCAGTTGATGTGACCACAGCAGAGGCTAACTCACCTGTGTCTTGCGCCGATTTGGCGGGGATACGTCGGCTGTATCAGTTGGGTGGCGAGACCGTTCATGCTCTGGATGGCATCGATCTGACGGTGCGATATGGGGAGCAGGTTGCGGTGGCCGGTCCCTCGGGGAGCGGTAAGTCCACTTTGCTTCAGATTCTCGGTTGCCTGGATACGCCTACGGAGGGGATCTACCGTCTCGACGGAGAAGATGTAGGAGGGCTGTCTGAATCGCGTCTCGCAGCCGTTCGGAATCAATCCATCGGGTTTATCTTTCAAAACTTCCATCTTCTCCCTCGGGCGACGGCTCAGCGCAATGTGGAACTGCCTTTGGTCTACGCCGGAGTGGGCTCGCAAGAGCGTCGGGAACGGGCCAGGACGGCTCTCGATGAGGTGGGTCTCAGCAATCGTCTGGATCATCACCCTGACCAACTTTCCGGGGGGCAAAGGCAGCGTGTTGCCATCGCGAGGGCGCTTGTGACAAATCCTTCTCTTCTTCTTGCTGATGAGCCGACGGGAAATCTCGATACGAAGACAGGCGAGGACATCATGGGATTGTTTGAGAGCCTTGCGAGCCCAAAACGAGCTCTGATGATGGTGACGCATGATGCTGCTTTGGCCGCCCGAGCGCAGCGATTGATCGTACTTCGGGACGGGAAAATCGAGTATGACGGAGAGCCCGCAGGAGTTTCCGAGGAGGCACTGTACGCGTGAAAACGACTACCCCCCACCGACTGACAAGAGGAAGTGCCCTGCCCTCCCTCCCCCTGTCCATCGCAATTCTTGTGTTGGGAACGGCGGGATGGTGGTGGTCTGATCGTGGAGACGACGCGGTCGCCGTTGATCCAGATTTGGTGGTGACGGTGGAGCGAAAAGATTTGATCGATGGGGTGACGGCTTCGGGGAGAGTCGACCCCCTTGCCCGAGTGGCTGTGATGAGCCGGGCCAGCGGTATCTTGAAAGAAATACACGTCGAAGAAGGTGATGTGGTCAAATTTGAACAGGCTCTCGCGGAACTGGACCGTGAACAGTTAACGGCTCAGTTGGCCCAAGACGAAGCGGGCTTTGTTTCGGCGGAGGCCCGACTCGCTGCCGGAAAGGCGAGGCTCGCCGAAGCTCGCGTGCGGCTGGATGACCCCGAGCATAAATTCGCACGCCGTGAGTTTGATCGATTGGAGAAACTCGCTGCGTCAGGAGATGTGTCGACGAAGGAACGGGATGAAGCAGAAAAGGCACTGGGTCTGGTGGATCATCGGATTCGCCTCGTTGAGGCCAGCCTGCCCATTCTGGAAGCTGCGGTGGCGGAGACAGAAGCAAATCTGCTTTCTGCGGAAGCTGCCGTTGACCGATCGCGGACCGCCCTGAATGAAGCTACCGTTCGCTCGCCGATTGATGGTGTTGTTCTTTTTCGCGAGAAAGAAGTCGGTGACGGAGTGTCCTCCTTGTTGACAGCGGGAGGGAACGCGACCCAGATCATGACCTTGGGAGACCTCTCGGAGATGTTCATTAAGGCGAGGGTGGATGAAGTCGATCTCGGGCGGATTTACCCCGGAATGGAGGCCCAGGTCACCGTCGATGCTCATCGTGGAATGATTTTTTCTGGAGCGATTGACCGAATCGCGCCCGCGGGATCGGTGGACAACAGCGGGATTGTGACCTTCGAGGTGCGGATCGCCCTTGCAGACCCAGAGTCTTTGTTGCGCCCAGACATGACAGCTGACGCCAAACTCATTCTGGGCCGACGGGACCAGGTCACCGTTCTTCCGCAACGGGCTCTGACTCGTGGCGAGAGGGGGCAGTGGATGGTGCGGCGGGTGATCGGGGAGGGGGCAGAGGCTCGCACGGAAACGGTTCCCGTGACTCTTGGCTTGAGTGATGGGCTGATCACGGAGGTTCAAGGGGACCTGGAAGAAGGAGATAAGGTCCTGTTGCCTGCCTCGCCAGATAGTCAGTCCTGGCGTCGATAGAAGCGTTGTCTGAGGCTTGAGTTCAATGCCCCTGTTTCAACTTCTTGCGGAAGTGGGCGCGTCACTTCGCCGTGAGGCTCGTCGGATTCTCCCGATGGCCGCCGGCATCGCCTGGGGGGTTGCGTCCGTTTTTGTCCTCACAGCGGTGTCACGTGGATTTGAGGTTTCTCAAAGGCAATCTCTCGAATCGATGGGAAAGGGTTTTGTTCTCTTGAGGGTGAACCGAGCCACCCAAACCCGAAGTGATGTGCGGGTAGCGAATTTTGTCGAGTTGGAGGGGGAGGACATGGTGGCCCTCAGTGCCCACTCTCCGTCTGTCGAGGCGCTGTCTCCCAAGGCGCACAATTGGTTTATTCGAGCAGTCCGAGGCGGAAATACCCGGCGTGTCATCGCGGTAGGTGTCTATCCGGAGTTTGCGGATATTGTTCACGTTCCGCTCGAACCGGGGAGTCGTTGGCTTGACGATTATGATCAGTCGATGGAGATTCCCGTTGCTGTGATCGGGCACCGGACGCGGGAAGCCTTGTTTGGCGACGAGCCATGGCAGGGTGAAGAGATCCAACTGATTTTTAGTCGTGGAGATCCTGACGACACGGTTGTACGACGCTTCACCGTGATTGGAGCGGTGCGTGATGAAGAACTTGCTGGTGATTCGTTTTACACCAGTCACAGCCGCGCTGTGTACATGCCCTTTTCGACGTGGGAGAGGATGAGTCCGGAAGGATTTCAATTCTTTGTGGCGCGTCCTCGTCACCCGGACGATCGCGATGTCGCATTAGCAGAAATACGGAATGTGCTCGGTACCCGTCACGGCTTTGATCCGCGTCAGGAGTCAACCCTCGCACCCTATTACGACGCCATTGAACGGGAGCGGAACATCAACGCCATCTTTGGGGGCCTTCAGACGTTTCTCAGCGCGGTGGGGTCACTCATCCTTCTTCTTGGCGCTGTTGGAGTTGCCAATGTTGTTCTCATGTCTGTCGCGGCTCGCTCTCCTGAGTTCGCACTCCGTCGGGCATTGGGATGCCGCAGGCGTTGGATTTTTTCACAGGTGTTTCTTGAGGCAGGGCTGGTCTGCTTCTTCGCGGGATTAGGGGGATTCGTTGTGGGCCTGTGGGGAGTTGATTTCATGGGGACCATCGCCCTTCCCGAGGGCTTCGCGGCACCCATTGCCGACCCAGGGGCGGCCCTGCTTCCGGGCCTTCTCCTTCTTGTTGTCAGTCTGGGCGCTGCGGTCTGGCCGGCATGGAGAGCCTCTTCTCGGGAAGTCATCGAGGGTCTACGAGGGAGTGGGGTATGAATCAGGTAGATCGACCTCGTA
>JAZALG010000065.1:0-5788 GCA_036229545.1 Planctomycetota bacterium | reverse complement strand
AAGCGGTCCTCCGGAGGGGTGGAGCACGATACCGGTACGCAAGAGGACCGTGCGAGCAGGAGAAAGGGCGGCGGTCTCCCAGTTCTCGCAGACCTCGGCGAGGAACCCCGTGCCTGGAGGCGCCTCTTCGGAGAGAACTTCGGAGCCCCGATCGCCGTAGAAACCGATCGCTGACCCGCTGACGAAGACTTTGGGCGGCCGAGAGCACTCAGAGATGGATTGGGCGACCCAGGAGGCGGAACGGACGCGGCTTTCTTCGATTTTGCGACAGACGTTCTTGTTCCAGCGCTTCCCAAAAAGGGGCGCGCCGGTGAGGTTAACCACGGCGTCATAGCCCTCGAGGGAAGGCAGCCAACCTCGATAGGTCACACGGGCTTTCCCCCGCTGACGTGCGAGGGAGGGATTACGTGTCACCACGGTGACCTGATCACCTCGGTCGACGAGAGCGTTCACGAGGAACCGGCCGATAAAGCCCGTGCCACCTGTCACAAGGATGAGCATGGAGTTGCGCCTTACGGGTTTCCGAGATAGCCGAGTTGCTCAAGATCTTCGAGGGTGTCAGCCTTCAATTCTTTGGCTAGGTCTTCTTGGAATGGGGGCGGATGAGCCGCGAGATAGTCCTTCAGGAGCGCGCGAAGAGTAGCGACCCGTCCGGGCTGTTCCGAGGCGAGATTAACCCGCTCTGCGGGGTCGTCGCGGAGAGAAAAGAGGCGTGGCCCCGGCACCGGTCCGCGGGGGCTCGCCACGGCGCCCTCGATTAACTTCCACCCCCCCTGCTCGAGAGCGACAGCATCAGAAGAAAAGCGGCTCAGACGAGGGCGAGGTCGAGCTTGCCGGTGGCTGAGAAGGGCCTGCCCGGGAAGATCCGTGCCGGGATCGATTCCTGCGGCATGGAGAACGGTAGGAACCACATCCACTAAAGACACAGGATCATCACGCCGGACGCCGGCTCCCGCTCCGGAGGGGAAGCGAACGACGAAAGGAACCTTGAGCAGTTCTTCGTACAGGCTGTGGCCATGAGCGACGAGGCCATGTTCACCGAACTCTTCGCCGTGATCGGAGGTGAAAATCACAAGGGTGTTCTCACCGAGCGAGGCCTCGACGGTAAGGAGGAGGTCTGCCACGAGAGGGTCCATCTGTGCAACGAGGCCGTCATAGCAGGCGAGGGCGTAGTCGATGTCGTCACTGGACAGCAAAGACGTCCCATAGCGGTGAGCTTCGAGGTCGAGATTTTGGAGGCCCTCTCCGGCGAAAGCACCGGAGTATTCAGGGTTGGTGTAGGTGGGGTCATGTTCGTAGGGGGCATGGACGAGATAGGTGTGGAGAAACAAAAAGAGAGGGCGGTTGCTTCCCTCGGGGCCGACATGGCCTGAGATCCACCGCATTGCTTCAGACCAGTCAGGGCGCTTGTAGGGCGCAGTTGTGTAGAGGTCGAAGCCCGTGGCAAAACCGAAGGAACTTGCTAGGTAGGCGCCTTCAGCAATGGCGCGAGTTTCGTATCCCGCTTGATGCAGCAGAAGGGCTAGGGGTGCGGCTGCGTCCGAAAGCGCTTGTGGGAAATGTTGCACTCCGTGCTGATGGACGTCGAGTCCGGTGAGAAGGGAGGCGGTCGCCGGCAGAGTGAACGAGGCGGTTGTTCTTGCGTCGGTAAAGACGGTGGCTTGGCTGTCTGCCCAGGCTGCGAGGCGGGGGGTTGTTTCCCTTTCGCTTCCGTAGAGGGAGGTCCTGTCGGGTCTGAGCGTGTCGATATCAATCAAGACGACGTGCGGGCGGGAATCAGGGGCCGTGGGGTGTCCTCTAAGGCGAAGATCTCCCCACACGAGGTAATCGGCAATGTTGTTTTTGGAGGGGCCGGGGTCACTGATGAGTTGAAGGGAGATGGACTGCCCTTGCCAGGGAGAAAGATCCACGAGGCCCTGGTGCCAACTTGGGGAGCCGGGGTTCAGGTCAGTTGACCAGATGCGGATTGTTTTTCCCTCCGTGACGACATCGACAGCGGCTGTGGCTCCGTCGCCAGCCCCCCGAACACGGGCAATTCCCTCATCCGCCAGAGCCCAGGACCTGTCAATGAGTCCAACGGAGATGGAAAGGGCGTTGGCATGGAGGGGGCCGAGGTCAAATCGGAGGGCGGAAGGTGCAGGAAGAAGAATTGCCGGGCGATTTTCTCGGCCCAGTTCAAAGCGGTTCAATACGGCAAAACGATCTGATTTCTCCAGGGGGGAGAGTTCTGTGTCCAGTTCAACAGAGGTCGCGACGGTGACACCGGAAGGTTTTGCGACGGAAAGGGCCCGGAGGGACCAATCGTCGGTGTCCCAGAAGAAGAACTGCCCGGGAAATGGCTCTTTGCTAGCATTCCAATTTGGGGCAGGTTTTCCGTCCAAGAGGATCTGGGGCGGCTTTGCTCCGGCTCGGGGAAGGATGTCAGGGCGCGCCTTCCAAAGACGGACATCGTCAAGTCCGCGAACGAGCGTATCCCACCCTTTGGGCAGGGGAGCATTGGTGACGAGCCGCCCCGCAGACCAATTTTCTACCGGGAGTGAGCGTAGAGGAATGGAGCCATCACCGTTCCGGGCGGATTCCACGAGGGCATGAACCTCCGGAGGGAGGTTGGAGGGGATTTCCTCGAGCACTATGGCGGCATCGAGAAGGCCTAAGAGGCTGTCCCCGGGAAGGAGGGGGTTGTCCTGCGCGGGATCTGCCCCGCAGGAGGGGAGGACGACGAGAACTGCCCAGAGCCAGTGCGTCTTTGGGGACGTCAGGATGATTCCTCCCTGGCCGGGCCGGGTTGCCCGACGATTTCGAAGAAAAGGTCCTCCGTTCGTGCAAAGATTTTATCTCGCGCGAAGTCCTGGACCTTTTCTTTGCTTTTTTCGATGTAGTCGTTGGCGGTCTGGGAGTCGGCGATGATCTCGCCGACCGCGTCCACGATGCCGTCTACATCCTGAAAATCGAAAGCGCGTCCATTCACCCGGTCCTCGATGAGTTCGGGGTTTCCGCAGACGGCTGAGACAGCTGCCGGGAGGCCAAGCCACATTACCTCCAAGAGGGTGTGGCTGAGGCCTTCGTAACTGCTGTTGAGGACGAAGACGTCGGAAGCTCGGATCCATGTCATGAGATCTGCGTGGGCCACGTTGCCGAGGAAGTGAACACGGTCAGAGATCCCGAGGTCTTCGGCTAAGACCGTCCACGCTTCGAGTTCGTCTCCGTCCCCCGCCACGTACAGGTGGTGATTTTCGGGGAGTCTCTCGAGAGCTCGAATAATGCCGTCGACGCCCTTCCAGATCATGAGTCGGCAGATGGCGAGGAGGATTTTTGTGTCCCCGGGAAGGCCGACAGTTTCTCGGGCGGCCTCCTTGCTGACCTTCAACTCAAGGGGGCCGTGATAGGCGTTGTGAATGAGTTGGATTTTTTGAGGCGCGACGTCATGGCCCAGCACGACGCTCTCAAGGAACCGACTCGGGGCGATGATGCGACGCATCCACCCCCACCAGAGTTTTTGCACCTTTCGGACCCAGCGAACCCTCCATCCGTAGGTCTTGTGGATGTACTGAGTGATGGGATCGTCATGCCAGCCGAGGCGGTGGGTGATTTCCCAGGTGCCGTCGACGCAGACTCGAATCACCATGGGAATCCCTCGGAGGCGACCCGCAAAGGCAACGTGCAGCGCAAGATGCTCATTGATGTAGAGCAGGTCCGCACCCTTGACGGCTTTCCAGACGGCGTAGAAGTCCAGCCAGTAGCGGAGGAGCATGGATGACCGAGGGACCGAGATGACCTGGAAGGGCCACCCCTGCGGGTCGGGGTCGCTGCAGAAGGCCACGACCGTGACTTCGTGGCCCTGTTCGGTGAGGTATGTCGCCAAACTCGGGACATAGGTGGAGGGTCCCCCGAGATCGGGAGGAAAGATCGGGCTAGTGATGACGATCTTCACGGCAGATCAGTCTATGCGCCACCGGGATGCGAGACGAGCCCCGGCCCCGCGGCTTGGCAGAGGGGGCCATCCCGTGTTAACACGGGTATATGCCAGAACTACCAGAGGTTGAGACCATCGTGCGGCAGATTCGCTCGGGGGTGGAGGGCAGGGAGGTACAAGAGGTGACGGTCAGTTGGCCGTCGACGGTCGCCCGCCCTTCCTTGGAGAATTTCAGAAGGGGCCTCGTCGGGCAGGTCATTGAGCGAGTTTGGCGACGGGGAAAGTGGTTTATTTTCGATCTCGATAGCGGGAGCCACCTTGTTGGGCACCTGCGAATGAGCGGGAGGCTCTATCTCTCACCTTTTCCAGAGCACCCCTATATGCGCGCGGCTCTTTCCTTGGACAACGGCCAGCATCTGGTGTTTGCCGATGTGCGCAAATTCGGCCGCCTGATCCTTGCGGAAAGTTTGGAGGAGGCTCTGCCATCCCTCGGACCGGATGCGAATACTGACGAAGTCGATGGGTTATGGATGGAGAAAGAGCTGAGAAAGCGGAAGAGATTTCTCAAACCACTCCTTCTCGACCAGTCTTTTTTGGCCGGCCTGGGAAATATCTATGTGGATGAGGCTTTGCACCGGGCTGGGCTCCACCCCCTCCGCAAGAGTCATCGGGTGCCCGCGAGCAAGGCTCGAGAACTTGTCT
Organism: Planctomycetota bacterium; assembly: GCA_036229545.1. GTDB lineage: Bacteria > Planctomycetota > B15-G4 > B15-G4 > B15-G4 > JAZALG01. The sequence goes on along the minus strand of JAZALG010000065.1, from coordinate 1,173 downwards.
CGGCGATCAAATTGGTGCTGCAAGAGGCCATCGAAGCGGAAGGAAGCAGTTTCGACATCTTTTACCGGACACCGGAGGGGCAACCAGGGGCATTTCAGGACCAATTTCAGGTTTATGGGAGGTCGGGGAAGCCCTGTCGGCGTTGCGGTCGAGTGGTTGTCCGGCGAGTGGTGGCTCAACGAGGTACCCATATCTGCCATGGGTGCCAGCCTGCCCCCCGGCCACGAAAGCTGATAGTCGGCTGATCTCTTAGTGGTGGTCCCGCACCCGCCTGGAGCGCTAAGGGATTTTTTTGGGGGAGGAGTTGTACCTCCCTCTCTTAAAAAATATTTTTCAAATGGCAGCAAATTGCTGCGATCGAGATCCCGAGATGTCTGAGACAGTCGCGATGAGACCGGAGACCCCGCGAGACGGGGTCCACCCTCTCGCACGCCTCGCCCTAACCCTAGGGTTGCTGTACTTGTTCCTGTGCTCCATCAAGTTGATGGAGGTGTCCTTCAAGATGATGAGTGCGGGGACAGAGGGTGGCCTCTTTGAAGGGATCACTAATCCCTTCTCGGCGCTCATGGCTGGAATCATGGCGACCGTGCTCGTGCAATCGTCTTCGGTGACGACCGCGGCGATTGTTGCCCTCGTGGGATCCGGGACCCTGCCCCTTGGAATGGCGGTGCCCATGGTCATGGGGGCAAACATTGGAACTACGGTCACATGCGTTCTCGTGAGCATCGGGAGCGTGCGTCGCTCCGCTGAGTTTAGGCGGGCCTTTGCCTGCGCGACGGTCCATGACGTGTTCAACTTGATCTGCGTGGCGGTTCTGTTGCCTCTGGAGTTGATGACAGGATTTCTCCAGTCAACGGCAATGAAGATGACGGAGTTCCTGTCAGGTTTGGGCGCCCAGGGGGTTCAGTACGAGAGCCCGATCAAGGCGGCGGTCAAGGCAGGGGCTAAAGAGGTTGAGGGGCTGGTCTTGGCCATTGGATTTGAGGGCGCCAGTTTGGCGCTGGCCCTTCTGGTCATCGCGATTGGCTTGATTTTCTTGAGCCTGGCCTACATCACAAAAAACATGCGGGCACTTCTGATCAACCGGATCGAAAAATCGCTGAATCAAGTGCTCGCCCGCTCCGGCCTCATGGGCATCCTCATCGGCATTATCATCACGGTTTCAGTCCAATC
>JAZALG010000064.1:0-6835 GCA_036229545.1 Planctomycetota bacterium | reverse complement strand
GGGGCATCTCAGCGCCATGATTCACGGCGTCGAGGGCCATACGGATCGCGACAGGTCCATGGGAAAGAACGGTCCGTAGGATGTTCTCCACCTCCCCCAACAGGTCCGCCGAAGGGAAAACACCGTTGACCAGTCCCATCGCCATCGCCTCGTCGGCCTTGACCATTCGGGCTGTGAGAATCATCTCAAGGGCGCGCCCCTTGCCGATGATGCGAGGCAATCGCTGCGTGCCTCCGTAGCCGGGGATAATACCTAGGCTGACTTCGGGAAGCCCCAGAACGGCCAGATCCGACGCGTAGCGCAGGTGACAGGCGAGGGAGAGCTCACACCCGCCCCCCAGGGCATATCCGTTAATCGCTGCGATGACGGGCTTGGGACAGGCTTCGATGGTGTTCATGAGATGCTGCCCCCGCATCGCGAGAGGACGTGCCGTCAACGGCGTTTGATCGGCCAACTCTCCGATGTCTGCTCCCGCGACGAACGCCTTGTCACCGGACCCGGTCAGGATTACTCCCCGGATTTGGTCGTCGGCACCCAACTCGTCAAAGCAGGCCTGCAACTCTCCGATGGTGGCATGGTTCAGCGCATTCAGTTTGTCCGGTCGGTTCACCGTGACAACGGCGATACTGTCCCTGTCTTCGCGCAGAATGTTCTCGTGATCCACGAACGAACTCCCCTGGTCTCAGTTACTTTGCGTTGAATCCTTCTTCTTCCGCGACGGTTTCCGTCTCGCCGAAGGCTTTTTGCTTTTTTTCGCGGCCTTTGCCTCATTCCCCTCCGCAGCGTCTTCCCCCTCCTCCGCTCCAACATTTTCAGCCGAAACTTCAGATCCACTCTCGTTCTCTTTTTCAGATGACTCGTTTTGTTTCGGCGCCTCTTTAGGCTGCTCCGGTTGGGGGAGATCGCTCTCGTCAACTTCCACCCCGTCTAGAATGATGCTGTTGATATAGACCGGAAACTGAGGCTGGCTCTTTTCCTTGAAACGATTCTCCACCTCGACCGGTACCTCCTCGATTTTGGTGAGAACTTCGTCTCCATCTCCGACCTCCGCAAAAGCGCTGTACTTGTGGTCGAGGTACCTCGCATCGGCAAGGCAGATAAAGAACTGGCTACCAGCACTCTGGGGGTCGTTGTTCCGCGCCATCGAGACCGTTCCCCGGACATGGGGTGTCTCATTGAACTCTGGGCGAATGGTGTACCCAGGCCCTCCCGTTCCGTTTCCCTTCGGGCAACCGCCCTGGATCATGAAAGAACTCAGAATCCGGTGGAACGTGAGGCCGTCATAGAAGCCCTGGTAGGCCAACTTCACAAAGTTCTCACAGGTGTTGGGAGCTCGGTCCGGGAGAAGCGCCAGGGACAGATCCCCCATCGAAGTCTTCAGTGTGGCTGTCGGTTTTTTAGAGAACGTCACCATGGTTCAGATTCCATCCAGTTTATTGAGATTCTTTGACGTCTTCCGGGCTCCTGTCCCGCAAGGTCATCGCCAGTACAACAACGGGTTCAGTCGGAGGCCCATCTTTACTGCTCGCCAAGCCCACGATGGCGTCAAGGGCATCGTAACCCGAGAGGAGATGTCCGAAGACGGTGTACTTCTGGTCGAGAAAGGGAGCCGCTCCGTGACAAACGAAGAACTGGCTGCCCGCGGAATCCGGGTGGCCTGAGCGGGCCATGGAGAGAGTCCCGCGAAGGTGTGGCTTGGCGCTGAACTCCGCTTTGATTTTATACCCAGGACCGCCCATGCCATCGTTCCTCGGATCAGCATCCTTGGTATTGGGGTCACCCCCCTGAATCACAAATCCTGGAGCCACTCGATGGAATCGGGTTCCGTCATAAAATCCCTTGAGGGTGAGGTCCGCCATGTTCTTCACATGCCCGGGAGCCACATCAGGAAAAAACTCTAAAACCATGAGGCCATGGCTTGTCGAGATCTCAAGGACCTGTTCGGCCGTCACGTCATAGTTGTCTGTCCACCAGTCCATCTGTTGGGTATGCATAGTCGGTACCGATCCCTTCGAAAGAGCTTCTGCTCTGGATTCTGATGCAGAGAGATTGTGCTGTTGCGCACGTGATTCGAGTCCTCGAGCCCGCATGACAAGATCATCTGCCTTGACCTGCAGGTCCCCGGCATCTTGTTCGAGTCCGATCAGACTCTCCTTCATTGGAGAAGCCCCCAGACCCTGTTCGACGTCATCCATCAACAAACGTAAAGCGCCCGCTTCTGTCAGAAGATCCTCGGCTTGGGACAAGAAGTCCTCATTTCCTGTTATCAGGGTCGTGACCGTTTCCTTCGCTTCGCGGTGAGCATCTTGTGTCGCCTCTTCCGCAGCCGCAGTGCGATCAAGAGCCCGTTCCACGGTTCGTGCAACAGCCTCCTCTAAAACTGAGGAAGCCTCTGCACGTCCTTCTTCCATTTCAGTTCCGGGAGTTGCACACCCGACGAGGAGCACAACAGCCGCAAGGCGAATAGAACTCGTCTTCATGCGACCTTGTCCCCGTCCCACTTGTAGAACCCTTCGCCTGTTTTCCGGCCCAGTTTTCCTTCGGCCACGAGTTGTTTGAGAATTGCCGGAGGTTCAAACAGAACGTTCTCCGGATCCGCGGCGTGCCATCCTTCCAGGATCGAGAGAGTTGTATCGAGACCCACGTAGTCCGTGAGTTTGAAGGGTCCCATGGGGTAACCGCAGCCCAGGGTCATCCCGGCGTCGATATCCGCGGGAGTCGCATCCCCTCGATCCACCATTCTCATGGCATCTGCCATGTACGGCACCAACAGGCGGTTCACGACAAAGCCGGGGGTATCATTTGCGGCGACAGGAACCTTTCCGGTGGCTTCACCGAAAGCCTTGGCAGAGGCGAAAACTTCATCCGAAGTCTCCGCGGTTTTCACAACCTCAACAAGTTTCATGAGTTGCACGGGATTGAAGAAATGCAATCCAACCATGCGCTCGGGCCGTCCACTGGCTTTGCCCATATCCCCGACAGAAAATGAGGACGTATTTGAAGCAAAGATCGTTTCGGGTTTGCAGGTTTCTCCCAGCTTGGCGAAAAGGGTCTTCTTGATCTCCAGGTCTTCAATGATGGCTTCCACCACCAGATCGCAATCTGCGAGATCGTCAAACTGGACGGTTCCTTGGATTCGCCCAAGCGCTGCTTGAGCGTCCTCCGCGGACACCTTTTCTTTCTCGACCAACTTGTCGAGGCTCTTGCGAATCCGGCCCATGCCCCGATCAAGGGCTTCTTGCTCCTCTTCGCAAACCACAACGCGATGGCCAGCAACCGCTGACACCTGAGCGATACCGTGACCCATTAAGCCACAACCAATGACACCAACCGTCTGGATCGTCATGTCCTCTTCAATTCCTAGATAAAATAGGGATACATCTGAGTCGTTCATCGTCCGGCAACCGAGCAACAAACCACGCGATTGCCGTGGGTTGCCCAGGTCGGCCGCCGCCCTTCGGGGCGAGCCAAGCCACCCCAATACATGGGGGGCTGGAAACATGGGAATTATGCGCTTTATGCGGTGCGGCCCGCAAGGCAGCTATCGGCCCTTCAGCTCTCCGCGTCAGGAGAAGCAGGCTTTTCTCCGTCAGGCCACCACACCATCAAGATGTGAGAACCGAGAGAACCGATGAGATCGCCTTCAAATGGCTCTCCTTCTACTTGGCACCCATGGCCGGAATAGAAGCTCTCTGCCGTTGTCCGGACGTTCATCCACATCCCTCCTCCGCGCTTTTGTGCAATGGCCTGCACCCCGCGCATCAGAATGCTTCCAAGCCCCTCACGCTGGCGGTCAGGACGCACCGCCATCCCCCGCACTCGCCATCGCTCCATCCCGCCGGACCGAATTTCAGGCAGAAGAGAAACGACGCCTATAATTTCCTCATCTTCCTTCATGGCAAAATGGGTTGTCGAAGGATCGTCATCCTGGGGATAGATACTCTCTGACAGTTCCTGACCAGGCCGAAGGACCTCTCCCCTGAGCGGTCGAACCACTTCACTATCAACGAGAATAAACTCAGCACCCATAGCCCTAGTGTATCGACACCTGTGCCATGTCCCATCCCCTTCCCTCACAGAGATCTTCTCTCCGTGATTCTTCCCCATGTCGACGTCCTCCTTCCCGTCTACCGGACGATTCAGACTCTTCCAGAAGCCGTGGACGACCTTCTTCTTCAGGAGGGAGTCACTCTGCGCATTCTCGCCATTGTCGATACCGACCCCGACAACCAAGATGACGGAACGCTCGCATGGTTGCAGGAACGCTCCGACACCGAACCGCGAGTCGTCCTCCTTGAAGGGAAGGGGCAGGGCCCGGGCCCGGCTCTCCAGGTCGGCCTGAACGCCGTCAAGGCACCTCTGGTCTCCCACATGGAAGCCGATGACCGCTGCCCACCCCACCGACTCTCCACCCTGGTCCGAGAACTCAAGCGTGATCCTTCCCTTCAAGGAGTGACAAGCCAGGTCGAACAGGTCGGGGCGGCCACTGAAGGGATGTCTCGCTACATCACCTGGCAAAACACCCTGCTCACCCATGAAGCCATGTCGGCGGAGCGCTTTGTGGAAATCCCAGCCCTTCATCAGACAGGGCTCTATCACACGGCCAGCCTCCAGGAATGCGGTGGCTATGAGCCGCAAGGCCCATGGCCTCTCGACATCGACTTCTGGTATCGGTGGTTTGCCGCAGGATGTCGGGTCGGCAAGGTTGATCAGGTGCTCTACTCATGGCGCCAACATCCCGGCCAATCCACGCGATCCGATTCCCTTCACCATCTGGATGCACTTCGTCTGTGCAAGATCCATTACCTCGAACAGTGCTATGGGCGGACTGGCTCAAACCCCCGCCCCATCCACCTCATTTCAACGGGCCAGACCCTTGAGGTGTGGACTCAGGATCTGCGTCGGACAGAGATTGACCTGATTGCCGCAGACTCTTGGCGACCAGGGGAGCCGCCCCCCGCTCTGCCTCAACAAAACGGCCCCCTCCTCCTCGCAGCCTACGGACGACACTCTGTACGGAATCAGTTCCGCGACGCCTTAGGGAACCCTTCGGAGCCCGAGACGCTGCTTTTTACCGCGTAAGGCTCAGGCACGCTCGAAGAGCGCTGAAATCCCCATCCCTCCACTCACGCACAGCGTCGCCAAGCCCGTCTTCGAATCACGGCGGACCATCTCGTGGAGAAGGGTCACCACGATTCTGGCTCCCGTGCACCCGATGGGATGTCCCAGAGCAATGGCGCCCCCATTGACGTTCAGGCGGTCATGGTCCAGGCCCATTTCCCGATCACAGGCCAGAACCTGCGCCGCGAAAGCCTCATTGAGTTCGATCAGGTCGATCTCGCTCAGCTCCCGCCCTGCCTTCTCAAGAAGTTTCTGAGTCGCGGGCACCGGGCCCAAGCCCATGACTGCCGGATCCACTCCCGCCATGGCGCTTCCCGTCAATCGAGCCATGACGGTGAGGTCGTGAGTCTGGGCAAACTCTTCTGAGGTGACCAGCAGTGCCGCAGCTCCGTCCGTAATCCCCGAACTGTTTCCTGCATGAACCGTCCCCTCTTCTTTGAAGACGGAAGACAACTTCATCAGGCCCTCCACCGTTGCGTCCGGTCGAGGATGCTCATCGGTGTCCACCACAACATCACCACGACGACTTTTGACCGTGACAGGAACGATTTCATCGGTGAACTTCCCTGCCTCAAGAGCGGCCCCGCATTTCTGCTGGGACACCACGGCATAGGCGTCTTGTTCTTCCCTGGCAATCTCATACTTCTCGGCGAGAGTCTCCGCCGTCATTCCCATGGGGGCATCCACGAGGGGGCAGTGGAAGCCATCTTGGTAATTCCCGTCGAGGATCTCCTTGTTCCCCAACCGCATGCCCAAGCGCATGTCAGGGAGATAGAAGGGGATCCGAGTCATCGACTCGGTCCCTCCAGCCACGATCGCCTGCGCAGACCCTGAGACGATCTCGTTCGCCGCGAGGACAATCGCTCGAAGACCTGAAGCACAGGCCTGATTAACGGTAAGCGCCGTCCCCGATTCGGGCATTCCCGATCCGATCTGCACCTGTCGGGCAACATTGGGACCCGACCCAGCCTGACGGGCCATGCCAAAGATCACCTGATCGACCTGTGAGCGGTCGATGCCAGCCCGTTCAAGGAGACCCTCGGTCGCAGCGATCCCCAGTTCCACCGCTGAGACAGAACGGAACGCACCCAGGAACTTTCCGATGGGAGTTCGGGCCGCCCCCACAATGACAACGTCAGAACTGGTCATCTCGGGATCCTAGAGAAAGAGAACGAAACTCCGGTCTCTCAACCCTCGGAGCGTCCCTCTGCGGGCTCCTGCCTGACTGCCGCGCGGGCTGCAGCCAACTTGCCAAGGAACTTCTTGGGGTCCGCATGGAACGTCTTCACACAGCCCTTGCAGCAGAACTTCAAAAGCGTGGTGCCATAAAGGAGATCCACAGGGTTGTCCCCCATGGGCTTGCCTTTCACGAGACAGTCGGTGACGGGATAGTCAGCCGACTGCTTCTTGATGAGAGCCGCGTCCACCTTTGCCTGATAGGCAGCCGGGTCTTCCACGAATCCATCAACACACCCTTCACAACAGAAGCGGAACAACCGCGACTGATAGACATGGTCGACGACCTCATCTTCAACGAGGGGTTCACCGTCCATGACGAGACAGGTGTCGAAGGGATAGTCGCTCTTCTGCTTGTCAATTACCGCCTTATTGAGGATCGCCAGGTATTTCGTCGGATCGGCGACCACCTTCTTCACACAGCCCTTGCAGCAGAGCGCCACCAGTTGGCCATCCTGGTCGTGCAAGATGGATCCCG
>JAZALG010000063.1:0-15388 GCA_036229545.1 Planctomycetota bacterium | reverse complement strand
GTCAGAAACGGGGACACTGCGTTTGACTTCCTGCCCCTCGGCGTCCTCCTCTAAGAGGGTGGCCTCTTGGGGAGATAAATCCAGCAAAGAGGCAACAGATCGTCGTGCTCGACGGATGCTCGACGCTTCCAAATTGAGTGAGAGAGAAAAAAGGATAGTGACCGTCGCCGCCTCAAACCACTCGTCGAGAATCACCGCACTCACTACCGCAATCGTCATGAGCAAGTGCATGTCGGGGCGCAAAGACTTCAACGATTGAGCCGCCTGAGGAAGGACAAACACAATGCCCGTCAGAATTGAGAGCACATACAACCCCCCGGCTATGGGGCTCGGAACGCCTTGGAAAACTTCCCTCCACTCCTCGGCAACAAGACTCTGGGCAATCAGCGCAGCAAGGAGAAAAACAGCACTGACAGCGGTCCACCCACCCCGTTGTTTTGAGGCACTCGGATCACCCTCACCTCCGCCATTGAAAGGTGAAGCCGTCATGCCTGTCCCTGCCACGACCCCGATGAGATCCGGCTCGCGGTCTCGTGCTCGATCAAGATACACCACCAAACGGTCGCTCAAGAGATCGACACCGATGTCCGTCACCTCGTCCAAGGGCAAGAGCGCTCGCCGGAGTTGTTCAACCTCCTCTGCACAGTCCATGCCCGTGACATGAAATTCGCGTCGGTCCGTGTTTCCTGTCGTCACCTTAGTCACGGAAAAGTCATCCCCGAGGCACCACTCTTTTTCCTAAGGCTAGGCCTGACCGATGGAGGCGGCAGCCGGATTCGAACCGGCGATGACGGATTTGCAATCCGTCGCCTTACCACTTGGCCATGCCGCCAACAGAACGCTACGTCGGGACCCTAGCAAGCCTTGACTCCCAGGGCCACAGGACCATTTCCCTGGCCTCACACTGAGGGTAGTATGAACCCCGTCATGGAACCGAGAAATCCAAAATCACGACGTACTGCATTGCTCGGAGTCGGTTTAGACGGGGCGGGCCTTGGGCCAAAGTCTGCAGACGGCGTAACGCGCGTTACCCAGGGCGAGGATTACCTTCTCCTCGGCGGTAGCGAACCTGCCCATGAACAAATGCAAGACGTTGCCGAGACAGTGGCGGAGGCTTGTCGAGACGAGGGCACCACTCTCGGTAAAGCTCCAGCAGGACTGGTAAAGGAAATCTTGTCGGATCTTTCCGATAAGTCTGCCCCGCCCCGACAGGACTGAACGTTTTCCACAGGTATTCCACAAACCCTGATGGGCGAGGATCCCCATCGAAATCCATGGGGTCACCATTTTGTAGTCGTCAGCGCGACACAGTTCCACAAGCCCACCTGATGCGGTGGCGTCTGTTCACGGCTCCTCTACGCAATCGTTGGACTAACTCCCTGCCCCAAATCGACTCGCAAAGTCATAAAGCAACCGCACTCCGAATCCTGTCGCATGGCCGCTGCTGTTGTACGCCCGCTTCGGACCATCCCAGGCCGTCCCGGCAATATCGAGATGGGCGTGAGGTATTCCTCCGTTAAACGCAAAGAGGAAAGCCGCGGCAGTTGAGGAGCCAGCGTAGCGCCCCGCCGAGTTGCGCACATCAGCCCAGGGGCTCTCTATCATCTCTTCGAAAGCCTTGAAAATCGGGAGATGCCACACGCCCTCACCCGTCCTGTCGGAAGATTCTCTCAGGTGCCGCACAAGTTTTTTGTCGTGTGAGAAAAGCCCGGCAGCTTCGCTGCCAAGTGCGACGAGAACGGATCCTGTAAGGGTCGCCATATCCACAATGGCATTTGGATCGAAACTCGTCGCGTGATGAATCGCATCAGATAACACAACACGCCCCTCAGCATCCGTGTTCACCACTTCAATCGTTTTCCCCGACCCGGTGGTAATCACATCGCCGGGTTTATATGCGCTTCCCGAGGGGAGGTTGTCCGTCGTTCCAACAATCCCGATCACGCGCACGCCCTTCGGTTTGAGCGCCGCTACAGCTTGCATCAGTCCAATCGTTGCCGCCGCGCCGCACATGTCGAACTTCATCTCCTCCATCTTGGATGATGGCTTGATGGAGATTCCCCCTGAATCAAATGTCAGCCCCTTCCCCACCACGCAAAGGGTCTTTTTAAATCGTGCAGGCTTGTATTCCATTTCGAGCAGAAATGGCGGGGCGACTGAGCCTTGGTTAACTGCAAGGATTCCACCGTATCCCAGCTTCTTCAGTGCCGCCTTGTCATAGACCTTGAACCGAAGGCCTCCCTTTCGAGACACCCGACGAGCCGTATCCCGAAGATAGGCCGGCGTACAGATGTTCCCAGGAAGATCTCCTAGCGTGCGAGCGAGGTTGGCGCCTTCGCCCAAAGTACGCGCCGCTCGCAGACTCGATGCAACCCCTGGGAACTCCCCGATCACGACAACTTCCTTTGGGGGGTTTGTCTTCGCTGGTCGGCCCGAATAGCGATAGGAGGCCAGTACAGCTCCTTCTCCGAGCGCTTGGACTTCTTCTGCACCAAATGTAACTTTCTCCGCCACACCCACCACGACCTTGGCAACGCCCAATTTGGCGGCTTCTGACACAGCCATAGCGCCCACCTCACGGAAAAGATCTAGGCCGACTCCCTTCGGCTGCCCCAACCCGATCAAGAGAAGAGCCTTCGGCCCCGTCCGTTTCGGACTATGAATCAGAAGAGTCTCTTTTGCCTTTCCCGCAAAGAACTTCCGACGCCACAGGTCCAAGGCCTGATCCCCCAAGGCACCACAGGGCAATGCTGGCGGACGTCGTTTACCGACGAGAACAACTGCAAGGGGAACTGCCTTGTTGAAGGCGCTGTCTGCCGCATGGGTCAGGCGCATGAAAAGTCTCTCCAAAGAAACTGTATCGTGCCGAGGCACAACGAACCCCACCACTGGGGTGCGTGGATACGCCGTGGGAAGGTATCACAACGAGATCCTGCAACCGACAAAGAGGTCTTTCCGTGCCCCGCAAACACCGCTGCCTCGTCACTGATGTCAACGACCATCCAGCACAGTTGTCAAAAGAAACCGTTCATCATCTGGGACGAGTTTTGCGCCTTCCCCCTGGGGAAGAGATCGAAGTCGTCGATGGAAGAGGGGGGCTCGGAGAAGCTGAATGGTCTGGAAGTGATCGCATTGAAATCGTCCGCCAGAAAGATCGCGCCAAACCACCGGTTTCACCTCTGACACTCGCTGTCTCGCCGCCAAGACTTCCAAGGCTGGACTGGCTCGTCGAAAAGGCAAGCGAACTGGGTGTGAACAAAATTGTTCCACTCATCACACAGCACAGTCCACGTAAGATCAGCGCTGCGCGACTTGAACGACTGCAACGAAAGGCCGATCAAGCCATGCTGCAATGCCGAAGGCTCTACAGCCTTGAGGTGTCACCCCCCACCACCTGGGGCAAACTCCTCGAACAAATTGAGGGTGTCGCCTGGCTTGCTGTCCCCCCAGATTCTCCGGCAAAAAGCCCTCTTCCCCCTCAAAGCAGTGCCGGTCCCTTGACGATTCTGATCGGTCCCGAGGGAGGGTTTTCGGAACAGGAAGAGTCTCTCGCATTAAATCGTGGAGTTTTTCCTGTTTCCCTCGGTCAAAATATTCTCCGTGTTGAGACTGCAGCCCTCGCACTCGTTGCAGCTGCTGTGTGGTCGCGGGAAGACGGATCGCTAACATAGCGAGAACCATGCACTCCACCACAGTTCGGTTCCTCAAATCTCTTCAGCATGCCGGGGTAAAGAACCTCGCCCGACCACACAGGACACAGGCCGAGCCGTCGCACCACCCCACTCCTCCTTCCGCGCAACAAGAGGCTCTGCTTTCTCCTCCTCCCTCCGAGAAGGCCTCGTCGCTACTTGAAAAGATCTCTTCGGACATCTCCACGTGTAAAAAATGTGGCCTCTGCAGGGATCGTCGTCACACGGTTCCGGGCGAAGGCAATCCCACTGCCCGCATCATGTTCATCGGAGAAGCTCCTGGACAAGATGAGGACCGTCTGGGACGTCCCTTCGTCGGCCCTGCAGGAAAGTTGCTCGATGCCATCATCGAAAAGGGCATGAAAAGAGAGAGGGCAGAAGTCTACATCTGCAACATTGTGAAATGTCGCCCCCCCAAGAATCGCAACCCTCTCCCCGAGGAAATCAATGCTTGCACCCCCTACCTTGAACAGCAAATTGACGCTGTACGCCCAGCGGTGATTTGCGCACTCGGAAAAGTTGCGGCGCACTGGCTCCTCGACTCACAGGCACCCATGTCCCGCCTGCGAGGACAAACACATCATTTTCAGGGTATCCCCGTTATCCCCACCTACCATCCCTCATACCTCCTTCGTAATCCCGCTGCAAAAATTCAGACATGGGAAGACATTCAGAAGGTCATGGAGGTCTCTGCCCCGGCATGAATTTCTCGTTTCAACATGCCGTGGGCATTGATATGGGAGATGGCACTCTCAAGGCCGTTGAATTGGTGCGACGCGGCAGGCGGGTGAAGTTACTCCGCTATTGGAGAGTCCCGTACTACATGCAACAGGATCCAGAGAGTTCTCTGGAAGAGGCTCTGCGAAAGATCAGTTCACAAATCGGTTCGCGCACTCGCGTCATTGTTGGCGATGTCGCGGGAATAGTGCGTTCACACACGTACCGCGTTCCCACCATGGAAGATCGCCGAACAGCCGAGTTGATTCGTTATGAAGTGGTGCGTGACACCGGCGTCGCCGCCGAAGATCTCTTGATCGCCCACAAAGCGCGAAAAGGGGTAGAGGAGCAACCGGTTCTCAGCGTGAGTATGACAAAGGCAGACGCCCGCAAAAGAGAAACAGAACTGAGAAGCGCTGGGGTCTCATGGGATGACTTGGAGGCTTCGGCTGTCGCAATGTCCTCCTTCGTCGAATTTGAAATGCCGTGGGGCGGTGATCGCATCATTCTCGGTGTGGGTGAGACCTCAACCGAATTGGTGCTACTCACGAATTTGGGTCTATGGACCCGGCAACTTCCGTTCGGCCTCGCGGACAATCCCGATATTGAAGTTCTCGCAGAGCGACTCAAAGGCGAGGTCGACTCCGCGTGTTCTTTCCTGCTTCCAGGGGATCGCACATTTGACCCAAAAGATCTCGTTTTGACTGAAGAGGGTTCCCTCGAGGCCCCTCTCACACGAGCACTCAAGTCTGCATTTGGCATCGACGTCGTCCGCATGTCTAAGTTTGATCGTGTCATCACGAGTCGAGAACTTGATCGAGCTCAGCAACGCCAGCATGAGACTCTCGCCATGTCAAAAGCGTTCGGACTCGCCCTCTCAGGCCTACAACTCGGTCGTTTCAGATGCCCCATCATCACAAAAAATTACCACCGGGAATCTCATCGCCGGCTCCCCGCCATTGCAGCGACGGTCTTCCTGTCTGCTGCTGGGATTGTGGCGGCGACAGAAAACGCACGACATCAGGTAAAAACCTTCAACGGAACACTCCCCATTCACCTTGAAGGCGAGATGCAAGACCTCGCTGTCCTTTGGGGCAACACCCTCAACGAACTCAAAGTCCAAGAAACCCGTGCCCACACGCTTCAGGCGCTGGCAGAACGACGAAAGTCAACCTCTGTTGTGAGGAAAGCACTCGTCATTCTCGCCCCTCTCATCAAAGACCGTGGAGAGGCTTCACTTCATCTCGACAATCTCTGGTATACCCCCAGCCAACCGTCACGCCCAGGAAACCTCCGCCTCACTCTTTTTGTCGACCCCTCCTTTGATTCTGAACTTGAGAAACGACTCCACGACCTTTACTCCCCGCTATTCGAGTCTGTCAGAGTTCGAGGCCCCGAACCCGCCCCGGAAGCCGGGCGGTCACGCTTCGTCGTTGAGATCTCTTTGCCGTGAAACTGATTCTGGCTTCCATCGTGGTCCTATTAGTTTCCGTGGGGTACTTCCTTACCGCCGGCATCAGCAGCATGGAACAAGGCCGTCAAGCCGCGGAAGAACTGAGCCTCCGCGCCAGTAAGATTCGCACTCGTCGGAATGACACTCCTGTTATCAGCCATGACGAGGTCAAGGTTCTCTCCTCTGCGCGAGATGCTTGGGGAAACCTATCTGACCAATGGCTCGGGCGCATGACCGACCCGGAATTGAAAGGTGATTCGCCCGACTTAGAGCCATTACTCAAACACGGCGGCATCGACTCGCTGAGACCTGGCAGTGCCCTCTACGACCGCATCATCGCTCAGTCACGGAATTCCGAGCAAACGCAAAAATTCTTGTCCCGCATCGTTGGCAGAATCATCGCAAACGAGATCTCGGTTGTAGAAAATTTTCAGTTGGAGGGTCTGGATGATGAAAAAGCACAGACCGCAACACATCCAGACTTCATGGAACTGCGCGCCCACATCATCGTGACATCGACTCTGGACAGAGTGCTCGCCTTCCTCGAATCACTTACTCCTAACAAAACCAGACCCCTCATCTCCGTCCAACAAGCAACATTGAGGCGTTTTGACCCAGACCAATGGGCCGTGGATCTTCTTCGATTGGATTCACCTCCAATCCGCCTGTCCGTCACCATCGTGGGATCATTTCCACGCGATGCATCGGAGGAAGAGTCATGAGCCTTCAACTCGCCTCGAATGCTGGGCGTCACGTGATTACAACGGGACTCATTCTCTCACTGGGTTTGATTGGACTGTCTTTCTCCCTGCACAATTTCCTCCACACGGCTTCTCTGCAAAATGCTGAACGATTGGAAAATCAAATCCGATCCGAACTCGACGCTCCTGCGGAACACTCTGAACGCGGCCCCCAAGGCGCCATACATGACCCTGTGCAATTAGCTCTTGCCTACTCCCCTAGGATCAAAGCCGTTGAGAGTTCAGTTTTTTATGATTCGGCTGAAATCCAGAACTTCAAGGCCGAGCAGATGCGAAGTCAACTCGGTAGTCCCGATGGCCGTCCGCCTAATCCGACACCCCCACAAGACGTCACCGCAACTTACAGCGATCAAGCAGTAACGGTAAGTTGGAAACCGGGGCCGGCAAACGCCGTTCTTGAAAACCGCCAAGAAAAAAACTCTCTAGGAGGCCTGACTCTTGTGTATCGAGTTTATCGGGGAGCCCAAGGCCAGCCCCCCGAACTTGTTGCGTCACTTCCTGCTGGAGCGCGATCCTGGTGGGATGTCGCAATGCCCCTCGCACGATCTTCGCTCGACTATGAAGTTTGGGCCGTCTTGGCGCGGCCGAGCAAAAGTGCCCCAGATTTGATTGTTAACGCACAACGAAGCGATAGCGTTACCGTGGAGACTCCGGAGCACTTTTCTCTAATGCTGGAAAGCGGAGATTCGGATCATGCCGTGTTCAAACTAACCACAGGGTCAGAAACGCCTGACGCCCCCCCACTCCGTATCACCTCACAACTCGGCGAATCGCTTTTTGCCAGATCTAAATCCACAGGACTCACACTTCAGGCATTGCGAATCTTTGAAGATACCGAGAAAATCACTCTTGAGCGGCTCGTCCTCACAAGTGATGGAAGCATTGTCTTGGATCCAGACACACACAAACCTCGAACAACAAAAACTCAGATCCTTAGCCCGGTGAATCGTCTCGTCGCTACACTGCTCGATCGTGCAGGAGACAGCCGGTCCTTGGAGGTCGTTCTTCCGTGATTCTCGCCCCATTGCCCCCACCTCGCTGTGTTGCTCTCTTCTCAGTTACTGTGGCAATGCTCTGCCTTGCCACCGGTTGTGGAACCACGGAGTTCTGGGCTGCCGAAGAGAGCGTTCCAAGCAAAACCCCATCGGACACCGCCCCCATCGGAGCAGAGTTCACGGCACAAGATACCGACACGCCAGAACCACTTGACCCGGGCAGTGAGTCCTGGCTTGAGGAATATCAACGAACCCTCGAGCGCATTCGTTCGGGCAACTCCAACGCGACCGAGTCCGAACCGGCCCCCCAGCCCGTAGAGCCCGATCCGGTTCCACCACCTCCGGAACCCGAACCTGCTGAGACCGAATCCGCTCCTGAGCCAGTATTCAGTGAGTCCAAACCAGAACCTGTTGAGGACGAATCCAATCCTAAACCGGAGCCAAGGGCACCAGAGCTCAGACCGCTCTCCGACGAAAAAATGGGCGCGGGCGCAGTCCTCTCTGATGAGAGCCTTGAAGAGATCATTGCTGCAGCCAAAGAGCACTCCCAGGTCGTCGACGACCGCGTGGCAACCCTCATCAGTCAGTTTGTTGAACGGGGGCTGGAATCCTATAGCCGAGGTGAAATCTCAGCGGCTCATGAAGCCTTTGGGCATGCCTTCGAACTTGATCCCACAAATGCTGCCGTTGCGGACCTTCACTATCGAACTGGCCGTGTTGCCGGAGATGAGGAGACGCATCTGGGAAGTACCGCAATCGATGCGAGGGAACGCGCCTCAGTACAACGACAACAAGCTCTGGTCCTGCTTGAGCACTCCTTGCAACGTGGCAAAACCGCCATGGCAGCGAACAAGCCGGGGGTCGCTCTAAGCCACCTTGAGGATGCCCTCAGCATGGCCCGTTTCAATCCGGACCTTACCGATGGGGCCTTGCGGGAAAGCGACATTCAGGCGCTCGTTGTTCAGGCCAGATATGCCGTGGAGCAAGAACAAACCATTCGGGATGCCGAACTGAGGAACCGCGCATTAGGACTTCAAACCGATTACGAAGAAATGAAACAAGCCAAGCAGGCACAGGCCATACAGACCCTCTTTGAGACGGCCAATGCCAAGTTCATCGCCGATGACTTCGCCGGAGCAGAGGAAGCACTGATCGAACTCACGCGCCTCGATCCCAGCAACACAGAAGCGCAAGAATTGTATCGCATCAATAATCTTGCCAAGCATGACCAAACGGCCCGCGACACGCGCACCCTCTATAGAGAGGAATGGCAAGACACTCTCGACGCCATGCAAAACGAGATCATGCCAACGAGCAAGGTCATCGAATTCCCAGAGAGTCGCGAGTGGGAGGAAGTCGCCTCTCGGGGTGAAAAGAAATTTGAATCACAATCCGATTCCGGAGACCCAGAAACCGCGGCCATTCGACAACGTCTGGAAACCGTTCGAATCCCTCCCGACTTCGACGACATGCCATTAGAAGACATTCTCGACCTCTTAAAAAATGTAACCGGGCTCAACTTCATCATGTCGCAGGATGTCGCAGACGAGGCTCCGGGGATGGACAACTATTCTCTCCAAGATCGGGCCGAACAGCCCGTGTCACGGGTCCTCAGCGTATTGCTCGAAGACCTGAGCATGCCCCCACTCACATACACCGTGAAGAATGGTGTCGTACAGATCATCACGCAGGAAGAAGCCCGTGGCGACTATGTCCTGCAGCTATACGACATTCGTGATCTCACCTTTACTCCAACTGACTATGCGAGCGAAGACTTCAATCTTCTCCCCTCCGGCACGGATGCCGAATCATTCCAAGAAGGTGTTGAAGACGACGACCCGGTCCCCTTCATCGGCGAAGACAACTTGCTCACCCTCATCCAGGACAACATCGCTCCCGAATCATGGAGTGACGACGTTGAGCGCAATATCGAATTAATGCCAGGAACTCTGGTTGTCCGCACAACTCCTGACGTCCACCTCCAAATCGCAAATCTGCTCAACGACCTCCGTAGCAACACCAACACTTTGATTCGCATCGAAACCCGTTTCCTCGAAGTGGAAGACAGTTTCCTCGAGGACATTGGAGTCGACCTCAAGGGGATGGACGGCACAATCCTTGAGGACTTCGGACAGTCTGGAAATGGTTTCGGGACATCGAGCAACCCCTCTGGAATCGGTACCGACAATGAGGCGGGCTGGTACTACACCGGAAAAAACGGCGATATCAAAGGCCGAGTCGAAAACCTCTTCCACACCATGCTCGGTGACAATGAAACCCTTGTCGGCGGTGGTGGCCTCTCGCTGCAAGCAGCATTTTTTGATGACACCCAGGTCAACCTCGTCATGCGCGCAGTCACGAAGTACCAGACGAGTAATATCGTCAATGCTCCATCTCTCACCCTTCGAAGCGGACAGCGGGGCACCATTTCAAAACTCAAAAAACGCACATACGTTCGTGACTTCGAACCACAAATCGCTCAAGCCGCCGTCATTGCTGAACCTGAACTCGACATCGTTCAGGAAGGCATCGTCCTCGATGTCCGAGCGGCAGCCTCCGCTGATCGTCGCTTTGTGACCCTTGAGCTCCGCCCCACCCTGGCCGAACTCGTGCCCGGCGCAGATGGTCAACCCATTGAATCCGAAGGAATCCAAATTGCCTCAGCCAGCACGGTCACGATTCAATTGCCTCAACTCCGTATCCAAAGGCTCCGCACCACAGCGACAGTGCCGGACGGTGCGACACTCCTTCTCGGCGGACTCAAACGAACTCAAGAACAAGATTTTCGAAGTACCGTGCCCTTCCTTGGGGATATTCCGATCCTCTCTTTCTTCTTTAATAGGCAGGGCGAATACACCTCTCGCAGGAAGGTTTTAATTCTCCTCAAAGCGCAAATCTTGGTCCCTGAAGAATTCGAGCCTAGCGTCGGCTCCTGACCCCATGTTCGCGACGATCGCTACCCTTCTCCTCGTCGGCATAATCCCGGCTCCGGTCAGCCCACTCTCTCCACAAGATGAAAATACCCTCGTCGCTGACGACATCCAGTTCGTCAAGGCCTTGGCAAACTACCAGTACTTTGCGTTGGCCTTGAGCCAGATTGACGAAATACAGGCACGAAAATTGGACGGCAATCTTGAAGGCGATGCCATCCTCGCTAGAGCCTTTGTGTTTAAAAGAGCCTCAGAAACAACGAGTGATGAAACCAAAAAACTCGAACACCAGGGGCAAGCGATTTCCCTCCTCTTCGACTGGAAACAGCCCGGCAACCCACACGCCTTTCACCCGCGTCGAACAGAAGCCCTCAGTGATTTAGCAGATCTCCTCTCCGAACGGGCTAAGACCCTCAAAGAAAACAGTCTTGCCCCGGGCGCAGAGGAGGTCGAAGCGAGTAAAGCGCAGGCTCTCGCTGACTTTAAAGACGCTGATGAAACGTTTGTCACCATCTACAGAGACTGTGAGTCCCACGCTGAGCAACTCGCCGAATCAGGGCAGACCGATGCAGCCGACTCCCTCGTCAATCGAGGGCGAGACACAATGCTCTATCGAGGCATCAATTACCTCGAGTGGGCTGGAGTTTCCGAAGATCCTGAGTTCTATTTGGACAAAGCCGTCGACATCCTTGAGGAGTACCAGTGGGAACTCCCGGACGAGGGAATGCTCACCCAGTATGTCGCCATGCAGTATCAGGCAAACGCCGAGCAACAACGTGGCAGTATCGACGACGCACTGGACCTTTACGACCAGGTCATTGAGGAAATGACAGAGATCTTCTGGCCCTACCTGTCCACATTCCCCGAAGCGAGCAAAGCACAGGTCGCACGCGTACTCGCCGTCACTTACGGAATGAAAGCTTCCCTCCTCGTCAAGGGAGGAGATCTTGCTGGAGCTGAAAGCGAGATTAACGCAATGGTCGCCACACACAACGAGGTTTCCCAACCCCTCGGCAGGGCGGGACATGCTGTCCTCCTCGACTGGATCCGCACTCTGAAGGGTTTTGGTCAAGCCGCCCGAGGACTCGAGTACCTACGCCAAATCTCAACTAACGGACGTGGAACCCCGGAAGGCGATCTCGCAAATCAGTTTCTCGCTCAAATCGTAGAGCAGGAATCGGGGTCTGGCTTAGTCGCCGCCTCCGCTCGTGACTATGCAAGTGCCGCAGACGGTTTTCGACGCGAAGGGAAGCACCGTGATGCCGCTTATTATTTCACTCTCGCCCTCGCCCACATTGAGACTGAAGAAGAGCGGTCAGAACTCGAGACTTCTCTGTGGCTGGATCTCGGATATTCGCTTCAAAAAAACAAGCGATACCTCGTCGCAAGTCTCGCCTATGAACATGCCTTTGAGGCGCTGATCTCCCAGGAACAAGTGGCGAGCGGAGAAACACTTCTCCTCACAGCAGCGCGGTGGCAACAAGCCGTTGATTTGCGCTACAAATTGACTCGATCCCCCTTTGACAGGCAACGACGTGAGCAGACCCGGCAACGACTAACCGACACAGGCTACGCCAGCGTGGAAGGTCAATTCGTTGCGGCACTTGAGTTGTTTAGCGAGGCCGGCGGTCTCTCACGACAGAACAAAGACAACGCAACAGATGACGAAAAAGGCGCCGCGAAGGCCAAGTACCTGGAAGCCCTCGCGGAGTTTCAAGCGGTCGAGGAAACCGCTCCTTCCTACGAACGTGCCCTTGTGTATGCCGGCCGCTGCCTCGCGGGTGCCGACGACCCAGAGAGTTCACTCGGGGCCTTCGATGTCATGCTCAACCGTGTAAAGGACCGTAGCAAGGACCCCATCAATCCAGAAAGCAGAACCAAACGTGAACAGGCTCTTGCCGAAGCCCTGTACTACAAGGCATCTCTCTTAATCGAACTGGGCAGGGCAACGGAAGCTTTGTCGACTCTCGCCGAATTTGAATCGACCGCAACGGGACAAGAGAGTTTCATCGAACTCGTGAAGTATCGTCGTGTTGCCGCCCAGGCCATGCTCAATCTCCCAGAGGAGACTCAAGCGGCATTCGACGATTTCGAGTCAGCATTTCCTGAAAGCGTTTATGTCGCTCCCGCAAGTTTCCAACTCGCAAAAACGTATGACGCCGCGGCTCAAGAAGCCTCCGGAGACCGGGCACGTGACATGCGCCACAGGGCTGCGGAAGCCATGTGGGCATACTGCGAAAAAGCTGGCTTTCCTTCCTTCAGCAATGGGATCAAAGCCGCCACGTGGTTTCGTGATGTTGGCCAACTCAAACGCGCTGCGGAATCTTATGCCGCGACCATCGACCGATTTGCCGAAAGCGAAAATGCTTCGTCCGTAGACAATGCTCGGATCGGTTATGGAATGGTTCTCAACGCATTGCATGATTTCGGGAAAGCGAGAGCCCTGTGGGAAGAACTCCGATCACGTCATCCAGATCGCCCCAGTGTCCTGACAGGAACGGCTCTGTGCCTTGGCGGCTGGCCAAATGACGATGACCAGGGAACCATTACCGAAATCCCGGGGACGGGAGACTACGAAGAATCTTTTGAGATTTGGAAACACCTCTTCAAGGGTTACAACGTCGAAAACAAGTACCACGAGGTGTGGTGGCAAGCAAAACTTGGCCTCGTTTGGAGCCAGTACAGAATCGGGACTCAGGACAATCAGGGTTACTACAACGCTCGCAAAGTCCTAGAAAACCAAAAGCTCAACACTCCAAATTATGACGAGGACACGACGAAGAACCTCTCCCCTGAACACCAGTACGAGGGGTCCTTCCGGCAACGGTTCCGCTATCTCGATAAGATTGTCCCCATGACCCTTGACCAACCTTAATTACTCACCTTCCCTGCCCCCATAGAATGCTTCGTTCTCATTTTTCTCGTCAATCCTTGCGTGGAGTACCAATGCTTGCTCGACACATCGCCCTTGCGATCACCGCGATTGGTGTGATGACACCCCTCTTGATTGGCCAGGGAACGAGCATCACTTATCTGAAAGCCGGTGAACCGCGGACAATCACGGTCGAGTTACTCGATGAGTCTCTCACTGAGCTAAAATACCGACAGGGTCGAGGCGAACGAACACTCTCCACGACAGATCTGGTAGACATCCAATATGGCCCCGGCTCGGACTCCTTGGAACAGGGAAAGGCCGCCCTCGAAAGTCAGAATCTCGATAAAGCCGTCGCGCAGTTCCTTCTCGCATCTCAAGACACTGATCCTCCCTGGGTCGCTCCTCACGCGCTGCTGATGCAGGCAGATGCTTCCCTTCGCCAAGGAGAAAAAGGGGTTGCCGTCGCCATGGCCGCCGTCGACGATTTTATTAAGCGCTTTCCAACGCATCGGCTCCTCCCTCGCGCCTGGATCATAAGAATCTCGCTATCGTCATCTCTTCCCGAGGCAGATATGGCTGTCGCGGAAGTTGCTCGCCTCGCTGATGACGACCAAATCGCACCCCAATGGCGAGTGGAAGCCCTCTTGGCTAAAGGAAACCACCTGCTCGACCAGGAAGACCTCACAGAGGCCGCTGAGGCTTTCAAGGCAGCCGAGCGCGCTGCCGCGGATGGTGAACGAGACGTGGGAGATCGGGTGGATTACATTCCAGTCCTCAAAGCGCTCGGTCTCAAAGCACGAAATGGTACCGGCACCTGTCTCCTCTCATCTGGTGATTTATCTGCAGCTCGCAGTTTCTATCAACAACTCCTTCAGGATGGGGCGAAACATGCGGAACTAGCCATCGCTGCCCAAAATGGACTAGCAGCATGCGACTTTCGCGATGGCGGACGCCTTGAAGAAGCCCAACTCGGGTTTGCCCAGGTCTACCTCACCGGCGCAAGAGTCCCTGAGGAACATGCGCGTTCTATGTACTATCTGGGGCGCTGTGCAGAAAGCCTCGCCGAGGCGGGGACAGATTCGACTGGTCGACAAAAAGCCGCTGCTTATTTTGATGAACTGAAGCACCGTTATCCGGACACTCGCTGGGCACGATTAGCCCAAGAACACTCACCATAATCTCGAAACCATGACGCGAGCACCCCCATGAAGGCTAAGAACTTCCTGTACTTCGCAGCATTCACCATGTTGGCGCCCCACTCCATGGCCCTCCTCCAAGATGCCCCTGCAGGGGGAGGCAATACCGCTGGTGGTGACTTCTTCACGAATGCTGGCACGATTGGCCTCGTCATCATGCTTCTGTCAGTCGTCGCCATGACCCTCATCATCAAGGAAATCATGTCCGTCCGCCGCGACCAACTCGCCCCTCCAGAAATCGTGGATGAGATGGAAGCCCTTTTTGAAGCTGCTGAGTACCAAGAGGCTCTCGAACTGTGTGAAACCGAGCCGTGTTACTTCACCAACATCGTTGCCGCGGGTCTTCCCAAGTTGAACGCGTCCTTCGATGCCATGGAAAAATCCCTCGAAGAGATGATCGAAGAGGAAACCATCAAACTCCACGCACGGCTTTCATGGCTCTCCTTGATCTCCGGTGTGGCTCCCATGCTTGGACTCATGGGTACTGTGAACGGAATGATTGGAGCGTTCGACACGATTGCTGCATCAAAGGGCCAGGCAACACCTGACGTCCTGGCAGGCGACATTTCCGGAGCTCTGATCACGACATTGCTGGGGCTCATCGTTGCCGTCCCGGTTACCGCCGCTTTTGTTTTTCTCCGCAACCGCGTCGTTTCTTATTCCCTCGAAGTTTCTGCTGTTATCGAAGACCTCTTCGAGAGGTTCCGTCCTCGGAATTAATCACGGAGACCGCCCATCTCCATGAGATAAAACATGGCTCGCAAGCGCTCTG
>JAZALG010000062.1:0-5327 GCA_036229545.1 Planctomycetota bacterium | reverse complement strand
GTGTTGGAAGACGGGACAATGACCGAAACCTCGGCAAGGTCTTTGCACTTTCCGCCGTCACCGCCTGTGAGGGCAATGGTGGGAAGATCTAATTCTTTGGCGCGTTGCAGTGCGCGAATGACGTTTTCAGAATTTCCGCTGGTGCTGATGCCAATGGCCACATCGTTCGGGCCGGCATGGGCAGTTAACATTCGCGCAAAGGCGTCTTCATACGAGTAGTCATTTGCGGTGGCGCTGAGGCTGGCGGGGGAGCCGAGAGCGACGGCTGGAACGCCCTGACGGTCGATAGCGAATCGATTCACGAGTTCACCCTCGATATGCAAAGCGTCGGACATGGACCCTCCATTTCCGAAAAGGATGGCCTTTCCCTGGGCTTGGTATGCGCCGATGAGCACTGTGGCGGCTTGCTCAATGGATTCTGTGAGTTGTGTGCAACTGTCTTCAAAAACGCTTCGATGTTCCGAAAACGTTGCATCAACAACGGCTCGAAGTGTAGACGCTTGTACGGGGTTCATATGAGCAGTCTACTGGATAGGGCCTTGTGCTGTTAGTCCGTCAATATTGCTTGGTTTGAAGAGACGCATGTCATCCGCTAGTCACAACTTATTCTCGCCACTGAAGAAGGCCGTTTTCGTGTCGGACATTCATCTGCACGGAGCGGAACCTCTCGGTGTAGCGCGGGCGACACGATTTGTCGCCGATGCCGTTGAGAACGGCACGGAGGCACTTTTTTTACTGGGAGACATCTTCAAAGCATGGCTCGGTAGACGCACCCTTCGTGATGAAGGACTTGCTCCGTTTCTTGAGGCGCTGCGAGAGGCCAGGGCGGCAGGTGTCCGGGTCGTTCTCCTTCACGGGAACCATGACTTTATGATGGGGGAGTGCATTCGCGATGGCCTGGGGGTGGAAGTCCACGGCCGTTCAATGGAGATTGTCTTGGGCGGCTTGAGGGTGAGGTTGTCCCATGGGGATGAATACTGCACAGATGACTTGGCTTATCATCGACTTCACCGCGTACTGAGGAGTAAGGCTTTCCGTGGGCTGATACGGAGGATGCCGGATCGCTGGGCCGAGAAATTGGCTGAAAAACTGAACGCCTCCTCGGCGCGTGTGGCTGCCGGGAAGGTAGCGCAGACCATGTCGATCGTGGATGACACCGTGAAGCGTTACCTTGCTGGGGGATCTGACGTCGCATTGTGTGGGCATGTTCATCAAGCTCGGGATGAGATGATCGAAGGGCGGCGAATCGTGGTGATGGCGGACTTTGAAACGACGGGGTCCCACGCAATATGGAGTGGCGGGGAGTTGCAACTCGTGCCGCATGATTCTCGGGTGCTGACGGGGCAGCCATGCGTTGTGACCATTGACGGTCCGGCAGGATCTGGAAAATCGACCGTGAGTCGCGCGCTTGCGGATCAACTGGGTTACGCCCGACTCGATTCTGGGGCACTTTATCGTGCGGTCACTTTTCGTGCGATGAAGGCTGGTGTGAATCCTGATGACGAAGAAGGCCTAGTCCGACTCATATCCACTCTGGCGATCAGTGTGGCTCTGGACGGCGCCGTTTTTGTCGATGGTGATGTGATCGAAGAGTCGGATCTGCGTAGCCAGGCGGTCTCTCAGGCCGTCTCAACGGTTTCTGCGCATGCGGGAGTGCGCAAGGCGCTGGTCACGGTGCAACGGGGCGCTGTAGACGGCCATCCCGGGCTTGTGGCGGAAGGCCGAGACATGGCGACGATCGTGTTTCCTGACGCCTTGTTGCAATTTTATCTGGACGCACCCTTGGAGGTGCGTGCGGCACGTCGTCTTGCCCAGGAAGAGGGCGACGGTGCAGATCACGATGCGGTGAAGGAAGCACTTCGAGAGAGGGATGAGCAGGACAGCAAGCGTGAAACCGCCCCTCTTCTCCAAGCTCCGGCGGCGATTGCGGTGAACACGGGGGGGCGCTCGGAAGAGGAGGTTGTTGCTGAACTAAGGGACACGTTTGTGCAGGAACTTCACAAATGGGCAGCAGAGGGTCGTTAAGTTCTGTCTGAATCCGTATAGTTCGCCGTTTCGTACATACCGAGGTTGGCAGAACACGGGACTGTCACTTTCTTGGTTTTTATTTTTGCCCGTCGCCGGATCTACGGCGGGTGATCCCGTTGTATTGAGCCGATGCGATGAGCAACAAGGAACTACTGAAGAGGTTTTCCCTCAGCAGTGAGGAGTTGGACCGCGTGGTGGCCCAGGCGATGGGCACGTTGGGCCACGACCAGATCGACGACCTATATGAGGGGTCCGTTAAGAACTTTACACCGGACGCGTTGATTGACGGGACGGTTCAGCGAATCGTCAATGATGACGTCATGGTGGATATTGGATTCAAGGCCGAGGGCCTTGTTCCTCTCTACGAGTTTGATGGGGTCGATCCAGAAATCGGCTCACAAGTTGAAGTCATGATTGAGGGGCTCGACGAAAATCAGAGCCTCTACTTGTTGAGCATGCGAAAGGCGACGCGACTTCGCGGTTGGGAAAAAATCGTTCAGGATCACGGCGAAGGCGATCTGATTGAAGGGACAGCCATTCGCAAGATCAAAGGAGGTTTACTCCTCGATGTGGACGGCGTCCCAGTTTTCCTTCCTGCCAGCCAACTTGATATTCGCCGTGTTCCGGACGTCAGTACGTTCATCGGGCGTGTGGTCCAGTGCAAGATCATCAAGATTGATCGGGAGCGGATGAATATTGTTGTGAGTCGCAGGAAACTCCTTGAAGAGCAGCGCCAATCTCTTCGCGATGAAGTCCTTGGCACTCTCGAAGAAGGACAAATCCGCGAGGGCCTTGTGAAGAACATCGCGGACTTTGGTGCGTTTGTCGATATTGGTGGGGTCGACGGACTTCTGCATATCACGGATATGAGTTGGGGCAGGGTGAATCACCCCAGCGAAGTCGTGCAGATCGAACAAAAACTGCAAGTGAAGGTGCTGCGTTTTGACAAGGAAAGAGGGCGTATCGCTCTTGGCTTGAAACAACTCGAAGCGAGTCCCTGGGATGAGATCGAAGGCCGGTATGCCGTCGGCGAGCGAGTCACGGGTGAGGTGGTCAACATCATGCCCTACGGCGCCTTTGTGAAGTTGGAGGACGGGATCGAAGGCCTGGTGCATATTTCAGAAATGTCATGGACGAAGCGGATCAATCATCCATCCGAGATGGTGGACATCGGCGATCAACTCGGAGTGGTCGTTCTTGAGATCCACAAGGAGAAACAGGAGATTTCGCTGGGCATCAAGCAGACAGAAGTCAATCCGTGGACTGAAGTCGAGGAGCGGTATCCGATTGGGACCATCATCGAGGGGAATGTTCGAAACCTCACGAATTATGGAGCTTTTATCGAGATTGAAGAGGGGATCGACGGGCTGCTTCACGTGTCGGATATGAGTTGGACTAAGAAAGTTGCACACCCCAGTGAAGTGCTCGAGAAGGGTGAGGCGATTCGTGCCGTTGTCCTGTCAGTGAATACAGACAAACGTCGCGTCGCTTTGGGCTCGAAACAACTCGAGCAGGATCCGTGGCAAGATGAAATCCCACGTCGTTTTGGCCCCGGTGACATCGTGGTGGGGCGCGTCTGCAAATTTACAAACTTTGGAGTGTTCGTTCTCCTCGATGACGGGCTTGAAGGCTTGTTGCACATCTCCGAAATGTCCGAGGAACCCGTCGACAATGCTGAAGACGCCGTTGATATTGATCAGCTCGTCGATGTGCGTGTACTGAAAGTCGACAGTGAAGAGAGAAAAATCGGCCTGTCAATGATCGGTGTGCCCCAGCATTCCTACTTAACCGATGACAAAAAGAAAGACGCGGTTGAGGCTGAAAGTTCTGAGGAAGCCTCTGATGCAGAGGCGGGAGATTCGGACGCCAGTGAAGTGAGCCCCGCAGAGGTGAGCGATGGCGTTGGTGGTGAGGATGATTCGCATGAAGATGCTGTGGATGATGGTGCAGATGCGAGCGAAACCCTTGAAGCAAACGTGGAAGAGGCACAGGAATCGTCCGAAGAAGGCTCGGGTGATTCGTTAGAAGAAGCGCCTTCTATCGAGAACGATGAGGAGGGCAGTGGGACGATTGCCGATGAATCCACCCAAGAATCTACTGAGGAACTCGCTGGGGGCGAAGTTGGACCTCCTGAGGAGACTGGGGAGGAATCCGAAGAAGCCCGTCCTGAGGCGGAAGAGACTCTGGAAGGAGATGATCCTTCAGTTGAAGAGCCAGAGGGATCGAATGACGAGTCAGTGGGCTCCGAATCTCCACAAGTAGGTGACCCGGATGAATCATCTCGCCTGGATGAGTAGGTGGTGGCGTGGTGCTTCCCTTCTTTTCCTCTCCTGTGTGTTCACCGCGTGTGTTGCTGACCCTCGCCTGAACTATCCCCCGAGGCCGATTACCCCGACGACGTTATTGTCGCTGGAGTCTGGGAATTCGGGGATCGTTGAGGAACTGCGCGTGACATACAGCGTCCAACCTCCACCTGGGGAAGAGTGGGATATTGTCACGGATCGTCCATGGGATGAGCCTGGGGATGACGGGCGGTTGCAAGGCCACATTGCATGGACGGACTTTTCGGGGGAAGGACCCGTTTCTTGGGGAAGGGCTGTAACACGCCAATTTTCGATTGTTCGTGAGGGTGGAGAAGGTGACGAAACGCCTTGGACCGGCGAAATTCGTTTTCCACTTCCAACTCCTGGAAAGGTTCTCGCCCGGCGGATTTCTGTTGATCTTGTTCTCTTTCCCGTTGATGTCGTGATCAGAGATAAAAATGAGCAGGGCGAAGGAGAAAGTGGCCGTGTGGTTGGACGAAGCGGCGGAATCCCGATCAACTTTCAAAAAACCACGTTAGAGTCATTTGTAGGGGGAGATAAATCACTCCGACCTAGGGTGTGGGACCCCCTGAACGACAATTCACAGAACGCTCGCGAGACATTTCTTTGGGCTGTGACTTCACCTGCGGATCTCGTCTGGGACACTCTTGATCAGTTAGTGACGATGGTTCTGAGTGAAGGAGTGCCAAACTCCGTGAAAGATGCAGCGTACGGCGGATTAACATATTGCACGGACTTACAATTGGGGCGGGATGCGCATCGTTGGAGAGCGTGGTGGGCAGCAGAAAAACACAATCTCAAGGAAAGGCTTGGTCGGGATGGCGAGTGACGTCGTAGAAAAAATGTTGGAGGGGACGGTTAGTTGTGAGACGGCGGAGGAACTGCAGGAGAAAATCCGTGGGGGGAAGCCTCTCCGAGTGAAATTTGGGATGGACCCATCTTCGGCAGATTTGCATCTCGGGCACGCTGTGCCGT
>JAZALG010000061.1:0-6179 GCA_036229545.1 Planctomycetota bacterium | reverse complement strand
ACCCTTCGCCAAGATGCCCTTGACCGGGGTTCGGAAGCCACTCCCCACTTTGAGCGTTCCGCCACGGCAGGAGTCCGTTTCACCCAAGCCCGCTCCGCATCGAGTTGGACCTGGCCCTCGACAGCCTCCCTCTTCACCGGTCTCTATCCCAACTCCCACGGCGTCCACGACAACGCGCGCTGCTACCTCGTCGAAGGTCTCGACACGATGGGCGAGATCTTCTCCTTAAACGGCTACACCACCGCCGCTTTTCTCGCCAACGTTCTCATCTCGACGGAGAATAATTTCCACCAGGGTTTTGAGACCTTTGCCAACCTCGCCAACCTCTCAGCCCGTGCCCTCAACGAACGCGTCGCTCACTGGCTGGATAACACCGATGGAACAACCCGGTTTCTCTACCTTCACTATTTTGACCCACACACACCGTACCGGGCGCCTGACGACCACAACGCAGACGCCGAAATGGTCATCGAACAGGAGATTGTGGAACGCCTTGCGAGCCAACGCGAGGCAGACATGGTCGATCCGGCCCTGATCGAAGAGTGGATGGATCTCCTCCGCCGTCGCTACGACAGAGAAGTCGCTTATCTTGACAAGGCCTTTGGGGAACTCATGACCCTCCTTGAAGACCACGGGATATTGGAAAACGCCCTTCTCGTCGTGACCTCCGACCACGGAGAAGAGTTTTATGAACACGGGAAGCTCAGCCACGGACCCCACCTGTACGACGAAACGGTGCGGGTCCCCCTGTGGATCACGGGCTATGGCAAGGCCGCCCTTCCCCCCAAGACAATCCACATCCCTGCGGAAAACAAAAATGTCCTCCCGACTCTCCTCCAGATCCTCGATATGACACATCCTCCCCATCCTTCCTGGGGTTTCTCCCTCCTCAATCCCCGCCAGGAGCCCACCTTCCTCCAGACTTGGCACGGAACAGAACCGGGGTCCGCCGGGTGGATTGAGCGGCTTGCGTTGGTCGGAGCAGAACACAAGTTCATCTACACGCCCAGCCTGGATCGACAAGAGTTGTTCGATCTCTCCGAGGACCCATTCGAGCAGGTGAATCGAGCCTCCCATGACTCCGAAATCACGGACAAGATGGCAAAAGCCCTCGCCGCCTGGAACCAACAAACCCTCTCCGAAGCACCAGGAGTAACCCTTGGAGAAAACGCCGAGGTACAGGCCTGGATGGCCGAACTGGGATATGTCGGCGGAGAGGGAGGGAATTGAGAAAGGTGAAATGCCGAGCAACGGTAGCATCGCCCCCCTCTGATTGTGTGTGATGGCATCTATGACCGACGAAGATTTCCCTCATCGGACAGAAAGTGACTCCATGGGCCCCATGGAGGTCCCTCAAGATTGCTACTGGGGAGCACAAACCCAGCGGTCCCTGGAGAACTTCAAAGTCGGTTCTGATCGGTTCAGCCGACCGCTCCTCCGGGCCTTCGGTCAACTGAAAGCCGCCGCCGCCAAGATCAACGCCGAGTTAGGCAAACTGCCCCCAGACAAGGCAGGCCTCATTGAAAAGGCCGCGAAAGAAGTGGCGGACGGGGACCTGGACGAGCACTTCCCTCTCGTGGTCTATCAGACCGGCTCTGGAACCCAGACCAACATGAACGTCAACGAGGTCATCGCCAACCGCGCCATCGAAATGGCGGGTGGCGAGATGGGTAGCAAGGACCCGATCCACCCCAACGACCATGTGAATTTGAGTCAGTCTTCCAACGACACCTTTCCCACCGCCATGTCAGTGGCAGCCGCCACAGAACTCGTCGAGCAGCTTCTCCCCTCCGTGGAAAGCCTTTCCAGCACGCTCAAAGAAAAATCCGCCACATTTTCCAAGACTGTCAAAATCGGGCGCACCCACCTCCAAGATGCGACCCCCCTGACCCTGGGGCAGGAAATCTCGGGATGGGCCAGCCAACTCGACCACGCTGTCGAACATCTTCAGAGCACCTTGCCCCATCTCTGTGAATTGGCTGTCGGTGGAACCGCCGTCGGGACGGGCCTCAATACCCACCCCGACTGGGCCGAGAAAGTCGCAGGTGCCCTCGCAGATGAGACGGGACTCCCTCTCATCTCCGCCCCCAATAAATTTGAATCCCTCGCCGCACACGACGGGATGGTTGCCCTCTCCGCCTCCCTCCGAGGCCTCGCCATGGCACTCCTCAAGATCGCCAACGATGTCCGCTGGCTGGCTTCTGGACCGCGAAGCGGGCTGGGTGAGATCACGCTTCCTTCCAACGAACCGGGAAGTTCCATCATGCCCGGCAAGGTCAACCCGACTCAATGCGAGTCCCTCACGATGGTCGCCGTCCAGGTTTTCGGCAACGACGCGGCTGTCGCCTTCGCGGGAAGCCAGGGCAACTTCGAACTGAATGTCTACAAGCCTGTCATCGCGCACAACGTCCTTCAGAGCCTCCAACTCCTCACGGACGGTTGCCGCTCTTTCACCACGCACTGCGTCGCAGGCATTGAAGCGAATGACGATCGCATCACAGAACTCCTCCACCGTTCCCTCATGCTCGTAACCGCCCTCAATCCCCACATTGGGTATGACAAGGCCGCCGAGATTGCCAAGGCAGCCCATGGAAACGGCACGACCTTGAAGGAGGAAGCCGTGCGCCTGGGGTACTGCACGCCGGAAGAATTCGATGCCATGGTGGACCCCGAAGCGATGTGCGGCCCCCAGGCGGATTAAAGCCTCGGAGCAAAATCCAGAAGGGCCGGTTCCGTGATCAAGTACATCGGAAGTAAACGGAAGTTGCTTCCTGCCATCGCCTCTGTGGTGGATTCTCTCGGTCCTCTCCAATCGGTTCTCGACCTTTTCGCCGGAACGACTCGAGTCGGGCGCATGCTCAAAAAACGCGGGTATCTGGTCCATAGCAATGACACGGCAGCGTGGAGCGAGGTCCTGGGCAGGGTCGCCATCGCCCTTGACCGTCGGGAGGTGGATGACAAGTCCGTCTCTGACCTCATCGAGGACCTGCAATCAACCCCACCTCAAGAAGGGTGGTTTACCAAGGAGTACTGTTCGAAGGCGCGCTACATCCAGCCCTTCAATGGAGCCAAGATTGAAGCCATTCGGACGCGCATCGAGGAAGAAGTCACCGAAGAGCCGCTCCGTTCGATCGCTCTGACCTCTCTCCTCCTTGCGGCAGACAAGGTGGATTCCACGACAGGCGTCCAGATGGCCTACCTCAAATCCTGGGCCGCTCGGTCCTATCGCCCACTGCTTCTTGAAATCCCTGAAATGCTGGATGGTCCCGGCTCAGTGTCATCGGTCGATGCCGCGCAATGCGCTCGTGACCATGGCCCCGTCGATCTGGTCTACGTGGACCCTCCCTATAACCAGCATTCCTATCTCGGCAACTACCACCTCTGGGAAACACTCCTCAAGTTTGACGATCCCGAGACCTACGGTGTGGCTTGCAAACGCATCGACTGCAAAATCCGGAAAAGCCCCTGGAACAGCAAGCGCCTCATTCATGGAGCCTTCCAGGACCTCGTCGAAGCCATCGATGCCCGATGGATCCTCGTGTCCTTCAATAATGAGGGATTTCTTCCCGCAGAGGATGTGGAAGAGGTCCTGTCCACTCGAGGAGAAGTCACGCGAACAGAAATTCCTCACGACCGCTATGTCGGTGCCCGCATCGGCATCCACAATCCAGAGGGAGAAAAGGTGGGTACGATCTCCCACCTGAAGAACACAGAATACCTCTTCGCGGTGAAGAGTTAGGAATCTCCTCCCCACATCTCCAGCAATCGGTCGGCCCAGGCCTTCATGGCCTGATCGATCACGCGAGCTGCCACGACGTAGACGTCGGCATCCTGCCCAAAGGGGTCGCTCACATCCCCGTGCTCTTCCCCCGTGATGGCATCACTGAAGAGACGCGTCTTTTCAGGATCGACGTCCGGCCACCAAGACAGGACCGTCTGCCGATGATCCTCCGTTGCGCAGAGAATCAGGTCGGCTTTTTGTGCAAGGACAAGGTCCAAGGGCCGTGACCGATGTCCTGTCACGTCCACCTGGTGTTCTTGAGCAGCACGGATTGCTTCGACCATGGGCCCTTGGCCATCCATAGCGTGAGTCCCGGCAGAAAGAACTTCGACCCCTGAGACTCCCTTCAACGAAAGGTGCCGTGCCAAGAAGGCCGCTCCCATGGGAGAACGACAAATGTTGCCCGTGCAAATCACCACGACAAGTTTTTCTGGTCTCATGACTTCCTCTCTCCCAGGGCCGCTTCGTAGACCTCCATAATCTGATCGACCATGACATCGAGGTCAAAGACCTCCGCGAGACGGTTTTTCCCCAATGCCCCTCTTGTCGCCCGCTCGGCTGGGTGGTCGAGCGCCTCGATGAGAGCCTCGGCGAGAGCCTTTGGCTCTTTGGGAGGAACGAGCCAGCCCGTCTTTCCATGTGTCACGACCTCAGGGACCGCCGACACCGACGTGGCAACGACGGGGAGTCCCACAGCCATGGCCTCGAGAAAAACCAAACCCAGCCCTTCCCACAGGGATGAAAGGACGAAGAGGTCACTCGCCCCCAACAAGTCGGGTACATCGTCACGGATTCCAAGAAAGTGGGTTCTTGTTGCAACCCCCAGCTCTTCTGCGAGGGCAGGAAGGCGCGCTTCTCCATCTCCGAAAGGATCTCCTCCCACAACAAGAAGTTGCGTGTCTTCTGGGAGCAAGGCAAAGGAGCGCAGAAGAGTCGGATGATCCTTTTGGGGTGAAAGCCTCCCCACAGAGATGAGAAGAGGCGCGTTTTGCGCGATACCGAGTGCTTTTCGAACTTTTTTTCGATCTGTTTTTGGCTGTATATCTTTGCCGTCCACCCCGTAATAAATCCGTCGAATGCGATGCGCGGGGACACGGCCATGACGAGACGTAAACGCCGCGACATGGTCGCTCAGAGCCACGATGGCATCCGCTCGCTTCATGAGCCAACCGTGAGCCAGACCAATCGGCAAAGAAAGGAGTGCCCGCTCATCGTTGTGTTTGCTCGAGACCAATGCCCCGGCTTCCATGCGGGGCCGGGCAAGAGCGCCCACCGCATCCGCCTTGAGGAGATGCGTGTGGAAGATATCCACACCCCGGCCAGCAGCCCGCTCGACCAAAACTCGGGCCACGGCCGGCCCCTGCAGCAACGACCCCAGCGGCACATGATCCACAGAAATTTCTCGTTCCGTGAAGGACGGGGCGAGTTCCCCCTCACCTTTTAGATAGAGAACGGACACCTCATGCCCGCGCTTTTGTTGTTCCGTGGCAAGCCAGAGCAGGTGCTTCTCCGCTCCTCCGACGCCCAAAGTTGTGATGCAGTGGACAATCCTCACTCCTCTTCCTCTGGCAGACCAATCACGTCTCGATACACAGCGAGAGTCCCGTCGATCATGGCGTCAAGGGTGTAGCAGTCCACAATCCTCTTCGCAGCGGATGCCCCGAACGCCTTTCGGGCTTTCTCGTCTCCAAGCAACTGGTTCATCGCCTTGGCCAAGGCGGTCGAATCTTCTCGCGGCACGAGAAGTCCCGCCTCTTCCTCTCCGCCCAGCAGGGCTTCACGGCTCCCGTTCACCTCCGTCGAAATGCACGGGCATCCTAAAGCCATCGCCTCCAGCAAAGCGTAGGCCAACCCTTCCCATCGCGAAGAAAGTACAAAAACATCCATGGCCCGATAGGCCCCCGCCACATCATCAATCCACCCGGGCATGTGAACCCGGTCCGTCAGACCAAGGTCCCTTACCTGTGCCCGGAGCACCTCTTCAAGTTCGCCGTGTCCCACCAAGAGGAGATGGGGTTCCCCCTCCAAGCGGGAGAATGATTCGATCAGCAGGTCGTGAGCCTTGGCGTCGTTGAGAAGCCCCACTGTTCCCACAAGGGCAACGTTCTTAGGAATCCTATGGGTTTCTCTGAAGGCATCCCCGGTCCCATCACCCAAGAGAAGGGGGTCAATCCCATTGGGAACAACAACGGCGCGGGAGGGAGGAACAATATGGTGAGCGGCCCCCTCGTTCCGCTCAGATTCTGAGACGTGGATCACGCGCTGGCTCGCCTTGCACAAGATCTTATCGAGTGTCCCGATCAGCCCGCGCGGACCGACAGAGTCGCCCCCCTGGCCCCGCCCCTCGAAGAGAGACGCAAAGGTGTGTGGTGTGTGAACCCGCGCCGCACCACTACAG
>JAZALG010000060.1:0-5783 GCA_036229545.1 Planctomycetota bacterium | reverse complement strand
CGGGAGAGCCGGATCTCGATGGCCTCAAGCGAGAACTTCAGACTCGCTTTGGAGTGGAGATTGACGTTTCTTCTCTCCCGACCTCTGAGGGCCTTGAATCGGTCACAGAGTCTGTTCTGAGTAGTGTTTCAAATAAATATGAAGAGCGGGAAACGCAGATTAGCGATGAACGGATGCGTTCATTGGAACGGTTTCTCGTATTGAACACGATTGACTCGAAATGGAAAGACCACCTGCGCGAAATGGATGTCCTCAAACGAGGTATCGGACTTCGAGGTTATGCACAGCAAGATCCAAGGGTTGAGTACAAGAGGGAGGGGTACGAAAAATTCGAGGAAATGCTGGGGGCTGTGGCGGAAGAGGTCACAACCTTGCTGCTCCGATTGGAGATTCACGAGCAGGATAATCAACGCTTAGAAACTCGCTGGGCGGGCCAAAAGACTTCTGGTGGAGGGCGAGAGTCAGTCGGTCAGGCCGGGATGAACCCCGAGTCGATGGCTGCTGTCCAGCAGGGTCGGGAGAGAGCCGCTGACATGGCAGGGAGGAGGGCCGTGGCTCAGCCAGTGCGTCGGGAGGGGCCTCGGATCGGGCGCAACGAGCCCTGCCCATGCGGAAGCGGAAAAAAGTACAAGCGCTGCTGCGGTCGCAAAGAAAGATGACCACAGCCCGAGTGTCGCCTCGAGTGGCGTTGAGCCATCTGGTGTACCAACTTCTTTTAGGGTTGGCCTGTTTTCTGGCCTTTCTGCCCTGGTGTGTGCGTTCGTTGCGGGATCGTCGCCAGTGGGAACTCTTTTCGGGCAGGTTTGGGCGGCCGTCGGGCCCTTTTCCACAGGACCGCCCCATCTGGATCCACGCTGTTTCAGTAGGCGAAGTGAAAGCGGCACGTCCCCTGGTACGCGCCTTGGAGGAGCGCTACCCCGATCTTCCAGTCGTGATTTCAACGGGCACCGCGACGGGGCAGGAAATCGCAAAAAAGACTTTTCCGGAGCATGGAGTGTTCTATGCCCCGATGGACTTCGGATGGATCGTGTGGCGTACTTTGAATGTGATCAAACCGAGACTTCTCATCCTCCTTGAGTTGGAAATCTGGCCGACACTGATGCGCCTGACGGATAGGGCGGGTGTTCCTCAAGTCATTCTGAATGCCAGGATGACACAGTTGAGTTTCGAGAGTTACCGGCGATGGAGGTGGTGGGTCCCCGAGTATGACCGCCTCGATCTGGTAGCAGTCCAGGACGCGCAATATGTTGAGCGTTTTACGTCCCTGGGAGTGCCCGCCGAGCGCGTGAAGGTGACCGGCAACTTGAAACACGACATCTGTCATTTGAAGGAGAATAACCTCGGTGATGATTGGGCTGATGAAGTGGGCCTGGGTGACAGTGCCCCGATCTTTGTCGCAGGGAGTACTCACCAAGGTGAGGACGAAATCGTCGCGGAGGCATGGAGAGACGCACAGGGTGATCACCCCTGCCATCTTGTGCTCGTGCCGCGACACTTGGAGCGTCTCAAGGAAATCGAGCAAGCACTCGATCGCCTGGGGCTGCCATGGTCACGGAGATCGGAGCGAGTCACTGACCGGAGTCCCGAGGTCGTCCTTCTCGTTGATACGATGGGGGAGTTGGAAGGCTTCTTCCGCCTTGCCTCCGTCGTCTTCCTTGGTGGGTCGCTGGTCCCTGTGGGTGGACACAATGTTCTTGAGCCTGCGGCGGCAGGCAAGCCCCTCTTAGTGGGGCCCTACCTTGAGACTTGCCAAAGGGAGGCGGACCATCTTTTAGCCCACAGGGCTCTTGAAGTTGTCACTGACCAAAAGTCTCTCACCACTGCGCTAAAAAGGCTGTACGAGGACGAGACGGCCCGCAAGACCATGGGGGATGCGGGATTGTCAGCCGTTGCTGAACTGACTGGCGGAGTTGAGGCCTCGTTGGCGATTTTGGAAGAGCGCGGATTGATTCAGTGAGATCATGACGGTGAGCAGACTGCATCGACGCTTCGTTTGGGGTAACCTGTCCCCCTCTTCTTCCCCCACCCCGTTGTTTAGGACATAAATTCTATGACACGCTCGACACTCTTTACTTCTGAATCTGTTTCTATGGGTCACCCGGACAAGGTGGCCGACCAGGTGAGTGATGCCATCCTTGACGCGTGTCTCGCCGGAGATCCCCATTCGCGGGTTGCCTGTGAAACACTCGTGACGACGGGCCTGTGTGTTGTGAGCGGTGAGATTACGACAAGCACGACTGTGCCTTTCGCGGAGATCGCCCGGGAGACGCTGAAGAAGATCGGCTACGACAACGATGACTATGGCATCAACGGTGACACCTGCGCCGTGATGGTGACCGTTGACAAACAATCCCCGGATATCTCCCAGGGGGTGACAAGTGGCCAAGGGATGCACAAGGAGCAGGGGGCCGGTGATCAGGGAATGATGTTCGGCTATGCCTGCCGGGAGACGAGTTCGCTCATGCCCCTCCCGATACACCTTGCCCATCGCTTGATGGAGAAAATCGCCAAACTCCGGGAGCAGGGGAAGGTTAAGTATCTCCGTCCTGACGCAAAGAGTCAGGTTACCGTGGAGTACAAGGACGGCAAGCCACAGAGAGTGGACACGGTTGTGATCTCGACGCAGCACGATCCGGATGTGAAATACAGCACAATCCGCAAGGACATGATCGCCATGATTAAGTCAGTTGTTCCTGCGAGATACTTGGATCGGAAAACGAAGTTCCATGTGAACCCTACCGGTCGGTTCGTGGTGGGGGGGCCGCACGGTGACTGCGGATTGACGGGGCGAAAAATCATCGTCGATACCTATGGAGGCATGGGACGACATGGCGGAGGAGCCTTCTCCGGGAAGGACCCCAGCAAGGTGGACCGGAGCGCTGCCTACGCGGCCCGGCATGTGGCGAAGAACCTTGTCGCGGCGAGACTGGCAGATCGGTGCGAGGTTCAGATCGCCTACGCCATTGGTGTGGCAGAACCCGTTTCAGTTCTTGTGGATGCCTTTGGGACAGGCGCTGTTTCCAACGAGGATCTTTCCGACATCGTTGCCGACGTGTTCGATCTTCGTCCTGCGGCCATCATCAAATCGCTCAAATTGAAGACCCCTCGGTATTTTGAAACAGCGCGTCACGGCCACTTTGGTCGTTCCGGCGATGTGTTTACCTGGGAAAAGACCAACAAGGTCGCTGCCCTTAAACGTGCCGCGGCTCGTTAGAGAACCCTCGCCATGACAGATGAGAGGAACGTCACGATGGATCAAAGGAAATCAGCGGGCTTCTCCTTGATCGAGATTCTTGTGGTGATTGCGATCATCGGGATGTTGGTCGGTATCGGGACCGCGGCCGTCCAGAACGCGATGGAGAGTGGGCGTGTGACGAAGTGCCAGGCCAATCTCCGAGAGATCTCTCAGGCCATGACCATGTATGTGCAGCGCAATCGGAATCGCTGGCCGAGAGATGAGACGGGCATTCGCTTCCTTCTCTTGCTCTATAACCACCGTCAGATCTCTGGAAAGAACGCGGAAGTCTTCTTGTGCCCTGGAACCGGTGATTTTAATGACCTTGGTGCAAGCGGGGAGACGGGCTCGTCTTATGACGATTGGGAAAACATCGACTCTGCGGACATCTCCTATGCCGGCCGGGACATGGAAAGTTACCCGATTCGGGGCGGGAGCATGGAAGAGATGATCATCGCGTCGGATGACAATGAGTTTGGCCCCAATCACAAGGCTGTCACAAATTATGCATTTGCCGACGGCTCAGTTCACTCCTACGACCTCTTTTTGGATGGGGGAGATCTCTTAGAGCAATACCCGGAACTTGAGGATGAAGGGGTGCAAATCGGCTCTGGGAGCCCTGTAGAGCGGTTTCAGGTTTTGCGCATCGACTGAGCCCATTTTTTTTGGACAGAGAAGGGGCGCGAGTTGCGCTCTGGGGCTTGCCGGATTCAGGAGAT
This sequence comes from Planctomycetota bacterium, assembly GCA_036229545.1. Classification (GTDB taxonomy): domain Bacteria; phylum Planctomycetota; class B15-G4; order B15-G4; family B15-G4; genus JAZALG01. Next base: position 1,829 of record JAZALG010000060.1, on the reverse strand, counting down.
GTGAAATACTAAAGGGAGTCTATGTATTCCCCCGGGGTGGAGGATGAAGGCCACGTTTGTGGATTTCACTTTCCGCTTCTCAAGGGGTTTTCCTCTCCTGTCACCTGCACCGTGGAGCAACTCCCATGCGCCGGACGATCTGTTTTCTCGCCCTTTCAGTACTGACTTTCGCCCCCTGGACATTCTCCCAGCAGTTCACTCGTGATAATGGAGCCCTGCAGACAGGGGGGCCATGGACCGACGGTGTCGAACTTGCCGACGTTGATGGGGACGGGGACCTCGATCTCCTTTTTGCTAATGGAAGCAGTTATGGAGGGTCTGGAACGCAAGGAGCGCAGGCTCAACGACTTTATCTCAATGACGGTAATGGGCAGTTCACCCCGATGAACAGCCAACTGAATGTGTCGAACTTCAACGCGAAGATGGTGATCGCAGAGGACTTTGATGGAGACGGTGACCTGGATCTCGCCTATGCCTCGGGCTCCGCTGGGTTTACCCCGAAGATGCTGATCAACAATGGATCGGGTGTCTTTTCGGATGAATCGGCTGCGCGTCTTCCCGCATTGTCCCTGAGGTCCTTTTCAGTCGTGGCCGGCGATGTGGATGACGACGGAGATTTGGATCTGGCTCTGAGTGATGGGGGAACCTTCGGTGGGCAGCAGTCCCAGGCTCGTCTCCTCACGAACAACGGCGCGGGTTTCTTTACCGACGTAACGTCGAGCCAGATGCCGAGCGACCTGTTTAATTGTCAGGACATCACTTTCTTCGATTTCGACGGTGACTTTGACGTGGATATGGCCCTTTCGGGCAAGGGATCTTCGGGCAAGAGAGGCCGCCTTTACCTGAACGACGGCAACGGCAATTTCTCCGTCGACTCGGCCATGAATGGCCTGGGGACCGGAAGTACCTACGAGATCGAGTGGGGCGACCTAGACGGGGATAGCGACTTTGATGCGGCCGTCCAGTCTATTTCTGGAACGAGCGAGGGAATCGGTCGGAATGTTGGACCGGGGGCCGCAATGCCCGAGTCCACGTTGCCTTCACCGAACGGCCAGGATGACAACGAAATGGCCATGATTGATTACGACAACGACGGTGACCTGGACATCCTCATCGGTTCTTTAGGCAGCCTCGGTGAGCGGCTGTATCGCAACAACGGAGGCGGGAGTTACACCAGCGTGAACTCCTCGATCCAGACGATTACGGATTCCACTCTCGACCTCGCCATTGGCGACATCAACGGTGACTGCCGGTACGACTTCGTTACAGGGCAGGGTGAATCGGGTAACTACACCAACAAGGTTTATGTGAACAGCGGGCCGGTGGACACTATCGCCCCGACCTTCCTAAACGTTGAAGATCCGCCAGTGACCGGTCCTGTGATGACCGCTCACGTGCATATCCAGGATGCTGTCAGCGAAGACGGGCACACCAACGCGACGGTGAGTTACACCTATTCGACGGACTCCGGTGGTTCCGGCGGAGGGAGCGCTTCCCACATGGGCGGTGGCTTGTTCCGTGCGACAATGAACACGACCGCGGCGACTTCGAGTGTTTCCATCACTTGGACCGCTTCGGATGGATGCGGCAACTCCTCGGTGGAGATCGTCGGCGGCGGCGGCGGGCCCTGGATCGACCTGGGCTTCGCCCTTCCTGGCGTGAACGGTGACCCGTTCCTTATGGGGTCCGGTACGGGCGCTGTGGGGACGAACAACACCCTGACCCTGAGCAACGCGGCTCCGAGTGCCCCGGCCATGGTCTTCGTGGGCCTGGGTCCGGCTGGAACAGGAGTGTCTTTCAAGGGTGGCACCCTGATCGCCTTTCCCTTC
>JAZALG010000059.1:0-10678 GCA_036229545.1 Planctomycetota bacterium | reverse complement strand
GAGGCTCTCCTTCTTCGGGAGCGCATCGATTCTCCCACCATGTGGGCCGGAGGCAACTTGGTCCCAGGGGGCTCCCTGGCCCTTGACTGGGATCTGGGTTCTGCCATGGCCCTTCAGCCCTCCTGGTTCGCTTTCTCTTTTGGAGACGGCCCTCTCTATGTCCCCGGGAAAACCACCCTCCACCTAGATATTGACATTCTCTTCAACGCCACCCTCTTCCCGGGCCTTCTCTTGCCTGACGGAACGACGAGCCTGTTCACACCCCTCCCAACAGACCCGATCATCGTGGGAACCTATTTTGCCCAGGTCGTGTACTTTCACCCCTTCTCCACCACGGGCATTTCCGCCACGACAGGCATCGAAATTGCCATCGGGCCCTGACGGACCCACCTCAACATCCTGTCGACAGGGCATCCCTGGTGAGGTATGACCAACACCGATCTCGACGGAGAAAAACACCTTGCCCGGGCCCCGTGTCTTCACTGTGGATGAGGCCAATGCCTTCATTCCGAAACTCGAAGCCGCTTTCGAGAAGATGGATGGCCTTCGCAACGAAATACGGGAAGCCAAGATCAAGTTGACCGCCTTGGAGATGATCTGGGGGCGGTCTGTCGCGAAGGATGACTGCCCCGACTACCAGGAAGGGCAATCCCTTCTTGAGGCCATGCGGTCACTGGAGGAAGACTTCCAAGGTGTCATCACAGAGTTGGGTGAAAAGGGGGCCCAGGTCAAGGATTTAGAAATGGGCCTCATCGACCTCTACCACGTCAGAGAAAACATTCTCGTCCACCTCTGCTGGAAGCGTGGCGAGGCAGCATTTGAAGCCTGGCACCACGTCGACGAGGGATATTCCTCACGGGAAGCCCTTTAAGGCACGCTCCGCCTACAAAATCTCCCGTGACTTGGAGAAGGTCGGGCCCCAGTTCCTCTGTAAGGGACGAGATCGCAAAAACGTCGCTGCCTACCCCGAGACTATCGCCATGGCCGAATCTCGCGGAGCGACCGCCATGGCTCGATTAATCATCTGCTCAATTTTTTCAGCTGCGAGTCCTTGATCCTCGGTGTCGATCGCTTCGAGGATCTGCTGAATCGAACGATGCCCGTCGACCAAAGACATGATTGTCTTGTCCAACGCGTCGAGGCGATATGTCTGCCCGTTCTTCAAAAGGAACATGACCTCGACCGGATCACGTTCGACAGGAGCCCCCTTTTCGCTCGGACCGACTTTCGTTGCATCGAAGTTGTACTGCTTCACCACAAAGTCGGCGGTCTTTTTCAGGATCGTGGACTGATCTTCGATCATCTCCCGTGCGATCGGGCCAAATCGGCCCAGTCCAGTAATCTCCTCCAGCAATTCTTCTTTGAATGTGGCGTAGAGCAGGTAGGCGCCGTGGCAAAGGAGTGGGAGGTCCGACCGAGCTCTAAACCCTTCGTCTAAAGCAGTTCTGTCAAAGTAAGGGCGTCCGTCGCTATAGCGATAGTCCCAGCCCCCGTTCTCGCTGCGAAAGATCTCGATCCCGTATCGATCAGGGTCCGCAAAAACGAGAGTATCCGCACCCAGCATGAACGTTCCGGCATAAACCGAAATGGCAATGCGGTCCCTCCGGCTTTGGACAAAGTCGTAGGTCGTATTGGCTTCCTCGGGAGTTTCTCCCGGAAACCCAATGAACCAACTCACGCCGGCCTTCAGGCCCACGTCATTCATGTTTTCCAGAATGGTGTCCACCCGAGCGAGGTCATTGCCCTTATCGATGAGGTCGAGGACCCGCTGACTGCCCGACTCAAAGCCGAACTGCAAAAAGCGCCCCCCTCCTGAATAAAGCGTCTCGATCAACTGCTTGTCCACATAGGGCCTTTCAAACTTCGTCTCGGCAAACCAGTAGATCGGCAGTTTGTCCCTTTCTATCCCCTCCGCCACGGTGCGAAGAGTCTTGGGGGGAGCGAGGCTGTCCCAGAAGAGAAAAAACCGCACGCCGACCTTCTCGTGAATCCCTTTGATGTCCTCGTAGACGAGGGCGGGGTTCCGCATCCTGAAATTTCTGCGGAATGAATCCCCGCAGAAGGTGCATTTCCCGTAATAACACCCGCGCGATGTCTGCAGGTTCGCGATGCCTTCGGGGACGAGATACTTCTCAAATGGAATGTCCTCAAAATCCGGAGGAGGGGCTGCATCCAAATCGGGATAACTCGGCGGGAGAGGGCTCTTTTGAATCTTCCCAGCCTCATCGCGCCACACAGCATTGTGCACCTCTTCGATGGTGCGCTGACCAGCAATGTGCTCCATCAACTCAACCACCGCGTCCTCTCCTTCACCGGGCAGACCAAAATCAATGACATCGAACAGATCGGGCTCGCAGAAGACATTGTCTTTGTAGTCATTGATCGTGCAGCCGCCGATGGCAATCGGGACGTCCGGCAGGCGTTCTTTAAAGCGCCGCGCGAACCGCAATCCTTCAAAAAACTGGAACGTGAAGGGCATGGTGATGCACACAGCGTCGGGCTTTTCCTCCACCACTGAATCAAGGATGAGACTGTAGGCCTCATCCACTGGGTCCCCGCCAAATGTCTCAAGGGTGTCGAGATTATCTCGGACAAAGGTCGCCGACTCGGCCTCATGAAGCGGGCTCGCAGCAAAGAGGAACCGAATCATGGAGGAGAGCGTGTCGAAGGCCTTGTTGAAGTTCTCCGAGTCATAGAATCGCTCCGGATCGCGCATAAACGACACGGCATCTTCTGCCTCTTCGAGCAACTCGGGCGGAATCCCCGCGATCGGCGCGAGAAAGCGGTAGCGGTCGAACTCCTCGGCTGACAGATGGGGCTTGCTGTCCAACTCGGCAAACCAGCCCTGAACCAATTCAGCGTAATGCCGAAGCCGTTCGGTCTTCACCAGTTGATCGAACACCTCCACATTGAGGTCACGGATCTTCGTCTCATGGCCAGCCGCCCTCAGACAACCCTGGAGAACTGCAAGGCTGGAAAAGGGGATCGTGGGAAGGGTCCGATCGGGAGGATAGATGAGTAGAACTTTCATCAAACCACTGTTTGTATGGGGAAAAGGTGGGGGACACCGGAAAACGACGCCACCAGAATGCATCGTCCAGTATAGCGGGCAAACTTCAGCCTCTATTTCTTCCAAGAGACCGTCAAGTCAGGATGTGAGCGTCGCAGAGGGATTCTCTTGCGTCCTAATGGGTCTTCACTAGTACTCCCGCCCTCAGGAAACATCACGGAAAGGGGGGAGCGAGCCCTTTCGGTCCGTAGAATGCTCCTCGCCCCTGAGAGAACCTATGCCCCCTCCTTCCCATATCACCATTGCCAACTGCGGCGGCTTCTGGGGAGACGACCCCACAGCAGCTCGCAGGCAGGTCGAAGGAGGTCCGATTGACTTCTTGGTCATGGACTATCTGGCCGAAGTCACTATGGCCATCCTCCAGAAGCAAAAGACAAAACGGGCAGACGCCGGGTATGCCGTGGACTTTCTTTCCCAACTCCAAGATGTCCTCCCGGCCTGCGTGGAAAAAAATATCCGCGTCATCAGCAACGCCGGCGGTGTCAATCCGATGGCGTGCAAGGCAGCCGTAGAACAGTTGGCGGAGGAGTTAGGGCTTGCTCAAAAAGTTTCCGTTGCTGTCGTGACAGGAGATGACGTTTTCCACGCCCTGAGTGACTTAACCGGAAGTGGCGAAGCCCTCGAACACATGGAAACAGGAAGGCCCCTGACAGAAGTTCAAGAGAATGTCCTGAGTGCAAATGTCTACCTAGGCGCCGCTCCCATCGCCAAGGCTCTCGATCTTGGCGCCAACATTGTGATTACCGGCCGGGTCACCGACACGGCTGTCACCCTGGCACCCATGATCCACTCCTTCGGCTGGGAAGAAAATGACTGGGACCGCCTCGCTGCAGGCATCGTGGCCGGCCACATCATCGAATGCGGCACCCAAAGCACCGGTGGCAACTTTACGGATTGGCAAACCGTCCCATCCTTCGAAAACATGGGTTACCCGCTCGTCGAAGCCCGCGAAGACGGCTCCTTCACTGTGACAAAGCACCCCGGCACCGGAGGGCTCGTAAACGTCCATACGGTAAGCGAGCAACTTCTCTACGAAATGGGAGCGCCCGACTATGTGGCCCCTGACTGTGTCGCTCGCTTTGATTCAATCTGCCTCGAACAGGAGGGGCCCGACAGAGTCTCAGTTTCAGGGATCCGTGGATTTCCCGCTCCGGAAAAACTGAAAGTGTCGATCAGTTTTTCCCAGGGTTATCGAGCCTTCGGACGGCTGCTCATCTCAGGCCCTGACGCCGAAGTGAAAGCGCGCAAGGTTTCAGAGGTCTTCTGGTCTTCTGTTGGAGGGGAAGACGCCTTTGACGCCGCCTTGACGCAATACATCGGCCTCGACGCCTGTCACCCCCCCGTCACCGAAGGCGAAGCCGGTGAAATCTTGCTCCAGTTCGCTGTCCGGGATGGAGATGAAGCAAAGATTTCCAAGATCTTTGCGCCCCAGGTCGTCCCCAAGGTTCTTTCCACCGTCCCTGGCATTACCTATCTCGCAGACCAGGGGCGCCCTCGAGTCTCGGGGGTCGTCGGTTATTGGCCCGCTCTCATCTCCAGGGAAAAGGTCTCGATTAAGGTCAACTACAAAGGAGAGGAGCACGACATTGCAACGAGCCTCCCGGAGGAAGGTGAGCCCCCCCCCTTCGTCCCGCCATCCGTCGAGCAGAGTGCCTCGCCCAGCACTGGAAATACTGTGATCGTCCCTCTCTCCAGCCTCTGCCTGGCCCGATCCGGAGACAAGGGCGACACCGCCAACATTGGCGTGCTTGCTCGAAATCCGGCGATCTATTCATGGATGCTCGACATCCTCACCCCCTCCTTCATCAAGGAGCGATTTGGTGGGCTTTGCCAGGGTGATGTCGAGCGATTCGAAGTCCCCAACTTGCTCGCCCTTAATTTTCTCCTCCACGAAAGCCTCGGAGGAGGGGGCACTCTTTCCCTGCTTCTCGATGCCCAAGGCAAAACGTATGCCCAGTACCTTCTTGCCGCAACGATTGAGGTCGACACCGCCCTCCTTCCTCACGATCCGGAGTCTCCTCGTTGACTGCCTCCGTTCTTGAGACTCTCCGTCGCCGGGCAGCCTCATCCATCCAACGCATCTGCCTGCCAGAGATCGATGACCCCCGGGTCGCTGATGCCGTTGAAATCCTCTCCTCTAAAGGACTCGTTGATCCTGTCTCCCCGCCTCCCCCTCAGGAGAGACACCGCTATGGGGATCGCCTCTACGAACGCCGGCAACACAAAGGCATGACGAAGGAGGAGGCGCACGAAGCTGTGTCCTCTGATGCTTTGCTCACCGCAGCCCTCATGGTCGATGGAGGTGACGCGGATGGCTTTGTCGGAGGCGCTGTGGCAACAACAGCCCAGACGGTCCGGGCCGCGCTCACGGGAATTGGTGCGAAAGAGACCGTCTCAAGTTTCTTTCTCATGGCATTCCCTGATGGACAGACTCTGGTCTTTGCCGACTGCGGCGTCCTGCCTCGGCCCGATGAAGAGGAGTTGGCTCAGATTGCGATCTCAAGTGCGCAGTCCGCCAAACTCTTCCTCGAAGAAGAACCTCGAGTCGCCCTCCTTTCTTTTTCGACCAAGGGATCTGCGAGCCACCCTGATGTGGACCGCGTCATCGCTGCGACCAATCGAGTCAAGCAGCTCGAACCGGGGCTCCTCATCGACGGCGAACTACAAGTCGACGCTGCCGTCGTTCCAGACGTTGCCATGCGCAAAGCCCCTCAAAGTCCCCTCGAAGGCCGGGCAAACGTCCTCGTCTTCCCAAACCTCGATGCCGGCAACGCAGCCTATAAGCTCTGCCAACGTCTTGGTGGTGCCACGGCTCTCGGTCCGGTGCTCCAAGGACTCAATCGCCCGGCCAATGACCTCTCCCGAGGCTGTAGCACTCGCGACATCGTTGATGTCGCCTGCATCACTGCGATTCAAGCCAGCGCTTCCCCGGCATAGCGCGGAACCGGCACACCTCTTCAGGTCTGCAACACTCCGGTGCGAAACTCTCTTTTTCGATCGTCGTGTGCGGCGGTCTCTAGTGCCATCACCAACCATTCTCGAGTTTCTTGCGGAGGGATGATTGCGTCAACCCACAGCCGTCCAGCGCCGTAACGAGGGTCCAGGGCTTTTGTATACCGGCGGCGGATGTCCTTGACCAACTTCTCTCGTTCCTTCTCGTCCACCGTCTTCCCTTGTTTTTCGAGTTGTGAGACCTGGATGTCAGCGAGAGTTTTCGCGGCGGCATCTCCGCTCATCACCGAATAGCGAGCAGAAGGCCATGCGAAAATAAAGCGTGGGTCGTAGGCCTTTCCGCACATCGCGTAATGCCCCGCACCAAAAGAACCTCCCATGATCACTGAAATTTTGGGAACAACCGAATTGCTCACGGCATTTACCATCTTCGCCCCGGCCCGGATGATGCCGGACTCCTCCGCCTCCTTCCCGACCATGAAGCCGTTCACATCGTGGAGAAAAATCAGAGGAATGCCCTTCTGGTTGCAGTCCATGATGAAACGCGCAGCCTTGTTGGCACTCTCGGTATAGATAACGCTGCCAAACTCCACGCCCTTCCTAGAGTTGATGACGTTTTCCTTTTGGTTTGCCACCAACCCAACCGAGAAGCCACCGATCCGAGCCCAGCCGCAGACAACGGTCTTGCCAAACTCTGATCGATATTCTTCGAAACTCGAACCATCAACGATGCGACCGATGACCTCATGAATGTCGTAAGTCTTTCGGGCATCCATGGAGACAAGGCCCGGGAGGTCGCCAGCGTCGAGCTTCGGCTTTCGAGCCTTCTTGCGATCAAAAGGCCCCTGGGGTCGAGCCGCCATTCCTCCCACAATTGTTCGCAATCGTTTCAGGCAGGCCGGGTCGTTTTTCTCCTCAAAATCGACGCTCCCACTAATCTCATGGTGCATCGACGACCCACCCAACTCTTCCGGGTCAGAGTCTTGCCCAATGGCGGCCTTCACGAGCGCGGGGCCTGCCAAGAACAAACCCGATCCTTTCGTCATCAGGAGCGTGTCACACATCACGGGCAGGTAGGCCCCCCCGGCGACGCAACTGCCCATGATCGCCGCAATCTGAGGAACCCCTTCTGCTGACAGGACCGCGTTATGGCGGAACACCCTGCCGAAATCATCCTCGTCGGGAAAAACTTCGTCCTGAAGCGGGAGAAAGACGCCGGCGCTATCAACGAGGTAGATCAGGGGCAGGCGGTTCTCAAGAGCGATCTTCTGACAACGAATGACCTTCTTCGCCGTCATCGGAAAGAACGCTCCCGCCTTCACCGTAGCGTCGTTGGCAATGATCATGAATCGTCTGCCTTCGACCGTTCCGACACCGCACACCACACCGGCCGCAGGAACTCCACCCCACTCTTCGTACATCTCGTGAGCGGCAAAGATCCCTAACTCGAAGAACTGCGTCTTCCCGTCAACAAGTTTGGCGATTCGCTCTCGGGCTGTGAGTCTGCCCTTCTTGTGGTGTCGGGCGATGGCCGCCTCACCTCCGCCTTCACAAATCGCAGCCTCTTCAAGGGCGTATTGCTCCAAAGCCTTGCGATAGACATTCCGAGAGGCTTTTGCCGACTTGGATTTGGGGTCGAACTGGGAATCGAGAGTTGGCATGGCCGAATTGTGCCCCTCTGTGTTGCCTCGAAGCAAACTTCAAGGTCAAGGACAGCCAACTAGATTGTCGGCAGAACTCCTTCTGGCTGCCGCCTGATGCCCGAATCGGACAAATCTCGGCCCATCGGAGCGCCGCTCCAACTCGCCTGTAAAGCCACAGCATCTGCAGAAATGGCGACTTCAACGTGAATCCGTTCACGCCCGGTCGGAGACATATCGGCAGCCACTGCCGTGGATTGAAGGAAAAGAATACTCAGGTCACCAGCCAGATGCTGATTTCCCGTTCGATGCGCTAATTCCTGCCAGAGAGGCTGCAGGTGGTGAGCAACCCCGTCGACTTCATGGAGCCCTGACGGAAACTCCACCACAACCGTGTCGGAGGACTTGTTAAACGGAGATTCATTTTCTTTCTCTGATTCGCTTCCCAGGTAACGCACGACCTCCACGCCGCCCTCGCCGAGGGGCCTGACTTCATCAGCAGCCACCCGCAGAAGTTCCATGTCAAAGCGACCACGTTCGGGGACATCGAGACGTCCAGCTCGACGTGGATACCACCATGCTCGGTATCCTGTGCTTGTCTGTTGAGCCTCCGCTCCAAGTCCATCGGGAGAGGCAGAAGCCAAATCCGATGGCTTCATCTTCAGGTGATCGAAGTGATGGGGCAATTCAAGCCGAATGGCTTCATTCCCAATGGGATCACGGCGAGTCACATGGGAAAGAAAGGCTCGCAGATCCTGGAAGATCCCAGAGACTTCATCGGCGAGATTGGCTTTTGAGTCACGCCCGAGACCCCGGTCAGACCAACGACCAGCTCGAGGGAGGTCAAAGAGAACGCGATCGCACAAGACCTCATGCAATGAATCACAGCGACGAGGTCTACGCTGTGCAGGACCGAAAACGCCGGGGCGGACATGAGGCATCGCAAGCAAGCGAGCCACGCCAGGCGACGCGTTTTCCAGAAGATTCGTCATGCGTGAGGGCTCAATGGCCCTTGGCCCAACAAGGCTCATTTGACCCAACAACACATTCAGCAGTTGTGGCATCCCGTCCAGGCGAAGCCGCGGGAGCGCTTTCCCTACTGGAGTGGGGCAACCAAGCCAGCGCCCTCGAATCCCAGTAACGCGAAAACGAAACTGGCGAAATCGGGCCGACCGGCCCACGGCACCGACGCGGGGCAACCGCACCAAGATGGGGCCCGCATTTTCAAAAAGAAGGGCAAGGACAATCCAAGGCATCAGGGGGAGAAGAATCCCGATGCCAAGAATGGCCCCTAGAAGATCAAGAAGACGACGAACAGCGGTTGTGGTTGTAAGCATGAGCAACAGAGCAAAGGGGAAGTCGATACAACCTTCCAAGAAGGTTGCGGTCAGCCCCTGACGACCCCTTTTCCTTTTATGACGGAGAAGTAGTCGGAGGACTGACACATACCCTCATCCCATCGGCTAACAGGGGGGCATCTCCTGAATCCTATTTTTGGTCTTCCTGGGCTGGACCGGCTCCGTTTTGCCCTCTCCCCCCTCTCTGTGGCCGAAAATCACACCTGGAAGGCCACTTTTCGTGAGCAGAGATCACACTCTCAAACCCCGAGTAAGCCATCATGCTGCATCACAACGCCCCCGCGAGCACACGATGACCGACTGGGATGCCATTGTTATTGGTTCAGGCGCAGGAGGCCTTGGTGCCGCCGTCGCGCTGTCCAATCTCGGAAAGCGAGTGCTTGTCTTAGAACAGCACTATCTCCCTGGCGGGTGGACTCACACCTTCGCGCTTGAGGGGCATCGATTCAGCCCTGGTGTGCACTACATCGGTCAGATGCAGGAAGGAGGGCTGTCTCGTCGATTATTCGAAGGGCTGGGAGTCGGCTCAAAACTCGAATTCTGTGAACTCAACTCCGACGGCTATGACCACATCGTCTTCGAAGACGAAACCTTCGACATTCCCCGCGGCCGAGAAAACTACATCCAACGCTTAGTCGAGCGGTTCCCAAAAGAGCGCAGAGGAATCGAGCGCTATTTTGAACTCATGGTGAAGATCAACCGCGGGCTCGAACAAGCGGCCAGCCTTAGAGGCCCCTTGGACGGACTCAAACTCCTCCTCAGTGAACCGGCAATCGTCTTCTCGGGAATGAGGTCCGCTTCGTCTGTCATCGATCGGTTCGTAACAGACATCAAACTCAAGGCAATCCTCGAAGCACGGTCTGGTGATCATGGCCTTTCCCCGGCAAGAGTCCCTTTCGCGCAGCACGTCGCCATCGATGCGCACTACTGGGAGGGCGCGTGGTATCCCAGGGGAGGCGGGGGTGCAATCCCTAAAGCACTCATCGCGCGCCTGAAAAAAAATGGTGGTGAAATTCGTGTCAGGACGCGTGTGGACCAGATCCTCCTTGAAGGGAAGGGCAATCACCGTCAAGCCGTCGGCGTCCGCTTAGAGGGCGGGGAAGAACTCCGAGCAAAAACCATCCTGTCCAATGCTGACGCCTGGGTGACCTACAACCAACTGCTTGAGAAACAGGACCTGTCGAATCGGCTCGCCTCCAGAATCGCCAAACTTGAGCACTCCGTGAGTGCGCTCAGCCTCTACATTGCCACCGACATCGATGTTGATGCGCTCGGGCTGGACTCTGGGAATTACTGGATTCTCAATGACCCCCGCGTTGATGCGACATACCGCTTCGCCGAGCAGGATGTCATCGAGGGCAACGGGCAGTGTCCCGGAGCCTTTCTGACCGTCACCACCAAGAAAGACCCCAGCAAAATGAAGGATGGTCTCCACACCATGGAGGCCTTTATCTTCGTGTCCTACACACCCTTTGAGCGCTGGGAAAAAAGCGAGACCGGAGAGCGTCCGACTGCGTACGACGCGTTCAAATCGAATTTGACCGAGCGAATGCTTCAGATGATCGAAGTCGTCGTTCCAGATCTGCGCGACCATCTTGTTGTCTGCGAATTGGGCACCCCCCTCACCAATGTTTCCTATCTCAACGCATCACGCGGAA
>JAZALG010000058.1:0-9900 GCA_036229545.1 Planctomycetota bacterium | reverse complement strand
ACTGGCCGCAGATCGCCAAGATCTTCACAGACTCAACCCTCCCCCAAGACGCCATCGACAGGGCTCTTTCCATCTTCGAAGCCCTCGCACGAGCGGAAGCCGCGGTCCACAACTGCGCTATCGACGAGGTGCACTTTCATGAAGTGGGCGCCCTCGACTCCATTCTGGACGTCACGATGACATCCCTCGCGCTGTGTCTCCTTGAAGCCACATCGTTCTCCTGCAGCGATGTCCCCATCTGCCAGGGAACCGTCCAAACCGAACACGGAATTCTTCCACTTCCCGCACCAGCCACAGCCCGCCTCCTTGAAGGCTTTACGCTCCACGCCATTGAAGGAGACATTGAAACCGTCACGCCTACCGGAGCGGCCATTCTCTCCACGCTCTGTTCGAAGAGCGGGGGCCTTTCCCCCACCCAGGTTCTTAAAAGTTCTGGAATGGGACATGGTTCTGCGACCCTTCCGAATCGGCCCAATGTCCTCCGCGTGCTGCTCGGTGAATTGGCTCTTGAAGAAGAAGAACACCTCCGAGGAAATGCGGTGGTCATCGAAGCGTCCATCGACGACATGGATCCAAGAATTTACGGGCAGGTTGCAGCCCATCTCTTCGCTGCCGGCGCCCTCGATGTGGTCACCATTCCCCAGCAAATGAAGAAACAACGCCCGGGAACCCTGCTATCCGTCGTCGCCCGCCCCGAACTCGAAGGCGTCTTGACCGGCCTCCTACTTCGAGAAACGACCACCCTCGGGGTCCGCTCATGGGACGTCCGGCGAACTGAATTAGACCGGCGCTTTGAAACCGTAAACACTCCCTATGGAGAAGTGCGGGTCAAAATCGGCGTCCTGGGAGGGGAGACCTATAACGCCTCTCCCGAGTATGAAGATTGCGCCACGCAGGCCGAGGCCCTGGGCGTTCCGGTCAAAGATGTCCTTGCCGCCGCCATTGCCGCAGCCTCAACCCTTGCCGATAAGGCCCATTCGTGACCCAGTGCGCCGAAGACTGGAGGGCTCTACGCTCTCACATCCAGTCCACCGGATCCTCAGCGATCGTCGCCTTTTCTGGGGGTGTCGATTCCACCCTGGTGCTCAAGGCAGCCCAAGAGGTGCTGGGAGATCAGATCGTCGCGGTCACCGGCCTGTCTCCCTCTCTCTCTCCCACCGAAGCCCGCAAAGCTTCGGACGTCGCCGGCGCTCTGGGCTGTCGCATCCGCCACGCATACACCCAGGAGATGGAAAATCCCGCCTATGTGGCCAACGGGGACGACCGGTGCTACCACTGTAAAACCGAACTCTATTTCCACTGCCAGCGCATCGCCGAAGACGAAGGATATGAGTCCATTTTTGACGGAACGAACGCCGATGACGCCAACGACTGGCGGCCGGGGATGACCGCGGCACGAGAAGCGGGTGTCCGTTCCCCACTCCTCGAAACGGGACTCGGCAAAAAACAGATCCGCGCCCTGGCAAAAGAGCTCGGCCTCCCCAATTGGGATAAACCAGCTCTCCCCTGCCTCGCCTCTCGACTGCCTCATGGCACGTCCGTTACCACCGAGCGCCTCGCGGCCGTGGACCACGTCGAATCATGGCTTCGATCCGCAGGTTTCAGAGATGTCCGGGCTCGTCATTTCGGTGAGGTCGTACGCATCGAGGTCGACTCCGAATCGATCCCTCGTCTTCTTGAGTTGACGCAACAGACTGCTCTCCAGGGAGTCGTACAAGACGCGGGGTTTGTTCGTTTCGAAGTCGACACAGATGGTTTTCGCTCGGGAAAACTTACCGGCGCGCCGACACCCCCCAGCCAGAGCCCGACAAAGGTCTCGCGATGAGACATGCTTCCCTCGCAGCACGGGTTTGTTTCGTCATGTCTGTCCTCGGCCTCTCCCCGGCTTTCAGCCAACAAGGAGAGACGCCCACCTACGCTCCCGACGATCCTCGAGCGACCCACGACCCACGGGATATCTCCGATCCGCGGTCCGCCTCCGACCCTCGTCTCAAAACAACGGACCCCCGCCTTCCCCCTCAAGAGTTCCGACACCGGCTCGACGCTCTCTGGTCGGCCGACGTCGAAGGACGGCTTCTCGACGAAATCAGGGCGTTCCAATGGGAGACCCTTGAGTGGATCTGGGACAGTTGTCAGCGGCGCCAAAAAATCCTGGCCAAAAAAGACGCCATGACCCCAGGAGATCACGAGACGGTAGACGCTCTTTCCGCCAAAGCCCTGTCGACAGCCCAACTGACGGACCGTGCCCTCGGGGATACTCGCTTCGTCTCATGGGTCGAAAAGATCCTCGACTGGGATGAAGCGGAGCGGGAGTTGTACGCCCACTCACAGGATCTCATCAGAAAGGCAGATCAGCAGTTCATGCTCGGACCAGGAAACACCGGCAATCTCTCTGCTCTGACGCCTCTCCAGCAGGCATACAACATCGCTCGCCTCGGTGGAGACGTGCTCACCCAGGCTCGCGTCCGGCGTCGCATGGGACAATTGCGATTCACTCACGGATTGGTGTTCCGAGCACAGGCCGATCTCTCCGAAGCCCTCCATCTCGGACGAAGCCTTCGAGATCAAGGGACAGTCAAAAGCGTTCTTGAGACCCAATACGCCATCGCCATGGAAGAGGGTGATTTGCCCCATGCCATCGCTCTTGTCGAGGAACAACGCCTCCTGGCTATCGAGGGCAATGATGAGACGCAAGCGATGAAGAAATTGGGAATGCGACAAACGCTCGAATCTGCCCTTGCGAGCAAAAAAACCATCCTCTTCAGGAATGATTGATCAGACTAGGCTGGCACAGCATTTTTGAACCATCGCTAAGATAAGAACTGACGTAACAAGGGTGCCGTTCGCGTCTATTCAAGAGGAACCGGGAAATCATCCATGCTTTCAGTCCTGATCCTGACCACCTCTTTGGTCCACCCAGGAGTGACTGAGGTCCCTCCGGTTCCAAAGCATCTCGTTGCGCGCATCGAAGTTTCCTCTGGCAAGGATGCCTGGGCAAGCCCTTTGGGTCACCCGATTCGCCCGCTTCTTGAGGATTCCGAAGATCTAGAAATGCTTCGCCTGGGCCTCATGGCAGCCTCGGGCATCGACCTTGATGTCATCGCAGAAACTCTTCTCGGTGGTCCCCTCATCTTCGAGACGTACCGCACCCGCCCCACGAACCAAAGGCTCAGGGACATCCCCACTCCATGGGACACGCACTTCCTGATCCGCACCTGGAATTCAGACCATCGACTCGTCAGCGATGCGTTGGAGGCGACGCTGCGAATTTTGTCCAGTTCAGGGCGTCATGTTGAGCGAGACAGTTATCGGGGAACGCCGTACGCCATCGTGGACAACGAAGTTCTCGTTGCCCACGTTGGAAACCACCTGGTCGCAGGCACTCACGAAGAAATCGTCGCGGAAGCGATTGATCGTCTCTTGGACCAGGTGCGCCAGCCGCCTCTCACGACCGGCGAGGCCCATTCCCTCTCCTTCGATGTCGATCTGCACTCTCTTCGTGGTAGCGGGGGCGGACTTTCGACCCTTCAACGACGCTCGGGGCCTCTCATCGACCTGACCTTTCACGCCCTGGTGCCGTTTCTTGACGGACGGATGACCGGCACCATCACCTGGGCCGATGACACGGTTTCCCTCAACGCCAACGTGACAGCAGACGTTGGCGATATCCCACAGGCCTATCTCCCCCGGAAAGGGGAAGGAGAGCCCTTCTGGGTGCCTCGTTCGCCGGAGACCCTCGCTGTGCTCTATGCCCCGCGAGATCTCGCTGACTGGTGGCGTAATCGCGAGACGCTTCTTCCTGAAGGCCAACAGGGCCGACTTGCGAAATTCGATCAGACCATGACGACCATGTTCTCGGGCCAGTCGGTGGCGGAGGATGTGTTCAGCCAGATGAGTTACGACCTCGCCGTTGTCATCGACCGCCAGACCTATGACGAGCAGGTTCACCTGCCCGACGTGCGCCTTCCAGGATTCTGTGTCGTGACAAAAGTCAACGATGCGAGGACCTTCGGCCCCACCCTGCAGATTGCATTCCAGACCCTCCTTTCATTTCTCAATACCGAACGCGCAAAGACCGGCGAAGCCCCCTTTCTCGTCGAAACCGTGATGCAGGAGGGCACCCAAGTCCGCCTCGCCTCCCTCGTTCCTGAAGCCAGCGCGACGGGGATGGCGGAAGGGAGCATCGACTTCAACTACACCCCGGCCATGGCCGTGCGAGACGGATGGCTTCTCCTGGGGACCTCTGCAGAACAGGTTCGCCGTCTCGTCACCGCCATCAATCAGGGCCAGGGGGCACCGATCAAGGGACATCTTTCCCTCGACCTCGACGCAGACCGGGCGACACAGGCTTTTCGTGACAATCGGGATGCCCTGATCGCTCAATCGATTCTCGAAAAGGGAACCGATGTGCAAACCGCAACCGAGGAAGTCGACGAATTTCTCAGCCTGCTGGACATGATCACAAAGGCGTCCGTCACTCTTGAACTTGAAGAGGATGTCATGCGTCTGACAACGCATCTCGACGTCAAGCGCGCTCCATGACCGGATACCGCACTGTCGAAACCGCGCTTGAGCCCTATCAAGCTGATATCGATGGCCCCTTCGGCACCTCCGAGGCCGGACACCTCTTACGACGCACCAGTTTTGGCGGTTCCCTCACAGAGCGCCGTCGAATTGAAAGCCTGGGGCCGAAAGAAGGATCCATCTCTCTCACAGAAACACCCCCACCTTCGGGAGATTTTGCAGCCACCCTCCGCGTTTTGACTGCCCTGTCAGGCCTTGAGGATCCCGAAGTCTCACGGTCTGTCTGGCTGACACGGATGATTCGAGATCCCCACCCCTTCCGTGAAATGCTGGCACTCTTCTGGCACGGGCACTTTGCAACCTCGGTCACCAAGGTGGGACGCATCAGTTTGCTAGAGAGCCAGGTCGACTTGTTTCGGCAACTCGGACCGGGTTCCCTCAAAGATCTTCTTCAGGCCATTTCCCGAGACCCGGCCATGATTCTCTGGCTCGACGGCAATGCCAATCGGCGCTTTCACCCCAATGAAAACTACGCTCGCGAACTGATGGAACTGTTCACACTCGGTGAAAGTCACTACACCGAACGGGACGTCCTCGAAGCCGCCCGGGCCTTCACCGGCTGGCACGAATTTGGAGGACGCTTTCGTTTTGTCGCCGGGGAGCATGACGAAGGGACGAAAGAAATCCTCGGTCGCAGTGGAAACCTCAATGGCGATGACGTCCTCGAAGCCTGCCTAGACCAACCCGCAGCCGGTCAGTGGGTTGCGTCAAGGCTCTTTCGGTTCTTCGTCCATGAGGAACCCACCCCTTCGATGATTGAAGTCCTGGGGGCGCGTTACGCTGAGAGCGGTTATGACACCCTGGCTCTTCTGCGGCTCCTCTTTGAGAGCCGAGAATTCTATGGTCCCAAGGCACGTCGGGGCCTCGTCAAGAGCCCCATTGCTTTGGCTGCCGGAACCATCCGCAGTCTCGACATCCGCCTTGACACTCGGGCCCTCTCCATCGTGCTCGACCGGCTCGGCCAGTCGCTCTATGCCCCCCCCAGCGTCAAGGGATGGGACGGCGGTGATTCCTGGATCAACGCCGCCACCCTCATTGGACGCATCAATCTCGCCGCTGATCTTCTCGATCCAGATGGGGCTTTCGGATCTCAGGTCAACGAATCAGCCCTCACCTCAGAAAACCGCCCCATCGCCGACGTCCTGATTGACCTGCTCCTCGACAACGAGGTGCCGTCTTCAGTCCGTTTCGATCTCGCACGCGCGGGAGGCACTCCCCGGGAAATCGCCCATGTCCTGATGAGCATTCCGGAGTACCAACTGGCATGACCACAGCAAAACACAGCACCGGCCCAACACGGAGGGAGATGCTCAAGGGGTCCGTCACCCTCTCCCTTCTCTCCTGCCTCCCCTGGAATGCACGACATCTGATACCGCGAGGCGACGAGGATCGCATCTTGGTCATCGTCCAACAAACCGGCGGGAACGACGGGCTCAACACGATTATCCCCTATGGGAATGACGCGTATCACGCCGCCCGGCCCGTCCTGCGTGTCGCCCCGTCAGCGGTCGCGCCTCTCGATGACTATTACGGATTGCACCCAGCCTTTAAGTCCGTTCGAGGTGTGTGGGACCAAGGAAATCTCCATGTCATCAACGGGGTGGGCTACCCCAATCCGAACCGGTCTCATTTCCGTTCCATGGAAATCTGGCACACCGCCTCGACAGAAGATATCGCCCCGACGTCCGGGTGGCTCGGCAAAGTCACGGGGCACCTCCAAGAGCAGTCGGACCTACCCGTCATCCGCGTGGGAGACCGGGATCTTCCCCTGGCCCTCGTCGGCGCTCCTGTTCAGGTCCCTGCAATCGCCCAGGCTAACGACCTCCAACTTAAGGGCATGGCGCGACGGCCCCGCTCGCTCCTCGAGCAGGCCGCGACCGATCCGACCAATCGGAAAGGACGGCCCCTCTCCATTGCAACCGCGACCAAAACGGCATTCGAACATGCCCGCCGCCTCGAAAAAATCACTGCCCGCCCTCTCGTTCTCGGTCAGGGAGAATTGGGGAGGGCCTTTGGTCTGGCTTCACAACTCATCAGCAGCGGCCTGGGGCCTCGCATTCTGTACATCACACAGGGCGGCTATGACACCCATGCCCGTCAGGGACAAGATCACCCTGATCTCCTCTACACTCTTGGAATAGGCCTGTCGCGCTTCCAAGCGCAGTTGGAAACCGATGGAATCGCCGACCGGGTTGTGACTTTCGTGTTCTCTGAGTTTGGAAGACGGATCACAGAGAACGCTTCGGGGGGCACTGACCATGGCGCCGGAAACCCGGTCCTCCTCCTCGGACAGGGAGTTCGTGGCGGTCTTTCAGGAGGGAGACCCTCCCTCCTGGGCGGATCGGAGCGAGATGTCCCCCTCACCACAGATTTTCGTCAGATCTACCTTTCATTGCTGAAGTGGCTCGATCTTCCCTATGAAAAAGCTGTCCCGGGCAGTTTTTCCCCCCTTTCTCTTTTCATGTGAGGTTCTTGTTACGGCTTTAGATCGGTAAAATGGATCGTCCGTATTTTGTGAGGAAACCGAGGAAACCATGGCTAAAAAAATTGACTGGTACTACCGCCGCAACAGTTGTGCTACCTGCACGAAAGCCGATGAATACATCGCCTCTCGCAAGTTGCGCACGAAAGATGTTGTCGACGCTCGCAAAGACAAGTTGGGCAAGCGTGAGATTGCACAGATCCTTCGAAGATCCAATCGCGTTGTTGCCGTCAGAGGCCAGTCCATCTTGGATTGGGATCTGAAGCGGGACCCACCGATCGAAAAGGATCTTTACGCTGCTCTCCTCGGCCCCCAGGGAAATCTTCGGGCGCCATCGGCAAGGGTTGGCAAAACGCTCCTCGTCGGGTTCACGGACGACGCCTGGGACCGCGCCCTACCCTGATCCGCACTCAGCCCAAGATCTGTGGGGCAATGGATTAGTCGGCAGTTTCCTGCCTGTGTAGTTCCACGTGCTCTTCCTTGGTGCTTGGCCGTGTGTCACGCCCCTGCTCGCGGCTGATCACCAGCCGTGCAAGCCCCTTGACGGCCGTACAGTTGTCCGGGTGAAAGGGAACGAGGTAGCGGGCCGGGCCTCCCTCACTCCGATCGAGAGCCTTGTCTCCCACGCCGTAAATGACCAAGGCCGTGGGCGCGACCTCTTCGAGCGGCAGGCACACTGAAAACTTTCCGTCCTCCGATTCGGCTGTGATCCACCGAGCATCATTTCCCGGTCCCACCAGATCGATGAGTTTCCGCAGACGTACCGCTCGCCCCGTATATCGTTCGTCCACCTTGGAGACATCGGGGACTTGGTAATACCGGTGAACTTCAGCCAAGTCGAGGAAGCTGAAATGCTGCGGCCGGATGCACTCCCCTTCGACCCAGAGGATGCCGTGGGGATTACGAGATGCCTGTTGTTGTTTCATAAGAAAATGACTGACCCCAAGAGAGCAAAGATGCGGGCATTGTTGCAATTCACCTCGCCCAACGGCAGGGGGCAATTGGTAACAAATCGCCTCGCCTCACCTGTTCTCGAAACCAGACCTCAAGGCGCTTCTGTGTCCTGCCGAAAAAAAGGAGTGAAATAATCCTCTTTTCTTAGCAAATGAGTAGTAATTCGCTGCTATTCTTACCAGACGCCCCTTAAGGGGCATGAATGATTCATCTCAACCCTGCACCAACAGGACATTTCATGCTGCGTTTCTCAAAAATGGCCGACTACGGCGTCCTTCTTCTGAGTCACTGGACTCGGAATGAAAACGCATTGGTCAGCGCTCGTGAATTGGCTGACCTCTATCACATGCCCCAGAGCCTCGCTGCAAATCTCCTCAAGACCTTCTGCAAGAGCGGTCTTCTGGAATCCCAACGGGGATTACACGGGGGATACCGACTCACACAGCCCCCGAGCAACATCACCCTGCTCGACATCGTTGGCGCCATCGACGGTCCTGTGCAACTGACCGACTGCGTCCTGGAAGCTGAAAGCGACATCACCTGCGACTACCTCGACGTCTGTAGTTGTCACAGCCCTCTCCACACCATCAACGAACAGATCTGTGACTATCTCCGCAGTCTCTCCCTCAACGACCTGTCCCAGAACCTGCCTGCCGTCCCCTCCCCAGCCACCTCGGAACCCCACAGTCTGTGATTTCCCTATGAACGACACCATTTATCTCGACTACAACGCCACGACCCCCTTGGACCCTCAAGTCCTCGAGGCAATGCTCCCCTACCTCCAGGGGAGTTACGGTAATGCCGCCAGTCGAAGCCACTCTTTTGGCTGGGAAGCGGAAGAAGCCGTTTCCATTGCCAGAGAGCAGATCGCCCAACTCATCGGCGCTCACCCCAAAGAGATCATCTTCACCAGCGGGGCGACCGAATCTGACAACATCGCCATCAAAGGCACGGTCGAAATGCTGGCCAAGAAGGGTCGTCACGTCATCACGACCTCGATCGAACACAAGGCCATCCTCGACCCCTGTCATTACCTTGAAAGCAAAGGACTGGCGGACGTCACCTATCTTCCCGTCGACACTGATGGACGAGTCACTCCTGAACAGGTCGCTGAGGCCATTCGGGAGGACACCATTCTCGTCTCCGTCATGTATGGCAATAACGAGATCGGCACCGTTCAGCCCATCGGTGAAATCGGTGCGCTCTGTCGGGAACGAGAAATCTGGTTTCACACCGACGCCACCCAGGGCATCGGGAAAATTCCATTCAACGTGGACGAGATGAATGTCGATATCGCCAGCATCTCAGCCCACAAGATGTACGGACCCAAGGGAATGGGTGTTCTCTACGCCCGGCGCCGGAAACCTCGAGTGCGCCTCTCTCCCGTTCTGCACGGAGGAGGACACGAACGGGGGATGCGATCAGGAACGCTCAACGTCGCAGGAATCGTCGGCATGGGAAAAGCAGCCCAACTCGCCTCTGAAAATTTAGAGCGAGACATGGCCCACGCCCGATCTCTCCGAGACCGTCTCGAAAAGACTGTGCGCTCTGAGTTGGACCACATCGAGATTAACGGCCACGAGGAACACCGGCTTCCCAATACATCCAACATGTCTTTCGCCTACGTGGAAGGTGAATCTCTCATCATGGGCGTCCCCGATGTTGCCGTCTCTTCGGGATCTGCCTGCACCTCAGCGAGCCTTGAGCCCTCCTATGTTTTGCGGGCTTTAGGTGTTGGCGACGAACTCGCCCATTCCTCCATCCGTTTCAGTGTCGGCCGTTTCACGACGGAAGAAGAAGTGGATCAGGCCGCCGCGTCCATCATCGCAACGGTCAAACGTCTCCGAGACATGTCTCCCCTTTACGAAATGGTGCAAGAG
>JAZALG010000057.1:0-21383 GCA_036229545.1 Planctomycetota bacterium | reverse complement strand
AGCCGCGATCTGCTCGGCGATTTCTTCAGGCACGGACTTGGGAGGATTCAGTTTGCGCCGGGCACCGAAGACCTGGGCTTCACCCTCTTCTTCCACATGGCCCTTCCCTGTTGTTGCGAAGGGCTCGATGCAGATCATCATCCCTTCTTTCAGGATTCCCGCTCCGATCGTGGGGACGTTGGGAATGGAGGGGGAGGTATGAAGCGTATAGGGAGCGATGCCGTGTCCGGTGAGATTGGCGACGGGCTTGAAGCCCAACGATTCCATCGTGGATCGGATGGCCTTGCCGATCTGGGCGATGACGGCCCCGGGGGCGACTCTTGCGATGGCGGCTTCCAGGGCCTGGCGTGAGGCCATTAGCAACCCCGGGTGATCTCCCAGATCAATCGTGCGGGCGGTGTCCGCGATGCACCCGTCCACGTGGACACCGAGGTCCACCTTCACCACGTCGCCGTCGTTGAAGCTACGGGGGTCGTCCAGTGGACAGCAGTCGTGGGCGGCGATTTCGTTCACAGAAACCTGGGCGGGAAAGGCCAGATCGGCCCCTGCATCGAAAATGTGCTTCTCGATGGCATCGAGGACATCCACGTAGCGGATGCCTGGCTGGACCATCTCTCTGGCCATGGCGTGGGCCTCGGCTGCGATGCGCCCTGCTTTTCGATATTTGTCCAGATGAACCCGCATAGAACGATCTCCGGGCGAGCAGGATACCGATCCTTCTCGATCTGTACCTCTGAGCAGGAAACAAAACCTCTTCGAGGCGCCTCAGAAGCCTGCTCGGTTGCTTCTTCCTTGTCCCGACCATGGGATTCGCCCTTCTCCGAGCCCATAATCCGGATTCATGGAGGATCTCTCACACGATCGTCTGCCCTCACGGCCTCGAGGGCCCCTTTGGGCGCTCGTCGCCCTTCTTTTCGTGGCGGCGATTGCTGCCTGCTTCAAGATCCACAACCTCGACATCTGTCTCCATACCCGAACCGGGGAGTGGATCCTGACTCAGGGAGAGATCCCCCAGACCAATGTCTTGTCAGAGATCCATAGCACCTATCCCGCCGTCCATGACAAATGGGGCTTCCAGGTGCTGGCCCACGGGCTGTCCGATGGGATCGGACCTGACGGCGTGGTGGTGATGCGGGTGATCTGGGTTGTCCTGCTCTTTGGCATTTTAGCCGTCACCGGAATGGGGCTGGGGGCAGGGCCTTTGACCCTCCTCCCCTTTGGTTTGCTTGCCATCGTGGCCGCCAGGGGGCGCTTTCTCTTTCGCCCGGACCTGCTTTCTCTGATCTTTCTCGCGACAACGGTCTGGATCGTCACCGTTGCTCGTCGTGATGGCAAAAAAGCCTTCTGCCTCCTTCTCCTCCAGGTCCTGTGGGTGAACATCCACGGCTACTTCATTCTCGGGCCCATGGTGGTGGCCACCGTAGGCCTGGCTCGGTTGGCCGAGGGGGGATTGGCGGTTCGGGTGGGACGCCGGTGGCTGGGTCTGGCCTTAGGGATGTGCCTGGTCTGCTTGATCAACCCCGCTGGGGTCGAGGGAGCCCTTCACCCCTTCCGGATCCTGGCCGATCTCCGAGGTCACTACGACTTTTACACCTCTTCGATTGAAGAGTTCCTGCCGACCTTCGCGCCGGATCCCAAGGCTCCCTTCGATCGCACGGCTTACTTCGCTCTCCTGTTTCTCTCGATGGTGCTGGTACTCCGGCAGACCCTTGTCCTGCGCCCCCCTCGTTTAGTGCCCCTGGCCCTTCTCGTTCTCTTTGCCTTCATGAGCCTGTCTCTTCGACGGAATATGGCGCCCTTTGCCCTCGTCGCCGCGCCCCTGGCTGCCGCGGCGGCTGAAGGGTGGATGGAAACGGTGGCTCGGCGCAAACAAAAGGCCCGTCGTCAGCCGGGAGTCTTTGCCCAGGCCCTTGCCTTAGGGCTCGGGGGCCTTGTCCTGTTCGGGGAGGTGACCGATACCACCAGCATCCACGACGGGATCGACCGGCGGTGGGGGACGGGAATCTCTGCCATCGCCTATCCCGATCGAGGCATTGATTTTATTGCTGAGGAACTCTCCGATCGGTCAGTGTTCACGGCCTTTCGCTATGGCAGCACGTTTACCGGGGGCCGGTGGCCCGACCAGATCGCCTCCATCAACGGAAATACACACGGCTATCCCACGGCCTACCTGCAAGAGACGCTTTCAGCTCTTTCGGGAGAAGACCCTCTCGGTTTCTCCCGCCTCGCTGCTCAGTACAGTCATGACGTCGCTCTGATTCCTGCGGCCAGCCCCCTGTCGGTCCAATTGCTGAAGGACCCTGCATGGGTTCTGGTGAATCTAGGCAGACGAGACGCGGTCTATGTGGAAAAAGCCACGGTTTCCGAGGAGTGGCTTGAAGATCACGACGTCACGGCCCGCTTCTTGAGAGGAGAAGGGCTGGACGCCTGGGATTCTGTGCGTCTTGGAGACGTTCTTGGAATGGAGCGGTGCTTTGTGCCCTTGGCCGAGATTGATCAGGCCTCCCTTCTCCTCGCAGGGGGGTTCATCAAGGCCGCCCGGCGAAGAGCAGAAGACGCCCTGGCCCTTTCCCCTCAGAATCTCGACGCTCTTGCTCTGGCTGGCGTGGCCTCCCATCTGGATGGAAAGGACGATCTGGCTGTGGATCTTTTGGATCGAGCCCTCTCCGGGGAGGGGCTCTTCCGTCTGGGGGGACTGCGGGAGATGGCTGCCCAGGCCCGGGAAAGCATCACCGGCCTTTAAAACCCCCTTGCTACCGCTCTGCGAAGGCGAGGGCTTGAGCGAGGGTCGCCGCGTTTTCGCCCTCCTCGAGATCCTTCCAGGTTTGGAGGAGTTTCTTGAGATAGGGATTGTCGAAGACGGCGTCGTAGGGCTGCTCAAGAATCTCACTGACCCTCGTTTCAAAATCATCGCGATCAAGGAGGCCGGCCTTGGCCTGGGCACAGACTTCATGGAGCCGGTTCCCGAAGGTCCAGGGCATGCCCATGCCTTCTTGGATTTCGTTGGATCGGGTCCAGTGGCCCGCCGCCTCTTCGAAGTTCCCAGAGGCCTCTGCAATGACGGCCAGTTTGGTGGCGAGGTAGATGGGCTGGTCTTTGAGGACTTCTTGCGCGGCTTCCTTCGCCTCGTCGTACAGTTCAAGGGAGAGAAGGATCTCCACCTCTCTCACGGCGAAGCGGGCGGCGTAGGGCGGGTCGATGTCCTCGAACCTCTGGTGTTGTGCCTGGATGGCCTTCAAGAGGGTCTCGAGGGGGATCCCGATGAAGTCACGTCCTGCCGGATACAGAACCGCATTTTCCCGAGGGAGAGATCCGACCTCGCTTGGACGGATGAGGAGGGCGGACACCAGAGCCTCTAGAGTGCCAGCCTCGTCCTCGGTCTTTGCCCGCGCGCGGCAGAGGTCCAGGTGCCTTCTCCATGCCGTGGGACCGGTGGGGTCGAGAGCCACGGCTTTTTCGAAGGCCTCTGCTGATCCGAGCCCGGCGACTTCTACCTCGGCGAGGAGCAGACCCCAGCGGTGGGTGAGACCTGCCGACCGAGGAAATCCAGCGAGAGCCTCTTCGGTGTAGGCCAGGGCACCGGGAAGATCTCCCTCCAGATCTGCGAGGCGAGAGCGATGGAGGGGTGCGGCAGGGTTGCCGAAGTTGAATCTGTCGGCGAGGGATAGGACGAAATCGGCATGGGCAATGTCGGTGCTGCGGGTTGTCGAGAAGGCTGCCGGCTCTTGCAAGCGATCCACCAAGAGAGCCCCTTCCTTCAGATTGGTGGTGTGGTAGACCTGGAAGAGTCCAATGCTCAGGAAAAAGACCGTTTTGAGAGGGCCAAAATCACTGAGCCATCGGAGGAGCCCCGAGTCAGGGGACGGTTCAGGTGTCTTGAGTGCTGTGGCAGCCCGAAGGCCGAGGAGCAAAAAGGCAAGAGAGGGATAGAGGCTGTTGACGGCGCCTCCCATGTCGATGGAACTCATACCCCACAGAGCCAGAAGGGAGGCGGCGAAGAGGCTGTCCCAGGGCCGATCCTGCCTCGGAGGCCGAAGGGAAAGGCAGACTAGTACCGCAAGGGCAACTAGGCCCGGCCACCCGAAAGCTCCACCGACGGCCAGAAGGACTGAATGGGGATGGTCATCTTTGGGCATCCCGTCGAAGCGCCCGGGCCGGGCCACCGCCGCCTGTTCGTAGTAGGTCCCCGGGCCGTGGCCATTCCAAGGGGCGGCCTCCATGGAATCCCGCCCCAATTCCCACATGGCGGAACGGAAGGACACCGCTCGACTGATGGAATCGTTCGAAGCGTTCGAGATGCTTTCGTCCAAGAGGGTCGTGGCGGGAACGATCATGGCGAGGACGACACCAAGACTGGCTCCAATCCAGAGTCGGCGAGCAAGGACTCCGGGTCGGGAGGCCAGGATGGCGGCCCCGAAAGCCAGGGCTGCAGCCACAAAGCCGGTGCGGGAGTTCACGAGGAACAGGGCACCGAGAATGGGCAAAAGAGCGGCAAGCCACCACTGTCGCCGCTTTCCTTCAGTCTCCCAGCAAAGACCGGCTCCCAGCAGGAGGACGATCACGAGGTGGGGGACCGCCAGATTGGGGTGGATGCCCAAAAGATGAAGCCGAGTGCCCAGGGTGGAGAGAAGGGGGAGGTGCAGGCCCGAGGCCAAGACGGGGTAGGTGGCCAGGGCGGCGGTGCAGGCTGCCGTGGTGGCCAGGACCAGAGCCCGGACCACCTGTCTTACGTTGATTCCATAAAAGAGGGAGGGGATGAGTTGGGCGAGCCAGACGATTGGCAGGATGTTGATGAACCAGAGAACGGCCCCGTAGCCAAACTCGGCACTCTTTAACGTGGGGAGGTTAAGCAGGATGACGATAAAGGGCAGTTCGATGAAACCCGCGTCCTGAAGGAAGGGTTTGGCGGCCCAGCCGGTAATCGCCAGGAGGACGAGGAGCCACGCACCGTCGGCGGGGATGAGCCGACCCTCCAAGAGAGTGCCCACCATGAGGATGAGGGTCAGCCGTTGCGCCAGAGCGAGGCGGTCGGTGGTGGCTAAGAGCCAAAGAGGAAGGCCGATAGCCAGGGCAGTCCACAGGAGGGTCAGTTCAGGGGGGTTGCCGAAGGTCGAAAGACCTGAGGCGGCGGGTGCCGAATCTGCTGCTGCGGCGAAGAAGACAGCGACGCTGGCTGCCGCGGCGAGACGGAGAAACACCGGTCAGAGCATCCCTAGGGGTTTTGTCGCAGGGCGTCGATGTCCACATCCCCCTCTTGCAGAGGAACCCCGAACTCAAAGTCCGGGCGCAGAGGGAGGACGTCATGTTCGAAATAGCCGATCTGCTCGGGAAGGATGCGAGCGATTTCTCGGAGGCCGATGTATCCCACGGCTTCTGCAGCCCCCCCCCTTTGGGTGGTGGCGGTGAGCCCCGAGAGCATGCCGACGATGCGCCACCGACTCTGGCGCTGGACATAGAGTCCTGAACCGGCCCATCGGCTTGCGATGGTGCGAGCGTCATCGCTCGGGGGGAGGATGAAGTCCCCGTATTCTCCTCCGTGCCAGGTCTCTACCGGCTCGAAGACGGGCTCGTCATTGTCGTCGCGGATGGCCAGATAGATCTGATCATCCGGATGGGGAATGGCCTCGGAGAAGCGGCCCTCGACGAGGCGTGCCGAAAGGGGGCGGATGACCCCGAGGTTGTCGTTGATTCGAGCGAGTTCGCCCCAATCCCGCACAACGGAGTTGGCCAAAGGAAACTGGATATCGAACAGGTCGCCGACTTCATAGGAGGGATCGGCCAGGACGAGAATCCCATCTTCTGTGGCGAGACCGCGGATCGGATCGCCCCCCTGTTCACTGATCCAAAGCCGCGTGAGGTGAGAGGGAGGAGGGGGCGCCGCGCAGGATGCCGCCACCAGGGTCAAAGCGACGAGAAGGGGAAGGGCAGACCGCATCCTTTTCATGAAAGTGACGCTACCTCTCCGAGGGAGGGGGCACAAGTTCGAGAGATCAGACTCCCGCTTCTTCACCACTTGCCTGGAGGTCGTCGGCAAAAACGGGGCATTCTTCAATGGCGATCCATCCCAGTTCCCAGGGCTCGGTTCCCTCCAGTAACTCGCCGGTTTGCGGGTCTTCTGGCCGGTAGGCCTGGTAGATCCAATCTTTGGTCTGCACCACCCCTGCGGAGATGAGTTCTTTGAGTTCGCTCGTCGACATTTGCACGACTTCACTGGGTTCTTCTCCCTCGTAGAAGAAGGCCTGCCAATGCCAGACGCGAGGGTCATGGGCTGCGAGGCGAGCGGCCTCTTCTGCATTTCGACGGAGAGTGTCGCGACCTTCTTCCACCTTGGTCATGATCTGTTGGTAGAGCTCCTGGATAGAGGGATTCTTCGGATCGAGAGCTTTGGCCGTTTCCGCGTTGGCGATCGCTTGATCTGGGTCGAGAAGTGGGCTCTCGGCGATGCGGATTCCTGCTGCCTCGAGGTAGAGAATGGGGTTGATGGGGTCGATCTTGATGGCCTCTTGGATGAGACCCCATGCGCGTTCGATATCGGGATCGATGACGGCGGCAAATCCATCGGCCGTATCCATACCGCCTCGTCGCAGGACCTCGGCGTAGTCTCGGTAGCAGTTGGCGCTGTTCACACCCAGTTCGATGGCCTTTTCATAGAATTCGATGGCGTTGGTGACATGGGACCCGTCTTCCTTGGGAGACATCAACTCGATCCGAGCTGCCAGATAGTAGGCCCGAGGATTGAGATCGCCGTAGGCCTGATCGATCCAGTGGCGCCACTCGGCTTCCAACTCTTCGATGGAGGCTCCTACGCGTTTTTCCAGAGCAGGGATGACGTCTGACAACGCCACCATCTTTTTGGTGGGCCGACCATAGTCGTAGATGACGTCGGACTGGGGGATGTCTCGGTTGTTGTGGAGGTTGCCGAAGAAGGCGCGAAAACCTTTGCTGTACTTCTCTGACTGCATCAGGAAATGGCAGAAGGACCAGGCGTAGGCGTAGTGGGTGGCGTTGAACGTGCCTCTCTCGGTCAGAAGGACCTGGGGGATGCTCCAGAGTTTTCCTTCCTTCTTGTGCTTGGTGATGGAGACCAGTCGGCCATCCTGCTGGCCCCCGACGATGAAGTCGCCCTTTTCGTCGATGTACGCGGTGCCGTAGTACTCAGCCATCCCCTCGTTCAACCAGATGGGGTACATAAAATCGGGTTCGATGAGATAGGTCAGAAGGTGGTTGAACTCGTGGAAGAGAACCGCCTTGGCCTTGGCCGGGTCAGCGTCGTCAAAGGGAATGTGGAGTTCGCCGACGCCCCAGTTGAAGAAGCCCCCAATGTTCTGGGCGACCTCTGTCTGGTCGTGAAAGTCCTTACTGTTCCGGTAGAGGAAGACTTTCATCTTCTTCTTGGCGAGTTTGGGAGAGATGGTGATCCCCCAAAATTCCCGGAAGTACTTGTAGTAGGTCTCCAGGGCGTCGACCCACTCATCGAGTTGGTCTTCGGGGAGGTTCGACTCCACGTCGAAATAACGTGAATCGATCTTCTTTCTGTTTCTCCACCGCTGGTCGCTTTGCAACTTCTTGAGTTCGGCTGCTTCCTCTTCTTTGCGTTTCTTAAGGGTGGTTTCCCGGCGTGTCTTGCTCATCCATCGATCTTCAAACCGGACCCATCCCTTTCGGAGGTACTCTTCCTCTTTTTTGTCCTGGGGCACGTAGTTGGCGAGATTCTCGATGAAGGTGGTCTTAATCAGATCGTTCGAGATGGGAATGGCGATCCCGCTGATCTCGAGTTGTGTGATGCCTTCGTCCGCGGTTTCGACGATGGTTCATTCAATGACTCGGCCGTCGTGGAGTAGGACCTTGTCCTTCGCGGAGGTCGTCGCTGACAAAAGAACGAGAAACATGGCTGCAGAGACCATGAACCGCGAAAGAGGGAGAAACATTGCCTGATTCACCTTGTCGCCATTTTCTTAGATTTTGAGGACCAACAAGAAAGAGGAACAACTCGTTATGATACGGGACGATAGCCGTATCCGTCTTTTAAGCGGGTAGAAGAGAAGACATTGTAGGAGGAGAATCGCTCATGGATCGCTCTGTTACTGTTGCTGCCGGCCTTGTGATCTTGGCTGTGATCGGCGGATTTTCTTTTTTCGCCTTGGCGGTTCCTGACGATTCAGAAGGCGCTCCGGCCCTCTTGAGTGGGGGAGAACAGTCTCAGGCAGGAGAGATGTCCTTTGAGGGGTCTTCGGGTGAAGAGGAAACCGTGGCCTTGACGAGTGAGGTGGACCTCGACGCATTCGGCGAGGTCGAGGAGGACCTCTCGCTGGACACCGCGACGGCTGCTGCGGAAGAAAAGGGCACCATTGTGACCTTGACCGGTCGAGTTGTTGACGAAGGAGGACGGCCGGTGGCGGATGCCCTGGTGACCTTCTCCGAGGGTGGGATGCGCGGTTTTCGCGGCATGTGGTCCGGCCGAGAAGATGAAGGCGAGGATTCGACGACTTACACCGACAGGGATGGAGTGTTTCTTCTCGAGGCGGAGTTAGAGCCAAGGAGAAGAGGGGAGGAGGAACTGCCTTCTTTCCTTAGCTCTTCGGACCGTGTTGTTCTGAGTCACGTCGCCTTTGCCACGATGGCGAGAGCCTTGGGCTCGACGGCCCAAAGAGAGAGTGAACATGACCTGGGCACCTTTGTGATGGCCGACGGTGCCACGGTGTCCGGAAGAGCTGTGGATGAACTGGGGCAGCCCCTCAAGGACACGGTTGTTTCTGCTGAGAACAAAGATCCGGAAGCGCGCGGGTCTTGGTTTCGGTCCTTCCGACCTGGCCTCGAACAGTTTTTGCAGGACAGAACAGAGTCTGACGGACGATTTGTGATTTCCGGTCTGTTGGCGGGAGAGGCGGCGGTGACGGCCAGGCGAGATGATCGTGCGCTCGGTGTCGTTGAGGCTTTGTCGTTGATGCCCGGCGTGGTGAAGGATGTCGGGGACGTGGTCCTGCAGCCGGGAGCCTTCATCGAGGGCAAGGTGATGGATGAACAGGGGCGCGCGGTTGTCGGCGCGTCCATTCGAGTCAGCAGCATGGCTCGCGTTGCCGCAACGCATCAGAATGGCGTGGGCCAGAACGATCGCCGATCTCTGGGCCATGAATGGAGGCTTCGCGCTGAGACCGATGATCGAGGCACCTTCCGCATCGCAGGGATGAGTGAAGGGATCTATAACGTTCATGCCGAAGCCGAAGGCTACGCCGAGGCGCGCAAAGAGAACGTGTCCACAGGGTCGCGTAACGTGGCGCTCAAAGTCGAAGGACTGGGTGACGTTCTTCTCGTGGTGACCAACGGCCTTGACGGAGAGAGAGTCCACGAAGTGGATGTTGTGCCCGAGAGATCTCCCTGGGATCGGGGGGATGATGAAGACGGCCCTAACTTTTTAGTCGGGCCGGCGATTCCCGAGGCGGCCTTGGCCGACATGGCAGGGATGAGCGAGGATCTTACCGGGCTGGTTCTCGTCCAGGGAGTGAGCCGAGACGGGATGGAGGTTTCCCTCCTGGCCAATGGATTTGCCCGCAGTGCTGCGAGCCTTCCAGGTGTCGGCCCGGGGAAGGTCGTCCGCTTTGATGCTGCCCTGGTTCCCGAATCCGTGGTCCGCGGTCGTGTGGTGAACGGTGCCGGAGAGTCGGTCGAAGATGCCCGAGTACGATTCAACGAGCAGATGGTGCAGACGTTGTCTGAAGAAGACGGTGGACGACGAGGGGGCCGAAGTGGCAGGTCCAATCGGAATGTATCCCAGACGATTCGGCGAGGTGGTCCGTCTGGAGATGGATCTGAAGTACGAACAGACAGACTGGGACACTTTGAAATCCGCGGTATTGCCGCAGGAACATGGATGCTCACCGCTGATGCCCGTGACTTTGCTCGATCAGATGCTCTTGAAGTTTCCGTGGCAGACAGTCAGGTGATCGAGAACATTGAGATCGTGATCTTGGTCGCGGGGTCGATCTCAGGACTAGTGACGGATAGCAGAGGAGCCCCTCTGGGCGAGGTCGATGTCTCCGTGGAACCGCTAGAGGAGTCTTCGGGTGGATTTAACCCAGAGGACTGGGGGCGGCGGTTTGCCGAAAGAATGATGGGGGGAGGCAGTTCCCGAAACGTCCGCACGGACAGCCAAGGCGCCTTTCGCGTCGACGAATTGGCTCCGGGGCTCTACACCGTGGGCTTCGCTGAATCTGGCGGTATTGCTGGTCACCAGGGCATGTTGGTTGCGATGGCTGGCGGAGGCGCAACGGACAACGATGATGGTGTGACGGCAGAGGTCGAGTCTGGTGTCGAAACCGAGGTCCTTCTTGTGAAACCGGATGGCGCGAGAGTTGAGGGGCGTGTGTTGGCGGGTGGGCAGCTTGTGGAAGGCGCCACAGTACGTCTGTCCCAGGCGAGTCAGGGAGGGTTTGATTTCCGCCGGATGATGAGAGGCGGAGGCGAGCGTGTTGTCACCGATGTCTTCGGGCGGTTTGTTTTTGAAGACGCTGAGGTCGGAGAGATGGAACTCTCCGCCACGGTGCCGGGATCGGCTCTTCCGGAGACAGCCCTCGTGGAAACGGCGTCGGGGACGACGGCCCGTGCTGATATTTTCTTTGATGGGGCAACCCTATCCGGACGCATCGTGGACAAAGAGACAGGCGCTCCTGTGCCGGATCTGACGGTCACGATCGCTCCAGTCAGCGGAGGGGCGCCGACGAGCACCTCGGAGGTATCCATGTCCTTCTCCATAGGCGCAAGCGGTGGCGGTCCTTCGCGGAACTTACAGTTCAACTCCTCCCGAGGCGGGTCAGAGAGCACCGTGCGCACAGACGGAAAAGGAACTTTTGAAGTTCGCTATGTGAAACCGGGTGAGTGGACTGTACGGACAGGTCCGAGCGCCTATGTTTCTGCGACTTCCGACTCGGTGTCGGTGACAGAAGGATCCACTCCGCGAGAAGTGGTGATGAAAGTCGATCGAGGGGCTGTCCTGGAAGGAAAGGTCTTTGAGGGAATTAGCGGCAACGTCATGTCGGGAATGATGGTCCGCCTCCAAGGAGATGCAGGACGCGCGCGGATGGAATCGACGGGCGAAATGGGTGGCTATCGCTTTGAGGGACTCGACGGGGGGGCCTATACCCTCTCGGTGATGGGGAGCGGCTGGGGCAGCGGGGCTTTGGCTCAAGAGGAAGTGATGCTTGAACTCGGTGAGATCCAGAATCTTGACGTTGCCACGTCTGAAGAACCCATCGAGGAGGAAGACGGCTCTTCCTTCGGCTTCTTCTTCGGCCGCTAAGTCTTCCTCGCCTCAGGAATCCTCTTCTTTTTCCTGGTTGCCAGGGAAATGGGCGGTGCCGGTCAGGACCACGCAGGTGGCGCAGACCTCTGGGTAGTCCCCGGCGAACATTTTGCGCCGAAACTCCTGATAGGCCTCTCCGTTCCAGATCGTCTCGAAGTCGTCTTCTAAGACGTTGCCCATTTCGAGTTCTTCAGGGCCCCGGCAGCAGGGATAGACCTTCCCGTCGGGGGTAATCTTGGTGTAGTTCATCGCCATCGAGCAGAAGCCCCCGTACATTCGGCCAAGGGAGTCCATGTGCAACTCGCGAATCTTGGCTAAGGGTGCCTTGCTTCCCTGGGCGTCGGGGACATTGCGAATTTCTCCGCCGAAGGGCTGGTGCAGGTTCAACTCCACGTTGATTCCGCGGGCGACGGCCCGGGCTTTCACCGATTCCACGACAAGCCCATAGGCCTCGTCGTCGACAGCACCTTCGATTTTTAGATCTTCATAGCCGGTGGAGTTGGGCAGAAGTTCTTGCAGAGCCAGGGAATCTCCTCCCAGGTCGGCGACGAAATCCACCAGATCAGGCATGTGATCCCAGTTGGGGGACATGACGACGGCGTTGAACCCCACTTCAATCCCCGCTTGACGGCACAGGGGCATGGCCTTGCGGATGTTTTCGACCACCTCCTCGAAGTTTGAACCTGTTCGCAACTGCTCAAAGGTTTCCTTGTGGGGGGAGTCGATGGAAAACCAGATGCGGTGGGTCCAGGGAGCAATCTTTGCGAAGACTTCTTCGTCGAGAAGCGTGGCGTTGCAATACAGCAGCATCTGGACGTTGTGCTTCTCACAAAATTCGCAGACAACGTCCAGATCGTTCATCAAAGGCTCGGAAGCATCTGAGGGGGTGAGGTGCAGAGCCCAGGGGAGAACCTGATCCAGGACATCCTTCGCTTTTCCGGGTTCCATCTCCTTGCGGGGAATCCCATCGGCCTGATGGCACATGATGCAGGTCAGATTGCAGTCGTTGTTAAATCCGAACTCGACTTCAGTGGGACGGCTTTGCCAGACGACGCGACCCTGAGAAAGATCTTCTGCGAGGCGGAGGATGTTCTCGCTTTCGCGGGGAATCTTGTTTTCGCGGCTGGTATCCATTGTGGCAGGGAATTTGGTCCGAGAAGAGGAGGGAAGATCTATTGTTCCTTCTTCTTGCTGTCCGTTCCTCCAGAACTCTTGCTGGAATCCGAAGAGGGGGAGGCGTTCTTGTCTTTGGACTTCGATGTCTCGCCCTTCTTTTTTGAAGAACCGCTCTTGGAATCGGCTTCAGATGCTTTTTTGTAGGAATCTGAGCGGTAGTCCGTTTCGTAGAAACCGCTTCCTTTGAACACAATGCCTGCCCCCGAACCGATGAGCCGTTCAAGAGAATCTTCTTTGCACTCAGGGCAGGTGGTGAGGCGGTCGTCGCTCATCGACTGGAAGGCTTCGAACTGATGCGCGCAGTTTGAGCAGAGGTAATCGTACGTCGGCACCTCATTCTTCCTTTTTAGGAGAGGGCGCCACGGAAACCTGGGCTTCACGCAGAAGACGATCGTGGAGAAGGTAGCCGGGAAGGAGTTCCTCCACGATTTGGCCGGGCTCCACGTCCTCGGCGGCTTCTTCTCGGAGGGCGCGGTGGACGGACGGGTCGAGGGGCGAGCCCTTTTTCACCGTGACGGGTTTGACCCCGTAGGAGGCCAAAACGTCGACCCACTGCTGTTCGAGGAGACGGAGTCCTTCGATGTAACTTTCATCTGAATCTTCCGGAGGAGACGCCAGGGCGCGTTGGAGTCCGTCGAGGATGGAGAGAAGGGAGTGGAGGAGGGGGGCTGATCCGTAGCGCCGGACTTCTTCGACGTCCAGACGAGACCGCCGACGAATGTTCTCGACTTCCGCCTTGGCTCGCATCCACTTGTCGTGAAGGTCTCCCGCGTCGTCCTCTTCTACTTCACCGTCGTGTTCACTCTCTGGGCTGTCGACGGTGACGGGGGCGTCCTCTTCTGGAGAGGTCTCATCGTTCGCCTTCTCTTCCTCTCGCTCGACAGGCGCCTCTTGGGGTTCAACCTGATCAGTCATTTCATTCTTCTTTTTCGGGTTCATCGCGGGGTCTTTACTCAAAGAGGTCTTTCACCTTGTCTAACCATGACTTCCGAGCGGGGGTGGGTGGGGTGGAACGGTCGAGTTTGGCGAGTTCTTCGTAGAGTTCACGCTGCCGGTCGGTCATTTTCTCCGGGGTCTCGACCTGGATTCGGACAAGCAGGCTTCCGCGGCGTGTGGAGTTGACCGCCGGCATGCCCTGCTCTTTCAGTCGGAGAACCTTTCCGCTCTGGGTTCCGGATGGAATCTTCACCGTGGTCGTGCCGTTAAGTGAGGGGACGTCAATCTCTGTTCCCAAGGCAGCCTGGGAGATGGTCAGGGGGATTTCACAGAGGAGGTCGAGTCCCTCGCGAATGAACAGGGGGTGCTCTTCGACTTCGATCAGGCAGAAGAGGTCGCCCGAGGGTCCGCCTCGTGGAGCGGGTTCCCCTTCGCCGCCCAGGCGCAACTCATTGCCGTGGTCCACCCCAGGAGGAATCGTGATTTCGAGGTCACGCTGTTGAGGGGTCATGCCTTCCCCGCCGCAGTCTGTACAGGGGTCGGCAATGACTTCACCGGCTCCGTGGCAGGCAGGGCAGGGGGTGCGGACCATGAAGAAGCCTTGGTTTCTCTGAACTTGACCGTGGCCGTGACAGGTCTGACAGGTTTGGGGTGAGGTACCTTTTTTGGCTCCTGATCCGGAACAGGTCTCGCAGTTCTCGCGGCGGTTCAGGGTGATCGTCCGCGTGGTGCCTGTGAAGGCTTCCTGGAGGGGGATGGTGACTCTTACTCGGAGATGGCTTCCTCGTGTGGGACCGCGGCTCCGTCCGCCGCCCCCGAACATGTCTCCAAAGAGGTCGCCGAGACCTCCGCCACCTCCGCTAAAGATCGACTCGAAGATGTCTCGGGGATCGATGTTCCCGGTGTTGAATCCTCGCCCTTCGAGTCCGGCATGGCCAAACTGATCGTAGACCTTGCGTTTCTCAGGGTCCGAGAGAACCTCGTAGGCTTCGGTGGCCTCTTTGAATCTCTCCGCGGCCTTGGGATTGTCCGGATTCTTGTCCGGGTGGTACTCAAGGGCCAGACGGCGATAGGCCTTCTTGCACTCAGCTTCAGACGCATCTCGCCCTACGCTGAGGACATCGTAGTAGTCGCGTTGGGCGGCCATGTGAAGAGACTCAGGTGACAGCCCCTTCAATCTCCTGCGTATCGTCCTTCACTTCGGTGACGACTGTCGACGTGGTGAGCATGAGGCCGACCACGCTGCTGGAGTTTTGAAGGACAGAGCGAACCACCTTGGTGGGATCGACGATCCCCATTTCAAACATGTCACCCCATGTGTTGCTGGCGACGTTCAAGCCTTCAGACCCCTTCTTTTCCAAGGTTTCTTGCAAGATGACATTACCATCGAGGCCGGCATTGTCGGAAATCTGACGCAGAGGCGCTGTGATGGCCTGCTCGACGAGTTGCCGACCAAAGTTTTGATCTCCGGAAAGATCCAGGTACCCGATCGATTCGAGGGCGCGCACCAGAGCAACACCGCCCCCTGGAACGATGCCTTCTTCGACCGCGGCTCGGGTTGCGTGAAGAGCATCATCCACACGGGCCTTTTTCTCCTTCATGGCCGTTTCGGTGTTTGCTCCGACATGGATGATCGCAACACCTCCGGTGAGTTTGGCGAGGCGTTCTTGGAGTTTCTCCTTGTCGTAATCAGACTTGGTCTGCTCGACTTGATGTCGAATCTGCGCAACCCGCTCTTCGACGTTCTTCTTGTCGCCGTCGCCGTCGATGATCGTGGTGTTGTCCTTGTCGATCACGATCTTCTTGGCTTCGCCCAACATGGAGATGTCGGCATTTTCAAGGGAGGCTCCGGTTTCCTCGGCAATGACCTGCCCGCCAGTGAGAACGGCGATGTCCGCCAGATACTGTTTGCGACGGTCGCCGAAGCCGGGCGCCTTCACCGCACAGATCTTCATGCCGGAGCGAAGCCGATTGACCACGAGGGTCGCCAGGGCTTCGTTCTCGACGTCTTCGGCGACGATGAGGAGGGGTCTCCCCGAGCCGGCAGCGGCTTCAAGGATGGGGATGAGGCTTCGAATGTTGCTGATTTTCTTCTCGTGAATGAGAATCAACGCCCCTTCAAGAACGCATTCCATCGTCGTGGCATCGGTGATGAAGTAGGGGGAGAGATAGCCCTTGTCGAACTGGAGGCCATCGACAGACTCGAGCCAGGTTTCGGCCGTATCCGATTCCTCGACGGTGATCACGCCGTCCTGGCCGACGGTTTCCATCGCCTCGGCGAGGAGGTGCCCGATCTCGGCGTCGTTGTTCGCTGAGATCGTTCCGACCTGAGCGATCTCTTCGTTACTGGAGATCGGCTTGCTCTGTCCGGCGAGGTGCTCTGTGACCGCTACAACCGTCGCGTCGATGCCCTTTTTGAGGTCCATCGGATTGACTCCGGCCGCGGTGTATTTCAGGCCAGCGCTGTAGAGGGCTTCGGCGAGGACCGTTGCCGTCGTGGTCCCGTCTCCAGCCACGTCGTTGGTCTTGCTGGCCACTTCGTTGATGAGCTTGGCGCCCATATTTTCGAAGGGGTCTTGGAGTTCGACCTCCTTGGAGACCGTGACACCGTCTTTGGTGATGAGAGGACCACCGAAGGAACGATTAAGGATCACGTTGCGACCAGAGGGCCCGAGAGTGACCTTGACGGTCCGTGCGAGTTTTTGGATGCCGGCCTGGATTTTGCGCTTGGCCTGGTCTTCGTAGAGCAGTTGCTTCGCCATGTTTTGACCTATTTTCTCTTTCTAAAAAAAAGTCGCGATTAGACGCGAAGGGCGAGGATTTCGCTCTCACGCAGGATTTTGTATTCCGTATCGTCCACTGAGACTTCCGTCCCGGAATAGCGTCCGAAGAACACCTCATCTCCCTCTTTCACGGACATGGGAGCTCGTTCACCGCTGTCGAGGAGGCGACCCGGTCCGGTCGCTGTAACACGGCCGATGCTGGGCTTTTCCTGGGCGCTGTCGGGGAGAACGATGCCGCCGGGAGTGATCTCTAAGGCATCGAGAACCTCAAGGACGATGCGGTCGTCAAGCGGGTTAATCGTGGTCATTGTGTTTGTCCTTTCTACTGTGACTGAATTGTGTGATGAGGGGAGGTGGCTTTAGAAGCCCATGCCTCCCATGCCGCCCATTCCACCCATACCGCCCATACCACCCATACCGCCCATACCGCCCATACCGCCCATACCGCCCATTCCACCCATGTCACCTCCGTGGTCATGGGCGGGCATGTCGTCGGGGTCGGCTGGGATGTCGGCGATGAGGCAGTCCGTCGACAGGATCATTCCTGCGACGCTTGCTGCATTCTCAAGGGCCGAACGGACAACCATGGCGGGATCGATGATCCCTGCGTTGAACATGTTGACGTACTCTCCGGTGTTTGCATCAAAGCCGATGTCTCCGCCTTCGTTGGAGAGGTGCTTGGTGACGATGCCCGGTTGGTATCCCGCGTTGCTGGCGATGGTCATGACGGGACGGGCAAGAGCCTTGGTGACGACCTGTGCACCAAGGGCCTCGTCACCTTCAAGACCGAGGTCTTCGACGGCTTTTCGCGCGGCGAGGAGCGATACACCGCCGCCGGGCAGAATCCCTTCGGAAAGGGCGGCCTGCGTGGCGTGCTGCGCGTCTTCGAACCGTCCCTTTTTCTCCTTCAACTCGGTCTCGGTGGCGGCTCCGACACGGACTTCGGCGATACCTCCAGCCAGTTTGGCCAGGCGTTCCTGCAACTTCTCTTTGTCGTAGTCACTGGTGGTGGCTTCGATGTCCCTGCGAATTTGCTTGCACCTGCCCGAAACGTCGGCGGCCGACCCGGTTCCTTCGACGACCGTGGTGTGATCGCTCGTGATGATCATCTTGCGGGCGGAGCCCAGTTGATCTTCACTAACCTTGTCCAGGGTGAGGTCGAGGTCCTTGGAGAGGACCGTGGCTCCTGTCAAGGCCGCGATATCGGCCATCATGGCCTTTCGTCGGTCACCGTATCCCGGTGCTTTGACTGCGCAGGCATTCAGAATACCTCGCAGCTTGTTCACAACGAGTGTGGCGAGGGCTTCGCCCTCGATGTCCTCGGCAATGATCAGGAGAGGGCGGTTCAATCCGCTCACCATCTCAAGAAGAGGGACAAGATCCTTTGCAGCGCTGATCTTGTCCTGATGGACCAGAATAAGGGGGCTTTCAAACTCGACTTCGAGCCGATCGGCGTTGGTCACAAAGTGAGGCGAGAGGAAGCCTCGGTCGAAACGCATGCCTTCGACAATCTCAACGGTCGTCTCAAGGCTCTTTCCTTCTTCAACGGTGATGACACCGTCGCCTCCAACTTTTGTGAGAGCTTCGGCGAGGATTTGTCCCACCTCGGCGTCGTTGTTTGCTGAGATGGTGGCGATCTGTTGGAGTTGCGTCTGGTCTTTGATGTCGATGGCCTTTGCTGCCGCGGTGATGCTTTCGCTGGCGGCCTGGACCCCGGCGCGCATGCCCCGGAGCAACTCATCGTTACGGGTTCCGGCCGTGAGGAGTTTCATCCCCTCGTCGACCAGGGCCTTGGCGAGCACTGTCGCTGTCGTGGTGCCGTCGCCTGCAACCTTGTTGGTCTTGTTGGCCGCTTCTCGAACCAGTTGAGCCGCCATGTTTTCGTAGGGATCTTCCAATTCGATCTCGTCGGCGACCGAGACACCATCTTTGGTGATGGCGGGGCCACCCCAACTCTTATCGAGGATGGCGTTGCGCCCCTTCGGGCCCAAAGTGCTCGATACGGCCCGGGCGATTTTGTCGACACCGGTGCGCAATCGCTCCCGGGCTTCTACTTCGAAGGCCATTTGTTTGGCCATGTGACTCCTCCAATTTGCCGAACATGCTTCTCAGTTTGGATCAGGGGTCGCATAGCATGCCGACCACAGCGCCTTTAAAGCAAAGGCGATGCCAAACTAGGACAGGGTAAGAAGGCTCTGAACGGCGTTGCAGCCATGGATTTGTGCCGGTACGGTGCCTCTGCGATACAAAGACTGCCATCCTGACAGGCCTTGCAATGCTGTCTTCTGGCAATCTCCTGCCACTATGACGTAAGAAAAGATGCCCATGACCTTTCTCTTCATCACCCTCGCCCTTCTTCTGCCTGGAAAGGGGATCGATCAGCCGCCTTTTTTTCAGGTGATTCGCCTTAATGGGCAGCAGTTGACTGGGCAGTTGTCCCTTCTGAAGGGCGAGACCCTGTTCCTTTCGAGTGGTGACCGACAATTCCTTAAAGGGCATCAGGGTGACCTGAAGTTCGATGACGTCCTGTTCATCACGGCCTCAGAAACTTCCCCAAATCCCGAACAGATTCTGGTCGGCGATCGGGTCCACCTTGCATCTCCCGGCGAAGAACGGCGAGGGTCGGACTTCCTGGTGGGGCGTATTGTGGGGGGGGATCCTTTTGGCGTGGACCTTCTTCTCCACGAATCGGCGGTGGTCCACCTGCCCTACGAGATCATGGACCGGATTCTTCCCAGGGCAGGGGATTCCATTGATCGCCTCGAAGCCCTCGATCACGGTGGATTTGATGACCGTGTGTGGCAGCGCCGTTCGGATGGGACGCTCGACAGTATCACGGGAGTCATCGATCAAGTGGACGGGGAAACTCTCGCGCTGGAAGGGAGGGTGGGGTCGGTGACTCTGTCTCTCGATGCGGTCTTGGCGGCGGTCATTGCGGAACCGGAGGGGCGCCCTGCCCCGACAGAGGGGTTTCCTGTCACGGTCCGCCTGCGTTCGGGTTCTCTTTTTGCAGCGGGACTCCTTGCTCTCGCGGATGGCGAGATCACCTTCGCCACCCGCTTCACGGAGCGTCTCGTCCTTCCGGTGGAGTCAGTGTCGTCTCTCATTCGTCGAGAGAAGGACACTGTTTTGCTCGCCGACCTTAAGCCTGTTGAGGTGGAGCAATGGCCCTCGATTGGAGACCCAGAAGATTTTCTTTTTCCCTGGCGCCGCAATCTTTCGGTGACGGGCCGAGACCTGTCAGTGGGAGGCATCGTTAGAGCGTCGGGGCTTGGCGTGCACAGTACCACCCGAATGGTTCTTGCCCTTCCTCCTCGAGCATCGACGTTGAGAGTGACTGTCGGTCTTTGTGATGAGGTGGAAGGCTTGCCGGCTCAGGGGTCGGTTCGTTGCACGCTTTCTGTTGACGGGGAAGTAGTGCAGGGGCCTGTCAACCTGGGTCCGGAGAACAAACTCGTTGTTTTCCACACGGATCGTCTGAAGGGCGCGAGTTCGATCGAGATCCTGACAGACAATGGTGGGGATGATGATGCGGGAGATCGGGCCGCCTGGGTTGACGGAGTGATCCTTCTCGAATCGAGTGGGAACTGAGTTGGTCATCAAATCACACCTGCTCTCTATTACCGTGGCTCTCGGGATGATGGCGTGCGGTTCTTCAAATTCTGAAGCTGACACTTCTTCGTTTCCGCTCCAGCCGCCCAAGGTGGCCATTATCGGTGTGGACGGAGCAACCTTTTCAGTGATTCACCCTCTCCTCGAACAAGGGCGTCTCCCTCATCTTGCGGCGCTCATGGAGCGGGGGACTTCGGTCATTCTCAGGAGTAGTGACGAGTCCGGAGCATCCCCTGTTTTGTGGAACACCTTGATGACCGGGACGGGGATGGACACCCACGGCATTGCGTCGTTTAGCAAACGAGTTGAAAACGGCTTTGAGATCTATGCTTCGACGGACCGGAAGGTTCCAGCCCTCTGGAATATGGTTTCTTCCCGAAGCCGGACGGTTGGTGTCTTGGGAATCTGGAATACTTGGCCAGCCGAATCGGTCAGGGGATACATCCTTTCGGACCGCTTTTCCCACACGCTGTTCAAACACAACTATGAAATGCGAGAGGAGGAGGCGCCGGAAGGAATCAGTTTTCCGTCAGAACTCGCCGCCCAATTTGGGCATCTCGTCCGAGATCCCGCGGCGCTTACCAAGGAGGAGATCGAGCGATTCGGGGCTTTTACGGATGCCGAATGGGAAACCATGATGCATACCGATGAAAGTCAGCCTCTCGTGGGGAATGGCCTGGCGGCCTTGAGATTTGGCTATCTCGCGCAGGAGAGCATCGGTGCGGCGAGCGTGGCACTGTTGAACGAACTCCCCCAGCCAGACCTCTTCATCACCTTTTTGGAACTGCCCGACCGAGTCGGTCACCATTTCTGGCATACCTGGCGTCCCGAGGAGGTGCGAGGGGGGGGCGATGAGGTCGATTCTAGCTGGAGAGAGCGATGGGGAGAGGTGATTCCACAGGCCTACTCCATGACAGATGTGTGGATTGGAAAGATCGTTCAATCTCTTGACCCGGACACGACCATCTTTGTGATCAGTGACCATGGGATGAAGTCGTCGGGGGATTCGGGCGGCCGAGCGACCGATCTGGCCGGGCTCGGCCATTCCGGGACCCATCACCAAGATGGGATTCTGATTGCCGCCGGACCTAGCATCGAGGGGAGGGTTGATGTGCGAGCAGAATTGTTGGACGTCGCTCCCACGGTGCTCGCTGCCATGGGGTTGCCCGGCTCAACCCAGTTTGAGGGAAAAGTGCTCGCCCCCCTCTTTAAACCTTCTTTTGTCCAGGCCTTCCCTCTGGGCCGCTTCCTCGACGAGGAGGCTCTTCAGGATCGTGAGGCTGTCCCTGCTGGTGACATCGACGAGGCTCTGCTCGAGCAACTCAAAGCCATGGGCTATATCGACGCCTCGGGAGAGAGTATCTGGGACAGGGATCAGCGTTAGGGATTCTGGTGTCGATCGAGAGCTTCGGCGGCGGCGGCGAGCGCGTCCTGTCGTTCAGCAGGTGGAATCAGAGGGTCGAGACCCTGGTCGCTTCCGGTGATTTCGATCAAAACATGAAGGGCCGCAAAAGCGATGGCGGGGTCCTCGGCTCCGAGCATGTCGAGGAGAGGCCGAATAGGGTGCATCGCGTCGAGAC
>JAZALG010000056.1:0-12464 GCA_036229545.1 Planctomycetota bacterium | reverse complement strand
TACCACTGGGCAGGTGCGTCCCTGGAACGCGATAGCAACTCCTCAGTGGTCCATCCTCAAG
Source organism: Planctomycetota bacterium (assembly GCA_036229545.1). GTDB lineage: Bacteria > Planctomycetota > B15-G4 > B15-G4 > B15-G4 > JAZALG01. Next base: position 12,403 of record JAZALG010000056.1, on the reverse strand, counting down.
GATCTCGATGTCGTCTGCGTTCACCCGTCCCACATAGAGATGTCCAAATCGGTCTGTGAGTTCCGGGCGCAGGCCTGCGACGGCATCTCCTGTGGGGCCCTCACCGGGCGTCCAAAGGATCTCAGGGAGAGATGGGGCCCGACGGGTTTCTAAATCTTGGAACTCCATTGCAGGGAGGTCGTCGGCGAATCCAACCGCAATACGCAGAGTCTCCCGGCTGCCAAAAGAAAGTTGTGTGTCGAGGAGCGCCCATCGGATTGTGCCGTCAGGCCAAAGGACGAGCGGGCGGACTTGAAGAGATCGCCCTTTATTGTTCCCGGTGTAGCGGGAGGTGTTTCCTTCGACCCAAAGGCGAAGGTCTCCGGCGTTTTCTACTTCGCCTGCAGGGAACGGTGCTCCGAAGGTAACTGGATGGCCGATGAGGACGTTTCCCGACCTTTCTGTGACCGTGGCATGGACAAGAGCATGTCTTGCCGGGGGAATAGGAGAGAATGTCGAGTGCGACGGATGACTGGGAGTCAGGATGGAAGAGAGCAACAATGCTGTTCCAACCATGACGAACCGGCACACTCGTGGGTATCGTGAGCCTGTCGTGGGCCGTTGTAGAGAGAGGCAGAAGCGCATGGAGTTCAAACTCTGGAGACAGATGAGTCACCATAGTCTCATTTCCCATGTTGGCTGCGTCCACGTTTGGGCTGGGCTGGTGTTCTGGGCTTTGGCGACTTCTCCCGCCTCTGGTCAGGATTGGCCTTCTCTGCGGCTTGATGACCCACCAGCGGGAACCCCATCGGGTGTTGAGATGGTCTCCTTGGCGGGGACATGGGAATTGGTTGCAGATCCTGGCGCAGTCGGTCTTGTCGAGGGATGGGAGCAAATCTTGTCGGATGGAGACATTCCGGAAAACGCCCCGGGTGGTGTGTACGAAGTGGAAGTTCCCGGTCCTCTTGAGGCGGTTCGGCCTCTGGCAGCTTATGACGGTGTCGTTTGGTACCGCCACGATTTCACGCTGCCCGTTCACTGGGAGCCTGGATTCGTAGGTCTGCATTTTGAACGGGTGAATGCGGCGTGCAGCGTTTATATCGATGGAGAGCACATCGGAGACCACGAGGGTGGATATGTGGATTTTTGGTTTCCTCCCTCAGCGCTCTCCAGCCTGGTGCCAGGAAAGAGCCATCGCATTGTGATGTTGGTTGTGGACCCTGGCGACACGGAGACCTTTGGTCTGTCACTCAAAACCATGCCCCACGCGAAGGAGAGTTGGTACCACAACTATGGCGGTATTCTTGGCGATGTCACTCTGAGAGCAGCAGTGGGCTGGGACGGAGGACTCGTGGCCCGAAACGAGGACGGGCTTGCCCGCATTCTAGGTCGTGTCAGCGGGAGGCCGAGCGCGATCCCCGGAGACGAGGTGCGCCTTGACCTCTTCATGGATGATTTACTGACAAACAAGACGGAGGGACCCTGGACGCTTTGGCGCTCAGTGGGTGCCGACCAATCCGTGAGTGCGTCGTTTTTCGGACCAGAAGGCCCAGATGACGGGCCACCTCGTCCCCAGGTCGTTCCTTGGAGCCCTGAGTCTCCGCACCTCTATCGGTTTCGTGTCCTAGTCAATGATGTGGAAGCTGCTCGCACAACGTTTGGATCGAGTCACGCAGAGATCCGCGGCGGAGCTTTCTATCTCAATGGCAAGGAACGCGTCCTCAAAGGGGTGCTCTATCAACCGCACTTCACGGGCAAGGGGGGGATGTGGCCCAGCGCGGAGGAGTTGGAAGCGGACATCGCACAGATCAAGGCCACCGGCTTTGACTTTATCCGGGTCCACGTTCGCCCTGCCCCGATTGCTCTCCTCGATGCTTGTGACAAGTTGGGGGTGATGGTCCTCGAAGAGCCGGCTATCGGGTGGGTTGAAGAGCACGACCAACTTTCACGAAGACTGCGAAAGTCCGTTGTGGACATGGTCGTGCGGGACCGTCGTCGGCCCTCGGTGATCCTCTGGGGGCTGTTCAATGAGATGAGCGGGAAGGGTTACGCCTATGTGGACACGTCGCTTCCTCCCGCGGCTTACTTCGATGGAACGCGACCCGTTCTTGAGGATTCAGGGGGATTCCTTGGAGGGGGGCGATATCTTCCGTCTGAAAGGATCCCGAGTTCCGCCTCCCTCCGATCGATGGTGGACGAACACTTCTATCCTCCCTACCCGCTCCCCCCAGAGGAGCGTGAGCGCTTGAGGTCGGTGAGGTCGCCCACTGGAGGACCAGTCTTTGTCTCGGAGTTTGGTTACGGAACCCGGCTGGCCTCTGAGCGTGCTGTTGAGGGGTTTCGCACCAAAGAAATCTGGAGTGAAGAGCGCATTGCTTTTGAAGGATTTGCCGCGACGGAGCGACGGGCCGCCGAAGATCCCAGGGTCTGGGCAGAACTGAGCACGAACCCGGAGGATGCAGCTCTTGCCTGGTTAAATGGAGCCCAGGAGATTCAGGCTGATGCAACCGAAGATCTCTTTGAAAGTCTCCGCGCGAATGTCGATTTGGACATGCTGTGCTATACGCAATGGAAGGCGGCGAGTTATGAAGCCAGTGCTGGCCTTCTCGCTCCCTGGGGCGAGGCCCGCCCGGCTTTGGAGAGGGCACGAAGGTCTCTCCGGCCGCTCATGGTGACGGCCTGGCCGAGAGAAGTGTCCTGCAAAGAAGGAGAAACGGTGATCTGGGATGTTGACGTTGTGAATGACACAGGGTCCCCGGTGCCGGCAACCCTGATGGCCCAGATTTCTTCTACGAAACTCGCTTCGTCACAAACGGTGATCTCAGAGGACATTTTTGAGGAAGGCGTGACCCGGCTCCAGTACCGCACGGAGGGGGGGGGAGTCTCCCTCGGCCTGAGCCTTCTTTCCCCAGAAGGAAAGGTGCTCGACAAGGGCACTCCCCGCCAGGTGGTGGCAGGCGAACCTGCTCGGGAGATTTTCCATAAAGAATCGTCAGGTTCTCGCCTTACGGCGCGAGACTTTCGTGTCTGGATACCGGACAACAATCCGATGGCAGTAGCGACCGCGCGTGAGGCAGGATTTACAATTTTTACCGGAGAAGATATCGACTCCAGCCAGGTCGATGTCGCATTGCTTTCTCAGATGGACGGGCTGTCCTCAATCATCTCGCTGTCGGGGAGATTGGCATTGTGGCACTTCGTTCTCTATGGAGGGACGGCGGTGGTGCTCTTAGATGACCCTGCAGAGGGAGATGTGGGGAAATTGCTTGGCGGCGGGCGGGGACAAAGGACGCTCACGGATTTACCCGTTGACATCCACGTGGCTCGAGCGGCCGGTAACTTCATGGGGCGAACCCATGTTGCTCGTGTTGCCAGCGGATCGTGGGCAAGAGATCTTCTCCTTCCTGAAGGAGTGGCCCCCTTCAGCGTGGACACCGAGGCCGGCATCAAATCTCTCGGAGTTGAAACGCGTTTGCTCGGGAGAAATGACGCCCTCCTTTCGCCGCAGGCCATGGTTGTTGGCGTTCCGCCTTCCGAGAGCAGGGCATCTGTCATCACCCTGGGCCATCTGGGGAATCGGATTGGGGCCCCAGTCGTGGATGTCGCCTACGGCCGTGGCTGGATTCGATGCGTCGGCCTTCCTCTGCTGCCTGAAACCTCGGGTCGCCTCGAACCGCAGCGGGTTCGAGTTCTTGCCGAGCTGCTGGCCCACGGTGCCTGGGAGACGTTGCAGGTTCCTTTGTCTGAACGTCCAGATTTCACTGTGCCTGACTCGGCCCTTTTGGAATCTTTTGACGAAGGGCTGGATTGGATTGCCACGGTTGTGGCTCTGGCAGATCGCGCGACAATTCCATCTGGAAGGACTGGATCTCCGGCACTCTCCAGTACGGTTCTTAGCGCTTTGCGTTTACGAAATAAGGCCATTCGCGCTCTCCTCGAAAGGCGTCCAAGCCAGGCAGCGACGCATCTCCAAAGAGCAGCAAGCCTTGTATGGGACGGGGAAACCAAGGCATTCTTGGCCAATGAAGCCCGTGTCCTGAAAGGGCTATCATCTTTGATGGCTTCTGGCGTGAGGGCTGATTGGGATCTTGCCTATGAAGTTCTGGAGATGTGGCTACGTGGCGTGGGACTCTGGTTCGGTTCGGAAACCGTTCATCGGGACACTGCTGTTGCATTTGACTGGATTGGGAGGGCGCTCCTGCGCATGGAGGAGATCAAGGGCAAGCAGTTCACTCAGGCTACTGGCGGACTGATCGATGAGTAGAGGGGGAAACGACTCACGGAGGTGTTCTTCGAGGCTGCTTCGTTTGCGCTGCGTCTCTGCCGTGGTGGTTCTGCTGTCAGCGGGCTGTGGTCTTATTCCCCCCGACCCTGTTGATTTTCATACCTACCCCCTTCGCGACACCACCTACGAAGAAGCCGAGCGCGTGGTGCGGGATGTTACTCGAGCATGGTTCACGACGCGGTTCGGCGGAATCGAAATCCACTGGGACGGTGAGGGGCGTAACCTGAAGGTTGATTCCGTCGAGCTCGAGCGACGGCGCATGACTCTCTACATTCACCTTGTGCCGATGCCAAACGGGGCTGATGTAGAGATGCTTGCCCTCGTAGAACACCTTATTCTCGACGGCGATCGGGTGGGGTGGGAAAACCCGTTGATGGATGTCCATCTAGAAAAAATTCTCCATCAGGCATTCGTTGATGAAATCGTGCGGCGGCGGATCAAAGCAAACGCATCACCCTGAAGATCTCGTCACAGGAGGGTGCCTACTGGGAGTCTGGAGTTTTTGATTCGATGACACGACCCTTTCCTTCTGCGTCATCGCCGCTCCTGCCTCTGGGCGTCCTTCTCCTGAGCGTGGTTGTGTTGTTCGCTCTGCTCTGGTGGGCCCCCGGTACCCTGTCCTCTTTTCCCGCCATGAGCGTGGATGGACGACGGGATCTCTTGCTGGATCAGGAATCGATTGAATTGGGTCCGCAGTTTTTTGGGCGTAGCGAACTTTCAATCTGGCACGACGCGATGGGTGTTAATCCCGATCGCCCTGAGGTCGCGGTGACGTTTCCTCGGTCCGGCAGCCTTTTGTGGAAGGTCTCTGCCCGGACGGGTCGGTTTGTGACCCAAGTGGCTCGCCTTGGAGTTGATGATCAAGGGGACGAGAGCCCAGCGGTCTTTCGTGTTGAAGTTCTCAGAGAGGATGGTTCTCCGACGGTCCCGACGGGGCCTGTGATGGAGGTGGAGGTGCTCTCCCTGCCGGCCGGGCGTGGTCCAAGTACCCCCCCCTGGGTGGAAGGGCCAGCAACGAGTGTTGATTTTGTGTTGCCAGAAGGAGCCCAGGCGCTTCGGCTGACGGCCCTTGCCCCGGAAGGGCACCCTCCTGGGGCTGCCTTGGCCCTCCTGTCACCTCACATTCAGCAAAATCCGTTGGTCTCTCGCCGTCGTGACGCCCAGCAGAACTTTTTGCGGACTGAAAGGCTTCTGGGAGAAATCGCCCCTTGCCGTCCTGCCGACGAGGTGGTTATCGGGCAGCGGCGAAATGCTGACGGCGACGAAGAAGATGTCTTGGCCTGTCCCGTGGAGGCCGTGGGGCTCTTTACGGGGAGGCAAGGACGCCCCTCCCTTGTGTTGCTTGAAGACGCGGAAGCGTCGTTTGAGGTCACGATCCACCCAAAGACGGTCTTGGCCGGGGCCATTGCTCTAGATGATCGAATGCCTGCCGGGGCGGGAGCGATTCTTGAAATCGCAATTGACGGCGATGTGTTATCTCGTGAAGTCGTGGTGGCTGCGGAATGGCTGGAGTTGAGAGTTCCCCTAGGGGCATTTGCGGGTTTGCGACGGGTTTTGACGTTGCGTTTGGTCGAGAGCGAGGTAGACCCCCAATGGGTGTCACGACGCGAGATCGACTTCGTTGCCGGTCGAGAAGTGGAGAATCGATATCGCATGTCACTCTTGCGGGCGGGGATCTCCAACCCTCGCTTAGAGCGCCCCGCTTCAGTGCAGCGTCGTTTGGCCACGACGGAGCACCCCTCTGTCATTGTGTTGCACATTGAGACGCTTCGAGCTGACAGTCTCCCCGCCTACGGTGGAGAGGAGGCGGACCTTACGCCAACTTTTGATCGTCTCGTTGCGGAGGGCGTGCTTTGGGAGACGGCCATCGCTCCGAGTCCCTGGACGCTTCCCAGTACCGCGACGCTCCTGACGGGTCTGTTGCCCTCGGCTCATGGTGTTGTCGACCATGATCGCGCTGTGTTACCGCCGGGGGTTGCAACCTTGGCTGAACGATCGCAGGAAGCTGGCGTCGCAACGGGAGGGTTTTTTGCAAATGATCTCCTTCAACAACGCGCAGGGTTTGGGCGGGGGTTTCAGGATTTTGCTGTTCTCCCCTATGCCAATGCCGCCCAGGTCAATGCATTAGCGGCAGAGTTCCTCCAAGATCATGTCGACCAGCAATCTCTGCTCGTTCTGCACTACTGGGACCCTCACCACGTTCTGAATGCACCCGAGCCGTTTAAGAACCGATTCGTGTCACCGGATTTAATGGAGAGGGATCCGGTGGGAGCGACGGCGCGGATCGTGGAGAGTTTGCAGGCCGGTCGTTCCGTTTCGCCGGGAGATTCTGACGTTCGTTATCTCAAGCAGCGCTACCTGGGAGAAGTCGCGTGGCTGGATAGCCAGATTGGCGAACTCGTGGAGACTCTTGATCGTCTCGAAATGTCGGAGCGAACTATTTTGGTGATTACGGCCGATCACGGAGAGGAGTTTCTCGAACACGGACTCCTCGGCCATGGTAGTCACCTCTTCGATGAATCGGTTCGGGTCCCCCTTTTGATCGTTGCGCCCGGAGGGCAGTGGGGACCTTCCCGTCGGATCAAGGGGGTCGTGAGCACTGCGGGGCTTCACGCCACGATTCTTGAGGCCCTTTCCGTTCCTTACGACCGGGAGGCGGTTCGCCCCCCCTTGTCCTTAGATCAGCCGGCGGGCATGGCTTTTATGGAGACGGACAAGGGCGTGGCCCTCGACGGGAGAGGAGACATGCTCAGGCGACGCATGACGGCCGTACGCACAGACGATCACCTTCTTGTGGTTCGTCACCCTCTCGAATCAGGGGAGACGTGGGAGCGCGACCTCTATGACTTACGTGTTGATCCTGGGGCAAGTCGGCCTCTCGGGGCAACGGAAGAGGCTTTTCACCATCTCGAAGAACTGCGGGCTGCCGCCCTCTTGTGGTCAGCGGAGAGGAATTCCCAATCGATGGGCCGATCAGGCGACCTTCTGCAGGGCGAAATTCTTCGAGCCATCGGTTATGTAGGTTCTTCGCAGAAGCAAGAGACTCCTCCAGCGATAGACGGGAAGAACTAGTATTCAGTCTCGGCTTGTTCGGAATCGTCTCCCGATCTACTCTCCGACTTCTTCTCATCCTTTGTGAGTTCGCTAGGACATCTCATGCCAGCAACTTCTGTTATCGGCACTCAGTGGGGCGATGAGGGGAAGGGGAAGATCATCGATCTGATCACAGATCGGGCCGACATTGTTGTTCGGTATCAAGGGGGCGCAAACGCGGGCCACACCGTCATTGTCGAGGGTGAGAAGTTCGTGTTTCATCTCCTGCCCTCGGGGGTTCTCCACGAGGGGAAATTGAATGTGATTGCGAATGGGGTGGTTGTGGATCCAGAACAACTCCTCTCGGAGATCGATCAATTCGAAGCGAGTGGTCGCACTCTCTGGCCCCGGCTGGCACTGTCCGGAGCTGCGCATTGTGTGCTCAGGTATCACAAGGCCTTAGATGGGTGTCGAGAAGGGCGAAAGGCGGGAGTAACAATTGGAACCACGGGCCGAGGCATTGGACCGGCTTATGCTGACAAGGCGAACCGTTCCGGTATTCGCATGTGGGATCTAATCGACGAAGATCGCCTGCGAGCGCGCCTTGAGCCCAATGTTGACGAAAAAAATCGAGTTCTCACCATGGTGTGGGAAGGAGATCCAGTGACGTTCGATGAGGTGTTTGAGGAAGCCCGGGCCTGGGGAAAGCGGCTCGCGCCCATCGTGCAAGACACCGGGCGGTTGCTGCGAGAAGCGCTGGCAGGTGGGCAGCATGTTTTCTTCGAGGCGGCTCAGGGTGTGATGCTGGATATTGATCACGGGACCTATCCCTTCGTGACCTCCAGCAATGCAGACAGCCTGGGGATTGCCGCCGGGGCGGGGATTCCTCCCCAGTTGATTGGGCACCAGATCGGTGTCGTGAAGGCCTACTGCACACGCGTGGGAGAGGGACCATTCCCATCAGAGCTCGAAGGAGACGTTGCAAACAGTCTGCGTGAAGGGGGGAGCGAGTTTGGAGCTACAACAGGCCGGCCTCGCCGATGCGGCTGGTTCGATGTGGTCGCAGCGCGTTATGCAGCCTCCGTCTGCGGTTTAAACGGCCTCGCCATTACGAAATTAGATGTCATGAGCCATCTTCCTGAGGTGGGGCTCGTGACGGGGTACAGGATCAACGGGGAGGAGGTTGAAGACTATCCCGTAGACACCCCCATCGTGGAAGCCGCCGAGCCTGTGGTGACGATGTTTCCCGGATGGGATGAGGATATTCGAGAAGCGCATTCCTACGAGGATCTTCCTGAAGCATGTCGGGCCTTCGTGACAGAAATCGTTGAGCGCGTTGGAGTGGACTGGGAGATTTTGTCCGTGGGTCCGGCTCGTGAATCGACCATTGTCCGAGAGACAGCATGACAGGGCCTGAGGAAGGCGGGAACGGTCATCTCGCTGGGATTGAGCAGGATGCCCTTCCCCGCCACGTGGCGATCATCATGGACGGGAATGGCCGGTGGGCGACCTCCCAGGGGTCGCTGCGAACGAAGGGGCACGAGCGGGGTGCGAAGACCGTGCGAGCCATCACAACGGAATGTGCGAGCCTTGGGATTGAACAGCTCACGCTGTACGCATTCAGCCTGGAGAACTGGAAACGTCCCCGTGCGGAAATTGCGTTCCTGATGAATCTCCTCAAACGGTTTCTGGTCCAGGAACGACCCATTCTTATGGAAAACAATGTTCGTCTGACCGCAATCGGCAGGTTGGATGAACTTCCTGCCGGTGTTCGCCAAGAGTTGGACCAGTCGGTTGAGATGAGCTCCGCGAATACGGGATTAAATCTTTGCCTCGCCTTGGCCTATGGCGGTCGGGCGGAGATCGTCGATGCTTGCCGGACGATCGCAGAGCGGGTGCGTGAGGGGGCGTTGGAGCCGAACGCCATGAGCGAAGAGGTGATTGCCGAGCACCTCTATCAGCCGGGGTGTGACCCGGATTTGCTCATCCGTACGGCGGGGGAAAGTCGTATCAGCAACTTTCTTCTTTGGCAGATCAGTTACGCAGAAATTTATATCACCACCAAGTGTTGGCCGGAGTTCTCGGTTGATGAATTCCACAGGGCGCTCCGCGCTTTTGCCGGCCGAACACGCAAATTTGGCGGGTTGGTGGACCCAGTGACTCCCCCTTCGGGCGGGTAAAGAGGACATGATGCACCCGATTCTTCGCCGCACTCTAGTCGGGGGGGCAGTCCTCGCGGGGGTGGTCGCAATTTATCGATTGGATAGTTCCTATCCTCCGCAGGCATGGGCCTTTTCTTGTCTGGCCGTGAGTATTGCTCTCGGGGCATTGAGAGAACTGTTGGCCCTTGGCGAAGTCAACGCACCCTGGCGCGGAGTGGGGATGGTCTTCGGTGCGGCTTGGATCGCTTTGCTCTTTATTCAGGGAGGCGGCCAGGCACCACCCTGGGAGTTAACGTCCGATCCGTTGGCTGCGCCCCTACAGTGGATGGTGGCTGCCCTGATGGCATGCAGCGGTGGTTGTGCCCTGCTTCTTGCTCTCCGGATTCCTTCTGGCCCTGGCCCTTCGACTCAACGTCTTGCAGGAAGTTGTTGGTTTTCCATTCCCTATGTCTCGGGGCTCTGCAGTTTCGCTTGGATTCTCATGCACGGAGGCTTGGATTTTGTGATGGGCCTTGTGATTGTGGCGAAGGCTAGTGATACCGGTGCCTATTTCACGGGGAAGTGGATTGGGAAGACTCCATTGTCTCTCCAGATCAGTCCTGGCAAAACCATTGAAGGAGCCGTGGGGGGTGTGCTCTTCTCCGGCCTGATGGCCCTGTGGTTATTAGGCGGGCAGGAACTATTTGAAGGAGGACCAAGACTTCCTTCAGGTGTTGCCATTGTCCTTTTGGGCTGTGCTGTTGGGGCGATCGCTGTGATTTCAGATCTTTCTGAATCTTTGCTCAAGAGGAGCGTCGGGAAGAAAGACAGCAGCCGTCTTTTCGGTGAGGCCGGTGGATTCCTCGATCTTGTTGACTCCCTCTTGCTGTTGGCTCCCCTTGCCGTGGCCTATACTGCCCTTGCTGTCTGAGACGAAGTCGTTTCCCGGAATGCCGAGAGCCGGATGAACACAAGCGTGCCCCTGCACTCTCTTGAGGAAGAGCAGGCGCTGTGTGGTCCGCAGGACACCTATGCCAGATCGATTCGGAACCGGTTTGCCGTCACTTGGTCGGTGCGGGGCGGGCGTTTACATCTTGGCGGCGAGCAGGAAGCGGTCGAGGAGGCTGTTCGTCTCGTACGAGATCTTCTGAACTGTATTCGGGGGAGCGAGGATGGGATTGACGAGCAGGCTTTTGCGCAGTTGGTGGAAGGGCCTCCTCCCCTTTCCACAGAAGGTGTTGTTCCAGCAAGACACAGCCTCCCTCAGGGCACTGAACTGCGCTCAAAAGGGCAGGAGCGCTATGTCGCAAGCATGATGAAAGAGACCATTACCTTTGTGATTGGGCCGGCGGGGACCGGAAAGACATATCTGGCTGCGGCGGTTGCTGTCGCAGCGCTTCGGCGGGGGGAATACCGCAAACTTGTCCTTGTCCGGCCTGCGGTGGAAGCGGGTGAACACCTGGGGTTTCTCCCCGGCGATCTTGTTGAAAAGGTGAATCCGTACCTGCGCCCGTTGTACGACGCACTCCAGGTGCATTTGGAAGCAGGGAAGCTCAAACATTTCTTGGAAAATGACGTGATCGAGATTGCTCCCCTGGCCTACATGCGGGGACGAACCCTCGATCACGCCTTCATCATCCTTGACGAGGGGCAAAATACGACACAGGGACAAATGAAGATGTTTCTCACACGGATGGGAGAGGGAAGCCGGATCGTCGTGACGGGTGATGACACCCAGGTTGATCTTCCGTCATCGCAGGTCTCAGGTCTGAGTGAGGCCGCAACGATGCTCAAGAACGTTCCAGGCATTGGCGTGGTTAATCTCGACCGAAAAGACGTTGTCCGCCATCCACTGCTGGAGAAGGTCGTCAATGTGTATTCCCAAAGAGAACGGAACGGTTCCCACCGAAAACAGCCGTGATCACCCTTACGAATCAACAAGATCTCCTGGAGATTGCCGAACAACAGGTTGTTGCGGTGGTGGAGGCGGTTTTTCGCTACGAGGAGGCCGGTGAACCCAACCTTTCCGTGGCCGTCGTGGATGACGCGACGATTCAGCGGATCAACAACAAACACCTTGGTCACGATCATCCGACCGACAGCCTTGCCTTTGACTACAAAGACGACCCTGGGCCGGATGGCATCTGCGGGGAGGTGGTGGTCTCTGCGGAGACAGCGTGCCGGGAAGCGGCGGTGCGTGGCATCGAACCTCTCCACGAGTTATTGCTCTATGTCGCTCACGGGGTTCTCCACCTTCTCGGCCATGAGGACGGGACGCCCTCTCTTCGCTTGGCCATGAATCGTCGAGCGGGTGACATCCTGCTCGGTCTTGGCGTGGTAAGTGACCCATGATGTTGTTCCAAAGACGCCTCTTTCTGGAGTTGTGCTGGAACACATTGAGCACTCTATTTCTCCTCCTCGCGGTCATCTTGCTCGCCATGAGTGCGCGCATCGTGCATAAGGTTGAGACGCTTACCTTCGCCACCTTTATCGAGTCTCTTCCGATCTATGCGGCGACAGCGATGCACTTGGTTCTTCCCGTTGCAGTACTCGTTGGCATCGTTGTGACCTACGGACGTGCCTCAGGCGACAACGAAATCGACGCGCTCCGTGCGAGTGGTGTCCATCCGGGTCACCTGTTTACGCCGGGCCTTGTTTTTGGCGTTTTGATGTCTCTGCTGCTGCTTTGCATGGTTGATTACGCTGTGCCATGGGCGGAGCGTCAGGAGCGCCGGTTGAGTAAGTCTGTGGATATCGGGCAATTGCTGGTTGCCAAATTGTCGGCGGCCGAGCCGGTGGCACTGGGTGGCCGACATATGATCTCTGCCGACCGTGTCGATGAAGGCGGGATGCCTCGCGACATTCGACTCTTGGAATTCGACGATGAGCGAACTCTTCGATCTGAGATCGTTGCGGATCGAGGGAAGATCTTGGTCGATCAAGGAGTGAGGGAATTGACTTTAGT
>JAZALG010000055.1:0-29458 GCA_036229545.1 Planctomycetota bacterium | reverse complement strand
CCAACAACGACGACAAAAACACCGAGTACGGAATATTCCGTTTTCAAGAAGGCCATGGCGCCCGCTCGAATCGCTTCGGCGATCTTGGCCATCTTTTCGTCGCCAACACTCATTTTGGCGATGACGGAAGAGAGCAGGAATGCAAACGCAAGAGATGCGGCTGCGATCACTAAAACAAAGTCGGTAGAGAGGATTTTATCCATCACAAAGGGAGTCCCTGGGGTCATCAATAATCGTTGAATGGCGGAACAGGATAGGTGGACTCACGACCGAAGTCGAGCCCCAGGGAAAAGTGTGACCGCCCTTCTTAGAAATACAGGGCTTGACGCAAATGCGCGATTCTCCGTCGAATGTCCCCGAGATCCGTCTGATCGAGCATTCTCTGGTAAAAGGCCTCTGATCTCGGATTGGCGACTTCCAACTTGATACGGCAGTTCAAGACGGCCTCCTCCGCCCGAACATAGGCATAGAGCGCGGCCTCCAGGTCCGATTCAACCTCCCGCGTTCGGCCAAGAATCCACCAGGCCTCGGCGTGATCCGGCTCAAGAGCAAAGAGATCATCCAACTGGCGTTGGGCAAAGGGAGTCCTCTCGCTCCGCAATGCTTCACGAGCAAGGGCCCATCGAGAATCCACGTCCAGCGGGTCACGTTCGAGGAGTTCTTCCATCGTGACGAGGTAGGTCTCGAGAACCCCCTGCGCTTTTCCACTGTCATGATAAAGCCGCCGGAGCAGCCTCGCCTCCTTTGCCACGGGCTCCGGATCTCGGGGACTCAACTGTCTCGCCCGTCGTACCGCCGCCGTCGCCGCCCGTGCAAGTGCACCGCAGGTATCATCCGACGCACCCGTGGCTCTCGCCTCCCGATATGCAGCAAATTCGAAATCGAAACGGAGGAGATGAACGGCCGGGTTATTCGCACGGGCTTCCTGCGCCCTTTCCATCAGGCGACGCACCTCTGCAGTATCGATTCTCTGGGAATCATTTACCTCCTGAGATCTCCACGTCGTCCACACCTCCTTGGCAAGACGCACGGGTTCTTGGGCAATCGGTTCTTTCAATCCAACAAAGAGAAGAAGAACAGAGATCACCGCCACAACACCCCCGACGTGCCGTCCGGAGAGCGACGGGTTGCCTAAAGTTGGACTTGCCCTCTTCAGGGCAATGGCGAGGCAGAAGAGAAACAGGGTAAAGGGAATGGGATTCTGTTCTAAACCGTCCACCAGACTCTGCACAAAGAGCACGGAAGCGACGAGTGTCGTCGCCTGCAACAGAGGGTCTGCCCTCCCCCGACGCCAGAGACGAATCGCAGCCCAAACGAGCAGACAACAGACAGCACCTCCCGCCAACCAACCCCACTCTGCCCAGAGGGTCAACAGAGCATTGTGGGTCAGCCCAATGCTGTGCCGCTGGTGGAGAAGCCAGGGGTGTTCGGAGACCTCTCCGTACAGGGGAAAGATATAGCGATACATCGCCGGGCCGAGACCGAGGGGATGGGCTGCAACGACAACCAAGGCAATCGACCAAATCATCGGCCGCGAATAGGTGTGCCCTGTGGGAAGAGCCGTCATCCGATCCCAGAAGGGATTGGGAATCATCGCCAGAGACAACACCCCTATGCAAAGAAGGGCCAGGGTCAGACCCACCCTATGCCTCAGACCAAAGACAGTGAGGACGATCAACGTGGATGCCATCGCACCCCGCGACTGACTCTCCACGAGAAGCCACAGAAAGGGAACCAACAGAATCAGGGCGGCCCATCGCCATCGAAACACGGCGGCAAGTCCGGCCACCGTCGCGCCGACCACAGCGCCGAGTGTGTTGGGGTTTCCCAGACTACCCATCGGCCGCCAGGGATCTCCCCCTCCACTTTTGACGCTCTCGAGCAACATAGGCGGCGCGATCTCCCAGCCCCCCCACACGAGGATCGTCTGCCCTACGAGCACCCCCATCAGAATCACGCCAAGGACCCTGCTCACAACATCACCGTTCTCCTCCGCGCTCGGCCCCAGAGACAATATGAGGAGGAAAAACAGAACATGCGTGAGTCCCGTCAGACCGGCCCTCCACATCTCAATCCATGGATACACACCGACAGAAGTGGCGATCGCCACTGCCATAGAGAACAGAGCGAGGAGACACACCACGAGAGGCGGGCCCAGTGAAACCTGTTCCTTCTCTCGCAGGGTTGGCCAAGCACAGACGCCGAGAAGCCCGACAGCGACGAGATGGGCCCACCAAAGAGTTGGAAAAAGCCCCGAGAGCAGGGGATAGATCACCAAATAAGCCGCAACAACTCCCCAAATCATCATGGATGCACCCGAGAAACCAGGAAGCCACGACTTTCCGATGCAGAGTCGACAGTACGAACCACTTCAAGCCGGCCCGAAAGCCATTCCACCCCAGGACGAAGCCCGGTGGGCCAATCTCCAGACTCTGGTGTCACCACATGATCAACATCAAATCGATCCACAAGAGAAACCAACGCCTCCTCTTGGAAAGAGCCCGGTCCCAACGACGGGAGAGTCACCACAAAAAAGTCTTTATCGAAGATCAGGCCAAAAGGAGCAGCCACGGTTTTGGCGCCCTCCTCATGCAAAACCTTTGCGACGGAAAAGAGAGCCTCCATCTCAGCGGCTTCGTCAATCTCTTTGTGCTTTCCGTAGAAATCCGGAGTCAGCCAAGAACTGTGGTAACTGGTCAAGGGATGGCTCGAGGGCGATGTGCCATAGATCAACACCGTGACCGTGGGAACGAAAAGAAGCCCCGATGCGAGCACCAGACCCACCCCCTGTCGACTCAAGTTTCTCCATCGCAAGAGGATGGGAAGGCCGAGGGAACCGAGACCCCCCAAAGCCGTGATCCACCACCGCTCGGGGCGAGGAACATCCGCCGTGCCGAAAAGATCATCCCGAGTGAGGAAAAGCGTCGTCAGCCACAGACCTCCAACAGCGAGCAGCCCCCATTTCTCGCCCGGGAGAGGACGGGACACTGCAACTCGAACGGCCACCAAAACAATCAGGGGAAGGAGGGGGACCAGATAACGGAGTTTGATGCCCGGCCACGCCAATGCTGCGAGGAGGAGCACGAGAAGGACAACAATACAGGCGACTGGCCGGCGCTCCTTTCGGGCGATTCCCAGAGAAGCGAGAGAAAGCCCCCCCGCTCCGACAAGAGCCAGTGACCCCGGAAGGAGGATGAGTCCGGTTGTAAAGACGTAGAGAATTTGGGGCAGCAGCCATGCACTCGGAGCGGTGACCAGCAACTGTGGCGTGATGGAATGGATAAACCTGGCCACGGGCAAACCATCCTCCATACCCAGGCCGGGCCCCAGACCTGCATGGACGAGGTAGTGTCCTGGATTGACCGAGTAGAGGAGAGCCCCGAAGACCTCTCCATTGCGCCACCACCAGGGGATTTGCATGGCGACAGCGACCGCGATCGCCGTCGTCCCCGCTCGTAGCGCCTTGCCCCGATCACCTGAAGAGGCCGTCAACATCAACACCACAAGTGGAACCGGGAGAAGAGCCATCGACTGGTAATTGAGAAGCCAAGCAAGTCCCAAAACCACGCCCGCTCCTATGGTCCCGTACCCGGGACGACAAAGACATTCGACAAGCAGGAGGACCAGAACGGTCTGCGCCATATAAAGCGAACCGTTGCCACTAAACTCCACGAGAGGAAAAGACAGAGCAACGAGGGAGGTCGCCAGGGCAGGGATGCCATCAGGGCAGCCGGAAATCCCCTCAGTCAACCGGTCGGCCATCCTCCAAACGAGAAGAAGGCACAGAAACCCGCAGAGAAGACTGCCGAGTTTGAGACCACTGAATGATGATCCCGTCAGCACGGAGAGAGCAACTCCCATGGTCGGCCACAGGGGCCCGTGCTGATCTGCTCGATCCTGCGGAGGGACAGGCCCATCCCCGAAGACAAATGCCGTCCCGCGGTGAAAACCCGAAGCATATCCTTCTCCCGAGGCCACGCTTCTGGCCACACTGACATCAAGGAGCACATCACCCCGGGGGGTGTCATGCCACGACATCACAGCGCAGCGGAGCAGCAGCCCCGCTCCCAAGGCCATCAGGCAAAATCCGATTCTCATTCCATCCAATCCCCGTCCCTTGGCGCCGACAATCAGGGTCGCTGTCCTGAATCTACTTCATCATCGCTTCGACTCCGCTCCAACTGCCAAGAATCCCGGAATGGGTCCTCCGATCGAGGATCTCCACCCGATTCGGTGAGAAGGAGAAGATCCGCGAGAGGGTCGAGAAGGGCATCAACCTGTTCCGGAGAGTGCATGGAGACGGCTTCAAGTAACGCACAGGCCTCCTCGTAGTCACTTCTCGCGGAACTGACGGCTGCATCCGTCAGGAGGACGCGTAAACCACGCTCGACAAGAAATCCGGCCAAAAGCATGACTTCGGTGGGATCATCATGACGTCCCCCTCGGAGGTAATCGATGGCCAGAGACTCTAACGTCTCGCCGGTCAACTCTTCGATCGCCTCAGCAAACCACACGTGGTTTTGCCCCTGGTAGAGGATCGTTCCCGCCGCTCCTGAGAGATAGGGACTGGAAGAGCGATCCAATCCCTCGTCAATCAGTCGCAACCCCGCCGCCAACAGGACCCGATACCGTTGTCTGTCAGGCGCTCGCCGTGCCTCGGAAATCATCAACTGGTAAGCCAAGTGATGGCGCACCTCCTCAAGGCCTGGATGCACCTGGAGGAGCGCCCGGGACAGCACGCCAACCTGTGCGGCGTCTCCTTCCAATTGGCCTCGGAGATACTGCATCCAGAGCATGGAAGACACCATGGCTCGGATGGGTCCAAGGGGTTTCAACATAGCCGCAACGGGTTCAATATCTTTTTCCGTAGAACGTTCTTCACAAGGAAACGACACCGGCACCAGCCCCGATCCGCACAGGAGCACAACTCCCAACATCCAGCGTTGCCTCTGTTTGACCCTGTTCATGGCATGGCCTGTCGACGACACAGGGCGATGCCGATCATCGAAACCAGCAGCAGAGAAACGGCGGCGAAACACCACGCGGTCATGTCATCGGGAATCGTAACTGTCAGAGCAAGAAGACCCGCGAGACAGGCCGTCTCAAATCGAAACGCGGCAGCGCCCGCGAGAACAGCAAGAAGGCCCAGGCCCAGTACGACAAGTCGGGAGCGGGGAAGGCTGATTCCTCCCTGCGACAGAGGTACCCGTCCGATCACGAGTTCGGGTGCCGTCTCACTCAAAACCACGTTCTTTCCGGGGCGGATCCCCACAAACAGGTCTCCCTTCACATCAGAAAAATCTGGAATGGACACCGTCACTCGACGTTGGGCCACGACTTCGCGTTCCAGTTTCTTAGCCTCACTCGAACCTCGGTGCACCTCTAAATAAAGAACACCCGTAGGCCCCCTCCCAAGAATCGGAGAGAGGTGAAGATCGAAACTGCCGGTCGTCCCTGCCGGCAGAGGAAACCTCCATGTCGATTCCACTCCCCCTCCTTCATCCATGCGCCGCCCCACCGAGACAACGTCCAGTGGCGTGGGCCCAGCGACCAGGAAGGTGATCGTTCCCACGGCAAAGAGCAGGACCACTCCTCCCGACAGGCTCCCCATCAATCGGCCCATCGCCCACGACACTGACGACACGGGGCGCAACGCCACGAGGGCCTCCAAGCCGGCACGGCGATCTCTTGCCAGAATCCCTGCAATCAGAGGGAGGGCGAGACAAGCAGCCATCGTGGAGACCAAGGCGCCGTAGAGATTCGGAATAAGATTGGGAACCGGAATTCCCCGAAGGATCCAGCCCGCAAGAAATCCTCCGACACAAGCCAGGGCGAGCGATCGAATCGTCACGATCCGACGGAACAAATGGCCGGCGGTAAGGACTGTTGTCATCACCGGTTTTCTTCCATCCCCTTGGCGGCCTGCACACCAAAAATCTCTAACAGGCCTCCTCGCTCCTCCAGGGAAGAGAAAAAGTCCTCGGCAGGACCCGAGGACACAACGCTCCCCTCCTTGAGGAGCATGATGTGACTCGCGAACTCGCGCAAATCCTCGATGCGGTGGGTAGCGAGGATCACAGCCGTCCCTTCTTGCTGTCGTTCAATCAAGTTTTGTTGAACATCGTGAACGACCAGGGAGTCGAGTGAAGCAAAAGGTTCATCGAGAAGGAGGAGGGGCGGGTCTTCAAGTAATGCCTGCCCCACAACAACTCGCCGAGCCTGACCAAGTGACAAAGTCCCCATTCGACGGGAGAGGATCGACTCGATTCCCACTCGTCGGGCGACCTCTTCAACACGTGCTTGACTCCCTGCGACGCCCGAGAGAGCCGCGAGTTCCCCCAGAACAGATTCCACAGTCAGGGAAGGTGGCCAGTGAATGGTTTCTGGGGCATAGCCAATACGCCCCCGCAAAGACCGGCTCCCCCCTACTTCACCCAAAACCGATAACTCGCCTGACACCGGAAGGCTTAGTCCGGCGAGAATCCGCAGCAAGGTCGATTTTCCGGAGCCGTTTGGACCGACCAATCCCCAGCACTCGCCGGCCGACACCTCAAGATCGACCCCGGAAAGAGACACAATCCGGTGTCCCGGGAAACGACGATAAGCATGGGTCAGGCCCTTGGCAGACACGATGGTCATGTGCGGCAGTCTACCCAAGGGGAAAGGCCACCTCTGCCCCAGAGCCCCCGAAAAGAATCGCGCCTGCCCATGGTCTGGGACTCCTTCGAGCGAACGGACGCACTCTCCGGCTCTGTCACAAGCAAAAAACGTGACCCAACCGCTACACTTTGTGCCCTGCGGAGACATTCCATGCTTACTGTCGCTCTTCTTCTTTCATTCCTGGTCATCGTCCCTCCGGTGACTGACGAAGCACGTCTTGTCGCCACCTGGACGGGTGAAACATCCTCCGGGCAGTTTGGAGCATCCGTGAGTGATGCCGGTGACTGCAACAACGATGGTTTTGCTGATGTCATTGTGGGCGCCCCCCATGACCAGACCGCCACGGTCTATAACGGTCAAAAGAAAACCGTGATCCATGTCTTTGAAAGTTCAGAAGAGGACGATCTCTTTGGCTGGAGCGTCACGGGAGTTGGCGACTGCAACGGAGACGGATTCTCCGAGGTCGCCGTCGGCGCACCTGCCCACGAGAACAACACGGGCAAGGTCTACGTGTTTAACGGCAAGACAGGTGAACTCCTCCACGAGTTCACGGGTGACGAAGAAGGAGATCTGTTTGGCTGGTCCATCAGCGATGCCGGCGACAGCAACGGAGATTCTTTCGACGACCTGCTTGTGGGCGCTCCTGGAGTCGACGACAAAAAACTAGGAGACGATGCTGGCCAGGTCTATGTCTTCGACGGAAAAAAAGGAAAGACCCTTCACGAAATCGAAGCCATCACAGAAAGCGAACAACTCGGATGGTCCGTCGCAAGCGCGGGCGACTGGGACAGCGACGGATTTAGTGACCTCATCTTGGGGGCTCCCCAGGGTGCCGAGAAGAAAAAACGCCCCCGCACGGGAGTGGCTCGTCTCTACCACGGGAGGAAAGCCTCCATCCTGGCCACCTTTATCGGTGATGAGGAGGGCGACCGATTCGGCCACGCGGTTCACGGTGCGGGGGACATCGACGGCAACAGTTTCGCCGACGTCATCGTGGGGTCGGACACCTCGATGTCCTACGCCGTAGTCTATGGCGGAAAAAAGGGTGAGGAACTCTACCGCTTTGAGAGCGAGGTCGAAGGGAATCGCTTCGCCTGGTCGGTCGGAGGTGCTGGGGACGTCAACGGGGACAGTTTTGTCGATCTCATCATCGGAATCCCCGGAAATCTCCCAGAGGAAGGAAAGGGCGAGACCGACTCCCGAGTCATCGTCTATTCAGGAAAGGACGGGACCATTCTTCTCTCCATGGACGGCCCGAGTCATGGCGCACATTTCGGTTGCTCCGTCAGCGGAGCGGGCGACTTGAACGCAGACAGTTTCGTCGAGGTGATCGTGGGCATGGATGGGCACGGGAAGCGACCGGGTTCAGCGCGAGTCTTTGGGATGCGGTGATGGAAAGAAAATCTCCCTACACTTGGCGCCGAATACTCCCTGCGGTCCTGCTCTTTTCTTTCAGTGAATCCGCGACCACCCAAGAAGACACACTCTTAGGCCGAGATCACATTCTCTGGGAAAGCTCCGCCGAAATCTCCGAGGAGCAGTCTGGCCTTATCGTTGCCGGTGTGGGTGACCTCGACGCCGACGGTTTTGGTGATATCGCCGTAGGAATGCCGGGCCATGATGGCCGGGGCGACGACGCTGGTGCCGTCTTGGTGATCTCCGGGCGAACGGGAGACACCCTTCACCTGCTCTTCGGACGCAGAGCGCGTGATCGGTTCGGGCACGCTGTGGCAGGAGCGGGAGATGTGAATCAGGATGGCTTCGACGATCTGATCGTCGGAGCTCCTGGGGTCGAAAACGATAAAGGCGCTGCTTATGTCTTTTCCGGGAAAAAAGGTGATGAGCGCTTCAGAGTCGAAGGAGAGCAGGGGGGAGGACAACTTGGTTGGTCTGTATCGAGTGCTGGTGACGTCAATTTCGATGGTTCCTTCGATGTGATCATCGGCTCACCAGGCTTCGATGGCGAAGCCGGTGAGAATTGCGGCCAGGCTCAGGTTATTTCCGGCATGACTCGTCGCAAAATCGAACGCCTTCATCTCTGGCAGGGTATGGCCGAAGGAGAGGAGTTCGGTTGGTCAGTGGCTGGATCACAATATCCGTATCGAAGACCCAGTGATGGGGAGTGCGGTGACGATGCGATGCCAAACACAGCGCCCTATGACCATGGAGAAAGACAAATCATGGTCGGAGCCCCTGGAGGGCGGGCTGATCCTCACGGCCCCCGTGTTGGGCTTGTCCACATCTACAAAGGACGGGAAGGAACGCTTGTCAAAACACTCATGGGACGATCAAGAGATGATCGTTTCGGTAACCAGGTCACCGGGTGCGGTGACATGAATGGCGATTCATGGCTCGACGTGGCTGTGGGGACCGATTCGGAAAACGGATATATCCGTGTCTTTTCCTGCCGTGACGGGCGCATGCTGCGACATTTTAGGAGTCCTCTGAAACACGTGCGGTTTGGCTACTCCATCGGTGGTTTTCTGGACATCGATCAAGACGGCTTCGACGACCTAGTCGTAGGCATGCCAGGTGACCGCCAAGCTCTCGCTTCAGGAGAAACAACAGGGATGCCCGCCGTCTTGGTGTTTTCAGGCCGCCTCGGCAAGGCGGTGTTCACCTTGCCCGCGGAAAATCCGGAAGAACACTTCGGTTGCAGCGTCGCGTCAGCTGGAGACTTCAACGGAGATGGATTCGCCGATGTGATCGTGGGCGCCGACCGTTTTGAAGTACAGCCCGGTTTCGCCCGAGTCTATTCCCCCCGCTCTCCCTAGGTTTCTTCAGCAGAGACCCGGCGCCAAACCTCCTCGAGCCGGACAGCAGAGTCTTCCCAGGACCACTGAACAGACAGGGTCTTCCCTCGCGCGAGACACGCATCACGAGATGCACTGGGCGTCACAGCATCCAAAAGAGCCGTTGCCAGAGCCGTGACGTCCTCACTCCCAACGATCCACCCCCCCTCCCCTACCACTTCAGGGAGAGCCCCGGTGTCCACCGCCACGACAGGGATGCCGAAGCGCTGGGCATCCACAACAGGAATCGAAAAGCCTTCCGTGAAAGATGTCACCATGAAGGCATCCGCTCCCGTCAGAGCAGCAGACAGCGTGGCATGATCGAGGGGGCCGACGAAGCGCACCGCCTCTTGGATTCCCAAGCCCTCCGCACGGCGAGCCAGAGAGAGGGCCTTCCCTGGGCTAACCCGGCCTGCCATTACGAGACTCAAGTCTTCACCACCGGGAAGTTGCCGAACCTCGGCCAAGACCTGCAAGGCCAAGAGGGGATTCTTATGCGGTGCTTCAGGGCCAATAAAAAGAACGTAGCGGGTGTGGAGATCGGCCCGCCTGCGAAACGCCGCAATAACATCAGGATCGTTCACGGGATCGATCTCTGGCGAAGAAGCGTTGGGGATGACCTCCACTTTGTCGGGAGGAAACAACCCCTGATCGCTGATCGACTCGGCTGTTGCGTGACTCACTGCAACAACCGTCCTTGCTCGGGAGAGATTGGATCGCAACCGACTCGCCGCCCACATCCGACGCAATGGCGATGGCTCAGATCGGCGATCCAAAAACCGAAGATCGTGGAGGGTCAAGCATTGCGGAACATGCCGAACGGCGGCCAGGGGAAGAGCACCACAGTGAATCAACACGGCCTCCTGCTCCTGAGCCAACCGATCCAGGTGCCTTCCCACTCTCGCTCGTGAAAGGGGGCTGGCCCCCCATGGAACAGGAAGACATTCAAGTCCCTCCAAAACACTCACATCAGGCCTAACCAGGTGGACAACATCGACCTCGCCACGGCATGCATGAGCATGTCCCATGGCCTGCAAACGCGTCGCGGCACCTGAGTGACCACCATCAAGGGTGGTCGCATCAACGAGGACTCTCAACCGCCCCCTCCCTTTCCACTCCCACCTTCGCCCAGAGATCCACGATCGCCTCAACAGCACGGGACACATCAAACTCAGCCGCCCTCTCCAATCCTCGTTCGACGCAATCGGCCCTGAGTTTTTCATCCGTCAAAACGGCGTACAAGACCTCCGAGAGACAGGCCGGATCGCCAGCATCAAAGATTTCAGCGACTCCTTCCGCTAACTCCTTCACGGGTCCTTGCCGGCTCGCCACAACGGGCGTCCCAAGCGCCATCGACTCCAATACAGGAAGTCCAAACCCCTCAAGGTGAGATGGCATGACCAGGGCTGAAGCATGGCGATACAGGCAGGACAGTTCCCCGTCACTGACATAGCCTGTGACAACAAGACGGCCGGAAGCACGCTGCCGTAGTGCGTCCGCCGCGTCGCCATCGGGGCCGACCAAGACAAGCCGCCAGAGATGAAAACGAGGCTCCTCCAGCACATCGGCGAGACACTCTAGGTTCTTTTTACTCCGCAGACGTCCTACCGCGAGGACAAACGGGCGTTCATCTCCTCGCAAAGATGAGGGCCAGGCTGTTGACGACTCTGCGGAAAAATGCGGTGCGAGCGCATTCGAGATCACATCCACCTTGCCACCAACATCGGGAAACTGCTTCAAGAGGTCAGCACGCGTTCCCTCCGACACACAGATGATCCGAGACGCAAAGGTCACAGCGAGTTGCGTAGCGAGACGGTGTGGAGCGGATGATTCTGTCTCTACCTTCTCATGAAGCCATGGGAGCTCGTGAACCGTCGCGATTTTTGGGCAGGGGGCACGTAAGGGAATGGCCACGACAGGGCTGTGCACGACCTCTGCACCGACCTGCCCCAAGAACCGAGGCAACACAGACTCGCGCCAAAACCATAGAGGGGCATTGGCCAGGGCACCTGTCACTGGTGGCGGGATGGTCACTCTGGAGTCATTCTTCCAAGTCAAACGACGGGGGCAGGGATCTTCTGCGGGTGAACACAAAACAAGTTCGAGATCGACCGGTGTCGCCAGCACCCCGTCTATGATCGTCTCAAGAACTCGTTCCACACCCGTAGGCTCGGGTGCGGACAAGATGGAGACATCGATGGCAACCTTCACCCTTTCCTAATGCCCGTCTTCGTGCAGATGGTCTGTTGAGCCATCGGGACCAGCCCAGACCTTTGGTGGTCCCAAACGAATCGGGCTTGTCCAGCCCAACTCTCCATCGGCAAAAACCACTCTCGCATAGGCGAAGCGCTCTTCGTTCGCAGGAATCGCGACATCAAAGGTCACCGTCACTACCGTTCCGGTCACCGCCCGTTCAGCGTGTTCTTTGCCATCCACAACGAGGACCACCTTCGAGAGGTCTCGACCAAAACCATCCACCTCCAGCGAGAACACACCGGGCCCGGGGTCGGTCGAAGAGGACACACCCATGGGGTAACCATTCCATTCCGCCCAAAGGGACATCTTCGCTGTCGAGGCGAAAGTTCGCCGCTGATAAAGAGCCTCGAAGATCCCTGCACGGGTTATCTCCTCTGCCCAGGCCCCGGCAAAGGCACCATGGCTGGACTGATGATCCGAAGAAGCAATCAAGCCGAAGTGCAAGCCCTGATCAAGATGAGGCAAGCAGTAGCGGCGAGATTCCAAGCCGGGGATAGATCGAGGAGCTCCGTCCGCTTCAGAACTCCCACGATATCCCTGCCAGACTTCAATGAGACGGTCCCAGGCCGGGTCAAAGTGCTTCCATTGGAAGACGATGCCGCTGTCCTCAAACATCCCTGCCGGCGTATGGGGAATTGTCAGGACAGGCTGCCCCTCGAAATGGGCCCAGAGTTGGGGTGGCTCATCGGCGATCCCCGCATCGCGTGCAGGATCATAACTCTTGCGATAACCCACCAGGGGAGGGGGGCCGGCTCCGGTCACCACGTTGCGATGCCCGGTCCAGGCATCGGCCCGCTCATAAGCATGCAGGTTGACTAGGTGGCCAGGAGCATGAAAGGCATCGACCCAACTCGCCGTCCTCCACCAGTCATACGCCGTCATGTGTTCGAAGTGATCCGTGATCGCTAAGAAGTCCAAAGGCGCAACATCAAAGGCGTAGCGGAAAGCGTCTGTAAAGGGTCCATCCCAGTTGCTGCTGCATCGCGAGAGATCCGTGTGGCGATGCAGGTCACCCAAGGCCATGGTGAGAAGCCTTCCGTCGGCGCCACGTCGCTGAGGAGCGGCGTCCCGGCCTTGTGCGGGAAGCATCGGCGCGAGAGGTGCCCCGCCTTCCAAAGAAATCACCACGGGCCGATTCGCCTTACGAATCCTGCCTGTCGTCACCTTCGTGGGTTCACTTGAAACCGGTTTCCACCAGGACAGACCGGACACATTGATCGTTTGGCCCGTTGCGGAAGACCTCTCCTCCAAGGTCCGCCCATCACCGACTACGGCATAGCCGACTCCGCCACCCTTCATGCGTCCAAGCGCAATGGGAGCTTCACATCGACCTTCACTTCCGGCGAGTCCCTCATGGTGTCGGCCGCCTCCCCACCACTTCTCACCATCGTATCGACTCCAGTAACTGAACCAGATGGAGGTTCGCCAGCCCTTCCCTCCGGATTTGGTCTCAGAGAATTCCTGAAAGGCAGAACTCAAGGGGTCCTGGATGGACGAGGGGAGCGGAAGCCCTCGGAAAAAGAGATACAGAGCCCCTGCGGCATCCACGATCAAACGTGGCTGCTCACCGTTCTTCGACAAAGCCAGAGATTCAAATCCGTCAAAGATGCCGTCTGGCAGGGAGTACTTCCGATCTCCCTCCACCGCCAGGATTTCAATCGTTCGTTCGCTGTGGAGAGCTTCCTCCAACTTATTGACCGAGCCTTCACGACCCCAGTTCTCTGGGCCCACGTGGTAGGCCACGTAGAGTCGCTCACCATCCGCCGCGACGCTTGCCCCGGCTTCAAAGCGGGGTGTCTCCGTCAGGCGATTCTGGCTCGTCACAATCAGGTGGCCGTCCGATTGAACAGCGACTCGGCAAAGGACGACGTCATAGTCCCCGTCAAAAGAACTGTCCCACACCACGGCAAACCGATCCGAGGTGAGGCCCACCCCCTGCGGCAGCCAAGCAGACGCACCCTCTCCCGAAAGACGGAGGGCGGGACTCCATCCCCCCCCATCCGCTGAAAGTTCTCCGCGCCAAGCGGCCGCCACGCTCGTCCCCTCTTCACTCACCTCCTGCCAGAGAAGAAGCCTCCCGCCCTCGGGTCCTTCGATGAGTTGTGGAAGAAGAAAACGAAAACCAGAACTCTCCTTGATGGTGTGAGGTGCCTGCGCAACCGGAGTCTGTCCTTCATCCTCGGGGAGGGTGACTCGCTGCTCTCGCAAGACCCACCCGTCCTCTGTGCTCTCTGACCACACCACATCAAGACAGCCCCCTGGAGCTTCCGCCGCAGCCACCCCGAGAATCCGGCCAGGAGACCGGTACATGAAGAATGGTTCGGCCCCCTCGTCCGCAAGAGGCCGGATTGCGAGGCGGTCCGCCTGTCCATCCCAAGATTGGTAGGCCACCCAAGCTCCGCGTTCTGTGACCGCGGCAACGGCGGGCATGTCTCCCCACTCTGTGATTTGTCCGGTTCGCGCCTCGTCCTCTTCGCCTGTCCTGGATGGATCTCCCTCCGATTGCGATGGGCCACAGGCCGGGAGCAGGACCCACATCGAAATCAGCACACATCGCCAAGTCAAAGAGAAGGAAATCACCATGGCAGCGAGTCTATCGAGTCAGGATCCCGTTATAGAGCGTCACGAGTTGTTTGGCCGTCGACTCCCAGGTGAGTGCAGCCGATGCAGAGACTGCCGCCCTTCCCAGGTCGGCACGCAAGATCGGGTCATCCAGAAGGCGCCCTAGGGCTACGGAGAGGGCACGCACATCGTGAGGGTCCACCGTATAAACAGCCTCTCCTCCAAAATCCGACATCGGCGTTGAACCGGAGGTCAACACGGCTCGCCCACAAGCCATCGCTTCCGCAACGGGCAGTCCAAACCCTTCTGCAAGGGATGGGTAGGCGACCAAATCGGAGATCCTGAGCAAGAGATTCATCTCAGAACTGGATACCTCACCAAGCGTCGCTAGTTTTTTCGAGTTCGGGTCCTCTCGCAGCAGGACCTCGACATCCGGGCAACCCCACCCAGGAGGCCCCACCAGGAGAAGAACCGCCCGGGTGTGTTCCAAATTCAAAAAGGCCTCGATGAGTCGGCGGTGATTCTTCCGTGGTTCGCGCGTTCCTGGTGCGAGGACGAGGAGAAGATCATCCGTTGGCGACAGACCTGCCTGCCGCAGGAGGCGGTCTCTTGCTCTTTGGTCATCGGCCTTTGGCTCAGAATCGATGTGGTCCGCTCCGTAGGAAACAACCTCGATCTTCTCTGCTGGAGCAATCCGCAGGGCAAGCACTTCATCGGCCACCCGGGTGCAGGGAACCACTACGACCTGTGCAGCCTTTGCCTTGCGACGAAGACGTGGCTCCACCCTGCGTGCAAAACCTTGCCCATGCCACTCGGGATGACGAAGAAAAAACACATCGTTGATCGTGAGCACCTCGGGGGTCCGAGACACCGGCGCAAAGACAAGGTCAGTGTGATGAAAAATATCGAGGGATCCTAAAAGGGTCTCCACTCCGAAGCCAAAAGGATGAAGCGCCTGCTGGATTCGTGCAGGTATTCGTCTCCGCACAACCCCCTCCCTCGGAGCGTCCAGTCGAGGTCGTCGCCATGCCGCACCGTACCCCACAACCTCAATACCCTCTCGCCGAGACAGCGCACGCATCGTTTGCTGAGCCACCGTGGAAAACCCCGTGACCCCAAAGAGCGCCGGTCGAGCATCGACACCTATCCTCATGCGGCCCTCGCTTTTCCTTCACCTTCATCTGGAGATCCACCCTCCCCACCGAGATCGAGCGGGAACACCCCCGAAGCGAAAAACCCGGCCAAACCCACTGCCATTCCAAAGCCGACGTGGGCAGCAGGAGAGGCAAGCCACCAAGACGACGCCTCGGGACCGACAGAGAAAAACGGGGCTGACACGGCGAGGATCCCAGCGGCGAACAGAGCGCATGCGAAAGGACGCAGGAGAAACCGCATGTCGAGTGTGGCTCCGATCAAGCGCCATACGCAAAAGGCACTACCTCCAAACACCATGCACTCGGTGGCCACTGTCGTCCATGCAGCACCGAGCATTCCCCAGGGGGGAATGACGAGAAGGTTGGCGGCAATGTTAAAGAAAGCCGCAACCGTGGAGATCACCATCATGCTTCGCTGATTTCCCGTCGCGAGGAGAAGATACATGCACGGATAGGCAGCAAAAATCGCCGCCACAGAGAAAGCAAGAACCCCGAGGCTGGGGGCACCCTCTTGAAAAGACAGGGGGTAGATCACCGCCAGCATGTCCCGGCTCACAAATGGGATTGTCGCCGGAAAGAGAATGCCCAAGGCGATCAGTGCGACAGACAACCGCCGGAAAAATGGCAGGACAGCCTCGCTTCCCCCCTGGTCCCATAAACGGGTCAACACAGGAAAAGCCACCTGACTCAAAAGGGCCGGCACCATGAGAACAACCATCACCAGTCGATACGTTGCCGCGTAGTGCGCCACCGCAACGTCCCCCACCAGCGGTCGCAACATTACCGTGTCGATCGAAAAGTAAATCGCGGCCATCATCGCGGACACCCCCGCAGGCCAAGCTTCTTTCCAAAGCCAGAGTCGTTCCGCTCGACTGGAAGTGAAATCAATCGACACTCGCCTTTGCGCAAAAATCCACGCGCTCGTCCCCGTCATCACAATGCCAGCACCGTAGGCCAGCAAATACGGCTCCGGCGTCACGACGCCCGACAAAAACAAAAAGAGCGTCGCCACCAGCCAGGTCATTTGGCCAAGAAGATTCGAGGCAACCTGCCACCGGAGATCCATATCCACCACGAAAATCGTCGCAGCCCCCGAAAGCGCGTGGAAAAACACATGTCCGGCAGCACAGGCCAAAAGTGCCGTCCTTGTTGAGACTCCTTCAAATAAAACTGCCACCGCCCCCAGGAGCAAAAAGGCCACCAGAGCGAATCGACTCCGCAATCCTAAGAGAAGGCTCAAGAGGCGCCCCGCCTTTGAACGATCTTTGCTCGCCTCTCGCGTCACGATTGCCCCCGCTCCAAAATCGATGCCGTTCACAACCAGGAGATAGAGCGCCAAGTAGAAGGAAAAGATTCCGAAGGCCTCGTCCGCAAGGACGCGAGGAAGCAGCACAGCCGTGATGGCAAAGGCAATGACGGAAGTGAAAAGGCGTCCCGTCAGACTGAATCCGGAGTTCTTTGAAATGCGACGGGAAAGATTCATTCCCACAGTCCATCACGATGCATCGAAAGCCTCCAGATGTGACAATACGCCTGTGGTCACAGCTATCCTCCTCGCCGCGGGACAGGGTTCGCGACTCGGGACACCAAAGGTCTCTGCAGAACTCATGGGACAACCCTTTGTCACCCTTTGTACCGAAGCGCTTCTCGGTGGTGGAATCCAATCCGTCCATTTGGTGATTGGTCCCCATGCCGAGTTACCCCCACTCCCCGAAGAAGTCGCCATTGTGATCAACCCCCATCCCGAAACGGGACAAACAGGATCGCTCCAGGCCGGACTGAGAAAGAAAATCGATGCAGACGGTTTCGCCATTCACACCGTCGACCGACCTCTTGTGACCTCACGAGACGTCTCAACACTTCTCCAATCTTTTCGCGCTCTCGATCCCGCAGAGTTGGGAGTGATTCCCAGCACCGGCGGGCGAGCCGGGCATCCCGCTTTCTTGCGAGCCGGTCTTGCCGATGAGATTGTACGCCTCTCCCCCGACGTCCCTGCCCACTCGGTCTTTCGGAAACACCGGGCACAACTGCGCTACCTCGACATGAACAACCCGTGGCTCGTCAGGGATATCAATACCCCCGAAGACCTTGCCGATGCCGAGAAAAGCCTCGCGGGTGAAAACTAGCCGACGAGGAGCACTTCAATCCGATTGCGGATCTCGTCCCGCACCTCTCGGTAGGCCATTTTGATTTCGGCCTCCGTTCCGCGGGCACTCGTCGGGTCATCGAGAGGCCAGTGGATCTGCGTTACTTTCTTGGCGGTGATCTTGGGCAAGGTGTCGGCATCCGAACTCAAGGTCACAATGGTGTCAATCTTCTTAAAGGGGACTTCCTTCGAAGACTTGGGATGGGAAGAGGTGATGTCGATCCCCACCTCACCCATCACATCAACGGCGTGGGGATTCAGCCCTTTAACACTGGCGCCGGCACTCCAGACATGCGCGTTGCCACTGGCCATGTCCTGAGCAAAACCAACAGCCATTTGACTGCGAGCCTCATTCCCCTTGCACACGAAGAGAAAATTTCGGGGCTTCGCCATGAAAGAGATCTTTCCGTTCCTTGCAGGAATCAAGACTCGAATAGCCATGTATTCTATGGAAATGGGGTCTCAGCCGGCAACGTCATGTGAGAGCCTCACCCGAGCCCTCCCGCGTGGCCTCCGCCATGGTTTGACGCTCTCGAGAGCCTGTGATCAGATAAAGCAGTTCACGGGAGGTTTTTCTTGAGGAAAAAAATGAATCGTCGTCGTCGCTCAGGACTCATTCTCGCCCTGGGATTCAGTTTGGCTGTCCCAACAAAAGCACAGAACGACGTGGATCTGACCGGGGGCGCTTTCAATGACGTCACCACGATCGAGGTCGAGGGGACACCGGGTCGGAAGTACCTTCTCATGATCTCGGTCTTCACCGGGACAGGAATGTCCTTCATTCCGAACACCAGTTACGACGTCGGCGATGAGTTCCTGAACTTCATCATCGGCTTTCCAGGATTTGTCGGCGCCCTCGATAACAACGGACAGGCGCAAACCCAACTCGTCCTCCCCTACTTTCCCATCCTGGAAGCGTTTCCTCTTTATCTCCAGCTCCTAACGACGGGTACCTCGGGCAATAAACTCGTCGACGCCTCCCAGGTGCAAATCTGGACCGGTCAGACAAAGAACACCTACAAGAGTCCTTTCCTCGGCACGGACTTTGTTACTGAACGCTCGGTCCACTCCATGACTCCTCTGGCCGACGGAGAAACGATTCTCATCGCCGGGGGTCACTACGGAGGGATTACCGGCGCCTACGGACAAGACACCGCCGAGATCTATGATCGCCGAACTGAAGATCTCACGGTCTTGGCAAACACGCTGGTCCAGGCGCGAACCGGGCATACCGGGACACTCCTCAATGACGGACGTGTACTCCTCGCAGGCGGTGCCGATGAAGTCCTCGGCGAACCCACAGATACCGCCGAGGTTTACGACCCCGTCACTCAGACCTTCTCCTCTGTAGGAGATCTGTCCGGCGGACCCCGGGCTCTCCATCGTGCGGTCAAACTTCAAGACGGCCGTGTCCTGCTCGTCGGCGGCACAAACAACTACAACGACCCCTCCTACATCATTCTCGGAGGTCAGAAGAGCACCACTCTCTTCGATCCAGCCACCGACACCTTCAGCCCTGGTCCAGATATGAGCATCGAGCGACTCGCGGCCACAGCGACGCTTCTTCCCAGTGGAAACGTCCTGGTTGCGGGAGGATACACGATTCTTTTCGGGGTCCTTCCCGTCATCAGTGACACGGCTGAGGTTTACCAATTCCAACCTGGCCAAGCCGGCCTATTCGGTTCCTCACAGTTGATGTTCGCGGACCGTTTCGGCCACAGCGCAACCCTGCTCGATAGCGGTGAAACCCTCGTCGTCGGGGGAGCCAATGGCACCGACCCTCTCAAACCTCAGGCCGAGCTCACTTGGGAATTGTTCAATGAGACATTCGGTTTCATCAACCAAGGACCCATCCACGACGGGCGAATCCTGCCGTCGATGAACACACTCTTAGATGGAAAGGTCCTTATCACGGGTGGCGCGAAAGGTGAGTTGCTCTTCCCCGTCTCGGTCAAAACCAGTGAAATCTGGGATCCGATCACGCAGGTGAGTACGGTTCAGGCAGATCTCTTGCAAGACCGTGCAGGCCACATGGGCATCACTCTCCCCGACGGCACTGTCCTGCTGACCGGTGGCGGGCACGGCGATGCCACAGGGATACAAACGGGGTTAACAACCCTCGAGATCTATCAGCCCTAAAGGCCTCAATCGAGTCACCCAAAGAGCCAACCGAAGGGTTTGCTCAAGATTCTGATTGGGATGACTTCAACTTCCGGTTCGGCAAGCGTTCCGCGAAGTTTGATCTCAACGAGGAAGTTCTTGATGACCTCCTCCAAAAGAGTTTCGAGCAGAGGAATCCCCGTATCGAGCATGAACAGATCGATGCGCAGACCACCCGCCTCTGAAATGTGCCCGTCACCGACAAGGGACAGCAAGTTCGATTCAAGCCTCACCCCCTTGTCGTGGAAATGAAACTCATGGTCTCGGAAGTCAAACTGGGCATTGAGGCGTTTGGAAACATTCTCGTCTTTAGGGGGCTGAAGTTTGAGAGCCGAGAGAAGGCGATCGAGGATCGGAAAGGACCAGAGATTTGCCTTTCGGAGGGAAAGGCTCCCTTCACCAACCGTGGCGTCACGGTTACCTCGCTCACCCGTTAAATGCAGCATGCCCACCAGCAGCCCACCAATATGTTCCTCATCATCACAATGAGCGAGTTCTCTATGAAGGACAGCGAGATCCACATCCTGAACGAACCACTCCAGCCCAAAAGAAGGCTCTGACAAATTCAGGACACCGCGAAGGGCCACTTCCCCTGCACCGACCCTTCCGGCCACGTGATGAAGAATCACCTCGCCATCGGAGAGATCGATCTGGCCGGACACCTCACGAACCACGAGAGGGCTCTCGCTCAGGCCATGGCCAGCCGGAGAAACCTCGACTGCATCGAGGAGGAAATCGGCGTGCCCCTTCCATTGGGTAGGATTCCCCTTCCCGCTCCTTTGGATCTCCAGATACATTTCCAGGCTCCCCCCTTCGCCAAGATCCAGCCAGGACGGAATCAACCCAGTCGGCAACAGATCCCAGAGAGAAGCCTGAACTCCGTGGGAGGGGACGTGAATCTGGGTGTAGGTGTCTTCGGAGTCGTACGCACCCGTCACCGTCGCAATACCTGACTCAAGCGGAACCGACCCCTCCACAATTGAGAAACGAGATCCGTCAAAGTGGAAAGGAAGTGTCACACCGACAAGCGGTTCTTTCATCTCGAACAGTTGCAGACTGGCCTCGTATAACACTCCCGATCCAGTCAGTGGCCCGTCTGGATTCTTTTGGTCAAAGGATAAGGTCAGCAAGCCTTCCGGCCGGAAGGAACTCACCAGGGGACCCACTTTTCCGGCGACAGCAAACATCGAGGTGGAAACCGGCAAGGCGCTGATCCGTAAAGCAGACAGGCGGCCACTCGACAGCGTCGCTAGAAACGTCCCGACTCCGTCCGAAGGTGTGGCAACGAGACGAACTTCATCGCCGTCTCCAAGAACCTCGATGCGGCAGTCCTCCATGGCCTGAAGTGCCTGCCCCGGCGCGAAAAAAGACGCCTTCATCTGTTCGAAGACCATGGTTGGCAATGCGCGCCGAGAAATGCGAGAGATGCCTGGATCCTTGGGCTTGCCCCCCCTTAAAGCGCGACCTAACTCCTGAAGGGCCCGGCTCAACCCGAGTGCATTCTCCGACCAATCCAAGATGAGTTGCCCCTGACGTCCCTGCACAGCACGGACTGAAAAGGGCGCTGACCAATTCGTTCCCCTCTCAAGATCAGCGGAAAGATTCTCCAACCGGACGACGACCCTGCCCGTGAGAGGGTCGGTAAGACGAACCCCCCGCACCACCACCCTGCTGGGGGACACGACGTGCACTGTCGAGAAGTCCACCCATTTGTCGCCTCCACCCTTGGCAAGATGGTCCACCAGCCAGCGCGTCGCCAGCAGATCTACAGACCCCCAGGCCCCGCAAACCAAGAGCAGCAGCAAAGCGAAAAGTTGAAGGAAGCGCCGCATTATTCAGTCCACCCACTCATGTCACGATTTACCATCACCAGGGTAAACCGCCACCTTTCCAACAACGACCCATGCAGACCTCCAACCCCATCTCGTGTGCGAACCAAACAATAGCAACCCTGCTGTGCCAACATCCTTCCATCCCTTCCGTTGAGCGGATCAAGATCGCGTGTCAACAACACGATGTCCCCCTGATCGTCCGCGATGCCGCCACCCTGCTCCAAGAACAGGACCCCCGGCAATACGGTGTCATTCTCTGTCGCTTTCCGTCCGGTACGAACCCCTCTCAACTCCTTCCGCTCCTCCCCTTTGAGCAAGCCGGCATTCCCTTCATCAATCGACCGTCCTCGTGCCTCCGTGCACACGATAAGGCCTCCGCTCTCCACACCCTGGAAGATTCTGGCCTCCCGGTCCCTCCGACGATTCGAGTCGACAGAGATTCCCCCGCCAACCTAGATGGTCTTCCTGGAGAACGATTCGTGGTCAAACCAGCGCAGGGCGCCTCAGGTCGCGGAGTCACCATGAATCTGAGCCGAACGATGGCACGGGCTGCTGCAGATGCCTTTGCCGACCTCAGTGGGCCTGTACTGATTCAACCCCTCCTCGGAAGGGGCATTGATCACCGTCTTCTTCTCATCGACGGCAACCTCGTCGCAGCGATGATTCGAACTCCTGACGAAAGCGATCGAGGATCACTGGCATACGGAGCTCGGGCTCAAGCATGGAAGCCCAGCACCAAAGCGATACACCTCGCACAGGAAACAAGCCGAATTCTAGATTTGGATGTGGTCGCGGTGGATCTTCTGGAACACAACGATGGATTCATCATTCTCGAGGCGAACTGCTGCCCCGGATTCAAGGGAATCGAAGAGGCGACAGGCATCGATGCCGCCGGAGCCCTCGCTCAACTCGTGAAAGATCGACTCATGCGCCTTTCATGAGATACTGATCGCCACCCCGCAACACCAATCCACTCAAGCCAACCCACACGGAAAGACCGATGACTCTCGTCGCCATCGTCAGCGATGTCCATGGCAACCTGCAGGCGCTCAATGCCGTGCTTGAGGACGCCCATTCTGCCGGGGTTGATCACTTCTGGTGTCTCGGGGACATCCTGGGCTACGGTGCCAAACCCCTCGAATGTCTTGAAATCCTCCGGGACCTTGATGCATCCATCATCCGGGGC
The DNA here is from genome assembly GCA_036229545.1 of Planctomycetota bacterium. GTDB lineage: Bacteria > Planctomycetota > B15-G4 > B15-G4 > B15-G4 > JAZALG01. The sequence continues at coordinate 6,710 of JAZALG010000055.1, read as the reverse complement.
AATCACGAGCAGGCAGTCATCGACGGCCCTGTCGGTTTTAATCCCATCGCTGCTGCAGCCATCACCTGGACGCAGGAGCAAATCAAATCTCAAGGAAATACCGATTCGGACCCCATCGGTTTCATTTGCGATCTCGATCAACGCATCGATATGGAGTCAGCGACTCTCGTTCACGGTTCTCCCGCCCATCCCATCGATGAATACCTGTTCCGAGAAGACACCCTCGAGCACCTTCCTCCCACGCGCGACTTCAGCCCAAAACTCGCCCGCTGTTTTCGTCTGATCGATCGTCCCTGCTTCGTGGGACATACCCACATCCCTGGTGTGATCACCCCCGACATGCAGTGGGTCTCCCCGGACGACTGTCATGGAAAATATTTCACCGAAGGACTCGCCTCCCTCATCAACGTCGGCTCCACCGGTCAGCCCCGCGACGGTGACGTCCGTGCGAGCTATGCCCTGTGGGACGGGAAAACGGTTCGCTTCCGCCGCGTCGCCTACGACTTCGAAGCCGCCGCCAGCGACATCTTCGATATTCCCGACCTCCCCGATGACCTCGGTCGACGCATTCTCGAGGGCTGGTAGGACCCCCTCAGGAATCAAGGCGAAGGCACAGTTGCCTCCGTGCGCGCAGCGTCACAAGCGCAGCCCCAGCCTGCTTCGCCCGGCGGATCGGGTTTTTAAACCTCGTGGGAACAAGGTGGATCACACCGGAGGCGTGAGCCCGGGCGAGCGTTACGAGGGCAGGATCGTTTTCGTCCATCTTCGGTTGCACAAAAACCCTCCACCCCGCCAACAATCCGTCCTCAGGATCGAGCATCTTGTCGAGACGAGAGAGACACTCCGGCTCCATAAGATCCTGATCGAGAACAAGTCCCCCGCACAGGAGAGGGAGAAGAAAGAGAGCCGGCTCATTGTCTGCCTTCCCTGAAGCAAAAAGGCTGGCCTCATCCACAGCGATCCTCTGCAACGACCCTGAGCCGGAAATCTCTAGTTTGAGGGATTGCACCTTCGTGTGACCCGACAGCAGAGACTCGGCACTCTCAAAGTCGAGCAGAGATTCAAGCGAGGGCAGATCTTCTTTTTTCACTGGCTCGGCCCCCTCGACGTCACGCACCGTGCGAAAGGACGTCTTCACGAAGGACGGCCATGGTTGTCCCCCCTTTCCTCGCCGTGCCAGCCAGGACAGGGTCGCGATATCGCCCGCATTCCCGCTACCAAGCGGCCCATCTTCCACCCTCGCCCGCAGGCCAGCCATTTCCCTCGCACGCTGGCTTCGCGCGATGACCGCAGCGACACGGGTCGCAAGGTGCCGATCATCCGCCTTGTTCTCGATCACAATCTGCGCCCCACGCCCACGCCATCGTTCCACAGCACGCGTCAGTTGCTCCCCCACCCCGTAGTCATCAATCGCAAAGAACATCCCCTCCAGAGAATCGTTCTCTGAAACACCTTGAAGCGCGAGCAGATCCGCAAAGGCTCTGATGTACGTCAGATCGAGAAGCGCGTTCTTCGAATATCGGTCAAAAACCCGATTGGGGATGGGCACCGTCACCATAACAAGGCCCTCTTCCCTGAGCCCGACCAGACGTCCCCCGAGACGCTGCCAGCCGCCGTCTGTCCGCCCCCCCTTCGTGTCTGCCCCACCCACTACATTCGCCACAGTACCCATGAGACCCCGCGGCATGAGGGCTCCGCCCACGACCATCGATCCAATCAACTCACCTGTCCCCGTCTCATCCATCCCCCCCGCCCAAATGGTGTCTTCTCCAATCTCCTCTCCCTGTTGCCCGAGAGAAAGGCCCCCTCCGGAAGGCTTCGCCCCGATCAAGTCACACACCGCATCGAGCAGGAGCACTCCCTCGCCGTCTCCCTCCCGCGGAGTAATCACCAGTTTCCCCGAGGTATAGAGGGTGAAGATCGACTTCCTCTCCGTCCGTACTTCAAATGCGATGTATGGGTTTTTCGCCTGCTGTGCCGGGTGGTGTCCCCTTCCGACAAAGATGCCGCGGAGTGCCTCGGTTAACTCAGTGGGGATGGAGTAGGTTTTGGGGTGGGACATCTGCTCGAACGTACCAAAGGAAGTCGGTTAGTCCGCGCTCGGGACCACAAGGGTCGCGAGGCAGGGATCATGATCTGAAGTTCCATGGGGAAACTCCGCATTCAGATGAACTACGTCATAGCCTGACACCGCTCCCAGGAGATTCGGCGTCACGAAAATGTGGTCCAGGACCTGCGCGTTCCCCTCATAGACGTAGGAATAGCGTTCAGATGGGAGAAGTCCTTCGCTCAGATCGAAGAGCAGCCCTCCCTGTCCGAGAAGTCGGACCGGCGGCGAGAATTGAAAGTCGTTGAGGTCGCCGAGCACGATGATGGAGGTGTCGGGGTCTCTTCCCAAAAGATCCTCCACGAAACCTCGAACCACCTGAGCCTGGGAAAAACGCCGCTCTCGGCTGTTCTGAAGGGGAGGTTGAACCGCCCCGAATAAGGGCGTGTCGCCCCATTTGGATTTCCAGTGATTCACAACAACGACAAGGGTCCATCCACGAAAGTTGAACTCCGCCGCGAGAGGTTTGCGCCCCCCCTCCCAGCAAGCCGATGTCGGCGCGATCCTCCCCGGACTCAAGGTCAGGGAGACTCCCGGCGGACTCAGAAGGCCCTGAAGAAACCCTCCCGTTGCCGCGGTTGCCGTCCCTCCTGGACGCTCCACAAGTTCTAATCCCCGATCCGTCCGCCAAAGAAAGCCCACCCGAATGTTGCCACCAGGCTGCCCGCCATCTCGTCCCTTCTCGGGAGAGATGTCGACCCAGCGGTAGGCCGGCCCCCCCGCATCCTCAACAGCCGCCACCAGCCGGCCCCACGTTTCCTCCGCAGACACCACATCCGAACTCTCTGGGCCATCGTCGTCTTGAACCTCTTGTATGCCGATGAGGTCCGGCGAACCAAGCCCCTCGACAATCTGGCGACCGAGAGATGCGAAGGTTTCCGGACCCGAGGCAGGAGACAGGTTTTCCACGTTATAGGTCGCCACCCGAAGGACCCTGTCGCCAGGAGGGCGGCCCTCTGCTCGCTCTGCTTGTAATCCGCCGTCCTGGACAATCACGGTTTCCGTCACAAAAACTTTTGGGTTTCCGAAGGAGTAATCCATGACCCCCGTAATGGACGCTCCAAGATGATCGCCGACCTTGGCCTCAGGGAGAGCGACCAGGGCATCATCCAAGTGAATGCGAGAAGGATGGAACACACCCTCAGAAACAGGCAGAGCGCCTCGAGAACTGAGTTGCTCCCCATCTCCGTCCTCGCAGAGAACAACGATCTCTCCGAAACGAGTCGTCGGACCAACCACCCGAGGACGCATCACCATCACGCGCATGCCCTCCAGGCTTTCAAAAAAGTCTCGACCCTCTTCAGCGGGATCAAAAATCTCTCCCCCATCATCGTCGATCGTCTTCTTGGGGGGCAGGCGACCCTGGTTTCCCAGGACAACCGCTGAAGGAAGGGGATGTCCCTGTCTCATCAGGGAAACAGAAGTGGCGCGAAGACGCGTCGTCGAAGAATCGTCGGGGCGGCGATCGGGTGTCTGTTCCTCGACACGTCCTGCGACCTTGACCACACTCCCCACAGACGGTGTCCATTCTTCATTCGGGAGAACCACGAAAAGACCTTCCGATGTGGCGATGTCTTCGTCACGAAACTCTCCCAGCGTTTCCATCCAAAAAGAACTCTCCCCCTCCACCGTCACGACGCCGAGAACTTCCGACACGACTTGACCCTCGAAGGGGGATCGGTGCCCCCCTCCCTGAATGTCGTGGATCTGCAGGACAGACGTCTGGCTCTCAGCCAAGTCCCTCTTCGGAGTTGCTCTCTCAGAGGGAGCACAGGCCAGAATCAAGACAGCGAAACCGATCAGACAGGAGAAACAAAACCGATACGCCATAGAAATGGGCCCTTGAGACGCCCCCAAGGTGGAGAATGTGCGCCTTTCAGGCAATGGTCTTGCCCGCAGGGGGCGAGGGATCTTTGAAAATCTCTCAGAAATCCTGAATTTCCTCCTGATCCAGAACCAGCCGGCTGAGGTCTCCTGACAGTCGCACCGACAACCGCCACGTCAACACAACGGCGGCCACAACAAGTCCCCCTGCCATTCCCCACCACAGGCCATTGGGCCAGGGATTCTCGTTTGAGAGATCCCACGACCCAAAAGCCAGATACAACCCAAGCGGAAGCCCAATCACCCAGTAGACCAAGAGATTGACCACCGCGGGAAAGCGGAGGTCTCCCAGTCCCCGGAGCGCGCCACCTGCCACCACCTGAATCCCGTCAAAAACTTGAAAAACCCCACCAATCGGAATGATCGCCACAGCGAGGGCAACGACCGCGGGATCAAAGGTAAATGCCCTCGCCAAGGATTCTGAAAAGAAGAAGAGGATGAGACCCATCGCCGCCATGAACCCAGCGCCACAGATGACGGCTACCCCTGCTGCCTGCCGTGCACCTTCCCTGTCCCCTCGTCCAACGTTGTGTCCCACCCTGACGGCAGCGGCCATGGAAATCCCCAGAGGGACCATGAAGGTCGTCGAGATGATGACCATGAGAACCTGATTCGCGGCCATGGCAACGATGCTGATCCACCCCATCAGAATCGTGACGAGGTGAAAGGCTCCAATCTCAAGAGTCACTTGAAGAGCAACAGGAAATCCCAGGACCATCCACCGCCACAGGGGCGCGAGTCTCTTTGACCGCGGGTCAAAGGGCCATAAGAGTCCCTTCAAAGAGGGCCAGGCCACGACCATGAGACAAGCCACCATGATCCAGCGAAGAAAACTGGTCGCCCAACCGGCGCCGACAGCCCCCATGGGAGAGATCCCAGCCCTTTCCCAGCCAAAAACAAAAATCACATCCAGAAAAAAATTGGCGAAGTTCGCCAACACCATGGTGAGGAGAAGGGCCCTCACCTGCTCGTAGGCTTGAAGGGTCTGGCGCAAAGCCTGAAACAGCAAGAAGGGAAAGACGGACCAGCCAATCGCTGCCGCGTAACCAGCAGCAAGGGGAATAATTTCAGGGGGCTGTTCCATCCAAGTGAGCAGGGGCCCGGCCAAGCCCATCGCAAGAGCAAGGGGAAAGGTCAGAACCACGGACAGGAGACAGCCCCGCTGAAGGGCCCGGGCGACCCCCGGCCGATCTCCTGCTCCAACGGCCTGACTCACCATCGGATCCATCGCCAGGATCACGCCCAGCCCGAAAGAGAGGAGGAGAAAGGTAAATCCGTGGCCCACAGAGACGGCCGCGACGTCAGCCGTGGCGTAGCGGCCCACGACGAGAATGTCGACAACACCCATCCCCATGTTGCCCAGATTCACGGCAATCAGGGGAAGAGCAAAACGGGTTTGGGCCCGCAACTCGTCACGCCAGGAAATCACCGATGCAGGGTACGGCAGACGAAGTGGGAGGACCACGCAAGATCGGGAGGGTCACGGGTTAGAATCCCACCAGTCCTTCGAGGTCGCCCCATGCATCCCCCTTCTCGCCTTCGCCTTCTTGCCACCGTGATGACATCAACCGTCATTCTTTCTGGATGTGGCGGAGAGGGAGTCTCTCAGACCCCCGATGGCACCGCCCGCATGGCAAACCGTCTGTCCGATATCGCAGCAGGAGCCGATCCCGAAACCAACATGTACCTCAATCACCAACGGGCAGAACTTTATTCGCAACGTCTCGAAGAACAGCGAGGTGGCCCAGCGACTATACCCCTCCACCTCAACCTCGGTATCGAGTTGATGTACTCGGGAGATGCGCGTGGCTCGACCAATCAACTCTCCATCGCCCTATCCGAGTTAAATCGCGCGCGATCGGTCGGCCTTTCCGAAAGCCAGTACCAGAAAGCGCGCAAATAGCTGCACCACTACCTGACCCTCGCCTGGCTTCGCCTTGGAGAACAGACCAACTGCCTCGACCATCAGAGCCTCGAGTCCTGCATCTTTCCCATTGGCCCGGGGGGCGTCCATCAAGAGCAAGAAGGGGCAAGTCAAGCCTACCGCATGCTCCTGGAAACCCTCGAAAACGACCCCCAAGACTACGAGGCCATCTGGCTCCTCAATCTGGTCTCTATGCAATTGGGAAACTATCCGGACAGCGTCCCTGAGCCATGGCGCTTGTCGCCCGATCTCTTCGATTCACCTCTCGACATCGGACAGTTCTACGATCGAGCTCCGAAGGCAGGTGTTGCTGTACGAGGTTTGGCCGGAGGGGTCGTTGCCGAAGATCTCAACGGTGACGAGTGGATTGATCTGATGGTTTCGGCCTGGGGTATGAGCGATCCGCTCCGGGTTTTCATCAACAACCAAGATGGAACGTTTGAGGACCGATCAGACCAACCCGGACTCAAAGGCATCACCGGTGGGCTCAACCTCCTCCATGCCGACTACGACAATGACGGGGATGCCGACATTCTGGTCCTTCGGGGAGGCTGGTTTGAAACCGATGGCGGCCACCCCAACTCTCTTCTGCGCAACGACGGGACCGGAAATTTCAAAGACGTCACGGAGGAAGTCGGCCTGCTTTCCTTCCATCCCACCCAGACCGCCTCCTGGGATGACTTTGACGGCGACGGCTGGCTCGACCTGTTCATCGGCAATGAGACAGGCCCAAACGAGTCCCATCCCTGCGAGTTGTTCCACAATCAAGGTGACGGAACGTTCGTGGACATCGCC
>JAZALG010000054.1:0-13025 GCA_036229545.1 Planctomycetota bacterium | reverse complement strand
AAAAGAGCCTGTCGGGGGTAATCGCACGCCAATCCCGTGAAAGATATCGAGAGAGCCCAAAGTCAGAGAGGGGAGCCAGTCCAGAATGACCCTGGCTGTGGTTCCGGGAATGATGTCAGCGACAAACCGCTTCTTGGTGAGCTTGTTGGGGCGTACTCCAAGGACGTATTCGTGCTGGGGAGCGACTCGGAGGCAAGCGGCAATGAGTGCCCGTCCGTAGCCTGCGATACCGACGCCCTTGTTCTTAGCGCAGGAGGTGACGTCGAACGCGATTCTCATCGGAGAGACGATCGGCTAACTGCTTTTGTTGACAAATTCCAGCCGGAGGTTTGTGAGCACCCCGGTGATGTAGGTGTCTTCTTCTTCGCCGCGGTTATTTCGAGTTTTTTCTTCGAGCATGGCGATGGTGTCGATGAGGAAGCGAGCGGCACGCAAATCGACTTCCTTTTCGCCGGTCATGGGGTTGGCGACCTGCCCTAAACTCATGGAGACCTGGGAAGCCAAATGAAAGATGTGGGTTTGGAAAGTGGCCGGAGGCATGGGGTGACCACCTCCGTCATCCAGGGTGCTCTCCGAGCCCGTTTCTTGCTCCTCTTCTTCTGGGAGGCCTGCCGTTGCAGGCTCCTCGTGCGTTTCTGAGGAACTTGCCGGGGAGGGAGCACCTTCTTCTGGGGTCTCGCCGTCGATCATGGTTTGTCGCTCCGGGGATTCAGAGAGAAGGAGTGTACAGGACCTGGCGCCTTAAGCGCTCTCGCTTGCTCGCTCTGGCTCAGATTCAGAAGAAGCCTCTTGGGGTCCCGCGAGGGACGCTTTAACGAAATCCCGGAAGAGGGGATGCGCTTCGGTGGGTCGACTCTTGAACTCGGGGTGAAACTGAACCGCCACAAACCAAGGGTGGTCTTTGAGCTCGATGATTTCGACGAGGTCTTTTTCCGTACTGATTCCAGAGAAGACCATTCCGTTGCGCTCGAGTTCCTCACGATAGGAGTTGTTGAATTCCCAGCGATGTCGGTGCCTCTCGTGGATGATGTCTTCACCGTAAGCATCAGCGGCATGTCCTGGCCCGAGTTGACAGGGCTGTGTCCCTAATCGCATGGTGCCCCCCTTCTCGACAACATTCATCTGTTCATCGAGGAGGGCGATGACTGGATGAGGTGTCTGGTCATCAATCTCAGTCGAATTGGCTCCATCGAGGCTGCAAACATTTCGGGCAAACTCGATTACGGCCATGTGCAGTCCGTAACACAGGCCGAGATACGGGAGTTTCCTTTCTCGGGCATATCGCGCAGCCAACACCTTGCCTTCGATTCCCCGCCCGCCAAAACCTCCGGGTACGCAAATTCCCTGGACGCCCTCGAGTCGCTCTTCAAAGTTGTCCTCATTGAGTTCGTCTGAGGATGTTTTGCGCAGTTTGATCGCGACGTGGTTGGAGATGCCCGCATGAGCGAGCGCTTCATAGACGGACTTGTATGCATCGTGAAGTTCGATGTATTTGCCAACAATGGCGATTTCGATCTCCTGGTCAGTCTGTTTGGCACGTTCAACAATGTCTTCCCAGTCTCGGAGGTCTGGCTGTGAAAGCGAAAGATCCAAGGCCTCTCCGATCAGTTGATGGATTCCTCCCTCGGTGAGCATCTGCGGCAATTCGTAGATGGTGTGTTGAACATCTTGTTCTTCGATCACCGCATTAGTTCGGACGTTGCAGAAGAGGGAAATTTTATTCTTCATCTCTTCGGTCATGGGTTCGGTCGTGCGGCAAACAAGAAGGTCTGGCTGGATACCGATTTCGCGGAGTTTCCCAACGGACTGCTGCGTGGGTTTTGTTTTCAATTCACCGCTCGCGGCCAGGTACACCAAAAGAGTGAGGTGAATGAACAAACAGTCGTGTGACGGACGCTCAATGGCGAATTGCCGGATGGCTTCGAGAAATGGGAGGCTCTCAATGTCGCCCACGGTGCCCCCAATTTCTGTAATCACAACGTCGATATCGTCCGAGGCGAGACGTGCCACGGCGGCTTTTATTTCATCGGTGACATGGGGGATGACCTGGACGGTTTGTCCGAGGTACTCGCCGGCACGCTCTTTCCGAATAATTGACTGATAGATTTTTCCGGTGGTGTAGTTGCAGTCGGCGGTCAGCGTGGCGTGGGTGAAGCGTTCGTAGTGGCCGAGGTCGAGGTCCATCTCTGACCCGTCATCGAGAACATAGACCTCTCCGTGCTGGTAGGGATTCATCGTTCCAGGATCGACGTTGAGATATGGATCGAGTTTCTGCATGCGAACGTTCAGCCCACATGCCTCGAGAATGCACCCGATGCTTGCAGACGTCAGGCCCTTTCCTAGCGATGAGACCACACCACCGGTGACGAAGATGTGCTTTGTCATGATTGAGCCGGCCTGGTGTCGGGGTCGTGTTGGTTTACTCGTTCAACAAATCGAGCGTAATCCTCCGGGGTGTCGATTCCCAGGGCAACGTGTTCTGTCGTGACGACGGCGATGCTCATTCCCAGTTCAAGCGCACGCAACTGCTCCAGTTTTTCACGCCTCTCTAGGGGCGAAGGTTCCGTAGATGAAAACTGGAGAAGAGCATCTCGCCTCCACGCATAGACGCCGATGTGGAGGAATGCTCCCTCGGCGTCTTTGCCCCACGGGATGGGGCTGCGGCTGAAGTAAAGGGCGCGGTTGTGAGACCCCAAGACGACTTTGACTTGGTGAGGGTCAACCCAGGAGTCTTGTTCTTCGGCGTTGAATGCCCGTGCCAGAGTTCCAAGTTCTTCGTCTCCGGACTTCATGCGGTCAACGAGTCGGTCAAGGTCTTCTGGATTGATTTCAGGTTCGTCCCCCTGAATGTTTACGACCAGCTCACAATCGAGATTTACGGCCACTTCGGCAACGCGGTCTGACCCCGAACGGTGGTCTGCACTTGTCATGATGGCGGTTGCGCCGAACTGAGTTGCGGCTTCTATAATTCGTTCATCGTCTGTTGCGATGATGACGGAGTCGAGCGACTTGGCCTTTGAGGCGCTTTCCCAGACGTGCTGAACGAGGAACTGCCCGGTCTCCCGAAGCAGAGGTTTCCCCGGAAGTCGACGGCTGTCGTAGCGGACGGGAATGACAGCAGCGGCACGCATCGTCACGGTGTGGTTTCCAGAAGAGGCCGACGTTCCAATTTCGATTGTTCGTTGTGCAGGAATCGGGTGCCGTCTGGATTGGTGATGTACTGCAAGCCTGGGACGGACCGATAGTACTGATCCATAAGGAGTTTCATTTCACCGAATGCGCGGAGTTGTTGTTCGGTCGCGCCAAGGCGTGGGAGAGAAAATGACTTTCGTGTCTCTCCCTGATGAACCGAAATAAAACCACGGAGTTCACTGGAGTCCGAAGGACTGCCTGAGATCGCCAGTTTTTCAAATCCCGCGTCATTCAGGCCCTCAACCAAACGATGCATTGCCTCCGGTGAGGCCAACTTTTTTCGACCGTCTAAGCGCTGTTGAGAGTGGAACGATTGCCACGCCTGATCGGATGTTGTGGCGAGCTCGAGGTGAAGGTCGTTCCGGGAGTCGAACAAGCGAACAGTCGTAGGCTGTTGTGATTTTGGGGTGCCGGTACCCGTCAGGCCACAGGCTGAAACCAGAGCCATCGAAAGCAAAAGAGAAAAAATAGATCGAATTTGGAACATGAGGTGCGAGATGGGTTTCGTCGGTACCCTGGAAGGAAGGTCCAGGTGACCTCCGAGAGATGAAGAACCGGAGGATCTTCGGCCCGGAAACCAGAACTCAATGCGTCGAAATTAGGAAGGGCCAGAAAACGTGTCAAGACACCCGCACGTACCGTCTGTGCAAGAAGGCCTTCCAAGGGGGAAATTAGACCCAGAATGCGCGACGGTATTGAAAGATGGAAAAAACGGGACCGCTGTTGTGACTCGCTACGATTTGGATGGAGACTCCGTTGTTTTGAAGGAATGGAACCCTTCGAATCGGCTCCTCTTGTGGTGGGCGAAGTCCAACCAACGACGTGAAATCGCCAATTACATCTCCTTGCAGGGATTTCCGGGTATCGCGAAGTTGCGGGGATGTTATGCCGATGATGCTTTTCTCGTGGATTTCATAGATGGAGAGACGCTCAACAGGTTTTTAGAGCCCCAACGACTGCGAAGGGGGCTCGATAGCCTTGAATCTGCCATGAAAGCCCTTCATGAGGTGCGATTTGTTCACCTCGACCTCCACCAAAAGCGAAACATCATTATCGATCAGAGTGGAGGGGCATGGCTCGTTGACCTTGGACAGGGCTTTGACTGTCGCAGAGGCATCATTCGTCGCATATTTTTCCCACTCTTGGCGAAAATTGACGGTCGCGCTCTTCTGAAGTTTCGCGCCAAATTTGCTCCCGAGACTCTCGATGAAAAAATCCGAAGCCGGGCCATCAGATTATCGAAAGGCCCCCGCCTTCATCGGAGTCTTCGCCCTGTATGGCGAGGCATTCGTCGATGGCTGGCAAGAAAGGAGAAGGTCGGAGACGTTGAATCACCGCCCGGACCTCCCTAGGATCACCCCCACGTTGGAATGATGGCACTTCATGGAGGGATGAGTCTTGGCGAGACTCGGTTCTGTTGAGAACGCGATCGTGATCGGCATTTTTGTCGTCATTGTGTCCATTCTTGGGATCGCGGTGTGGGGAGTGGGCGACTCAGGCGAAATGTTCGAGTCCGGAGCGAGTGGTGGCGGCGCACCGGGCTTGAACACGAGTTCGGAAGCCTCCCTCCCAGGAGGTGATTCGCCCATTGTCATCATTCCTGAAGTGATGCAGAGGGCGTTGGAGAAAACACGCATTGAGCGAGAGAAGGTTGCCGCGTCTCAAAAGTCCAAAGTGGGCCAACTCGTGGGGAATCCAGATGGCAAGCAACCCAGCGAGGAGATCGCCGAGGAGGTGGCGGCGGGTGATGTCGATGTAACGGAGGGCGAACTGGTGGCGAGCGACGACGGCACCGAGCCGGTTGTTGTGGTTCCTGAGCCGACCGAGTATCGGGTTCAAGAGGGGGACAATATCTGGACGATTGCTCGGGATCAGTACGGAGAGGGGGATGTCCTCGCCATGATTGACGTGATCCTCCAGCACAATCCGAAGGTCGGTAACGCCGAGCTTATTCATCCGGGAACCATTCTCCAGTTACCAAGCACTCTTCCGCAGGATGTGCAGACGCCCAGCATCCTCTTGCGCGCTGATTCGCCGATGGCCTTCGAAACATATGTGGTCCAAGATGGTGACAGCCTGCAGAAGATTGCTCGGGAGCAGTTGGGTGACATGAGCCGCAGGCTGGAACTTTGGGAACTCAATCGAGATGTTTTGGAGGATCCCGACATGATCCACCCCGGAACAACGCTCCGTTTGCCCAAGTCACCCTGACGGTTTCGGGTTGATGTCGGTGACTGAGCGGGCCCGATGTTTCGTGGGCCTGATGTCAGGAACAAGCGCCGACGGAATCGATGCGGTTGCGGTCTCCTTTCATGGGGCGCACGGTCCGGAGGACACTCGGGGGGGAGGCTCTTTCTCCTTTCGTATCGAAGCGCATGTTCACGAAGGGTTTGACGAAGGATTGAGGCGGCGCGTTCTCGCCTTGCCCGAATCTGACCTAGAGGCCCTCGCACTCATACACGTCGAACTGGGTCAGCACTTTGGCGAGGCCGCAAAAAAAGCGATGGAGGTTGCAGGGTGGTCTTCTTCGCAAGTGATGGCCGTTGCGAGTCCTGGCTTGACGGCCATCCACTTGCCGCCGAGTGAAAACGAAAGAGGCGCGACGCTTTCCATCGGAGACGGCGATGTGATCGCGGAAGTAAGCGGGTGTCGAGTGTTGTCCGATTTTAGAGCGCGGGACCGGGCCGCAGGTGGTCACGGTGCCCCTCTTGTTCCCTATGCAGACGGAGTGTTGCTTCGCGAGGAGGGAAAGGTCCGTGCGGCGTTGAATCTCGGAGGGATTGCCAACATCACCGTGGTGCCCCCGAAGGGCCCTCTCGTGGCCTTTGATGTGGGACCGGGGAATATGGTTCTGGATGGCGCATTGCATCGAAAATCAAACGGGGCGATGGCCTACGACGAAAATGGGGAGATGGCCTGCGCCGGCAGGGTGGATCAACCCTGGCTTGACCGCCTCCTTGCCGAGGACGAGTTTCTTTCACAGCCTCCTCCGCGAAGTACCGGGAGAGAGCGTTATGGGGACACCTTCTACGAACGCTTTGACACCCTTGTGGAGAGCCTTTCCATTGAAGATCTTGCGGCCACCCTCTCTGCCTACACCGTGGCGGCTATCGGCATGGCTGTTCAGGATCACGTCAATCATCAAATTGACGAGATGGTCGTTTCTGGTGGTGGAGCGCTCAACCTGACACTGATGGGAGAGTTGGAAACGGCTTTAGCTCCATTGGAAGTCATGGATAGCGAAAGAGCACTGGGCATTCCTGTGCTGGCAAAGGAGGCGCTTGCCTTCGCGTTGATTGCCGATGCGAGTTTGGCTGGAATCCCTGCGAGCCTGCCCTTCGTGACCGGCGCGAGGCGACCTTCGCTCTTGGGGAAGATTAGCCCGGCTTCGCCGAGGTGATGTCTTGTTAGGGCGTGACCTTGCGATGGCCCGCATTCCTCGTCATGCTCAGGATGAGCGATGCGGGCGAATGCATCGTGGGTTTTCTTGGAGGGTGCAATGGACCCCGTGAAGATAGGTGTCATTGGCGGAAGTGGTCTCTATGACATGGAGGGCCTTTCCGACGTGGAGGAAAGTCAGCCCGAAACACCATTTGGACTGCCCTCTGATTCAATTATGAAGGCCAGCCTGGACGGTGTTCGACTTGCGTTTCTTCCGCGCCACGGTCGTGGGCACCACCTTTTGCCGACAGAGGTGCCTAGCCGTGCCAACATCGCGGCGCTCAAACTGCTCGGAGTGGAGAAAATTATTGCCTTTTCTGCTGTCGGGAGTTTGGAGGAGAAGTTTGCGCCGAGAGATTTTGTTGTTCCTGACCAGTTGATTGATCGCACTCGACATCGCCCCGACACTTTTTTTGGAGACGGCATTGTGGGGCATGTCGCTTTTGCGGACCCCTTTGCTCAGGACCAAGGAGGCCTGCTTTACGATGCGATGGAGGGCTTGGACATCACGCGTCACCAAGGCGGAACGATTGTGTGCATGGAGGGTCCGCTTTTTAGCACTCGAGCCGAATCCCACCTGTACCGATCCTGGGGGGCGGGTCTGATCAATATGTCCGCTCTTCCCGAGGCGAAACTCGCTCGCGAAGCAGGCATTGAATACAGCCTCGTATGCATGGTGACGGACTATGACTGCTGGCATGAAGGTCATGACGATGTCGATATCCAGATGGTCATCGAAACGTTGAGCGTGAACGGCGACAAAGCCCGCGAACTCCTTGCCACTGCACTTCCTCGCATTGCCGCCGCGCCACGTAACGAAGAGATTGCTCGGGCTTCAGCTGCGGCAGTTATTACTGCCCCGGGACATCGTCCGGCTGAGACGGTTGTTCGTCTCCAAGGAATCATCGAAGGGCTATAGCGTCGTCGGGATCGGGGTCTATCCTGGGGGCATGGGTCGCTACGCGGTTTGTCTTGCAATCTTTGCCCTCTCGGTTGGGATTGCACTCGTGATGAGTGAACAGGGGCGGGGGGCAAGGAGACCGCAACTGTTGGATCGCGATGTATCTGTCCAGATCGGGACGGTGAAGGACCAGGTTCTTCGCGCCTGGTCTGGAACGTGGTCGAGTCGTATTTCTCTCGGTATTTTTCACGGCACAGTGCAGACGCAATTTCCTGATCCATTCCCCCCGGGTGAAGAGTTTGCCGCAACGGTGACCCTCACTTACGCCGAAGACAGCCCTCTCTTTCCCGGCCAAAGCGAGTCGATTGAATGCACCGGGCTTTACGACGCCGGAAGGGAGGGGGGCTCCCTTCTTCTCATCGGCTCAAAAGGCGAGTGGACAGTAGAGTTCGAGGGGGTTCCGGACCTCGATCGGGGCGTTATTGAAGGGGGCTATCGGTCTTGGAGTCCGCCCGATCAAGGCTCATTCGCGGTGGAGAGAAACTAACCGGATCTTCCCTCTGGTGCGCCATGGGAAGTCGGGGGAGAATAGACCGCATCGTATGGAGAGACGTGATGCCTGATGATTCCCTCATGCAATTGACTGAGGACGACTGGAAGAACCGCTTGTCGCCCGAACAGTACAAGGTGACACGAAAGAAGGGGACAGAACCCGCTTTCGGAGGTTGCTATTGGGATCACAAGGGCGAGGGGGTGTACCACTGCGTGTGCTGTGACGCGCCTCTCTTTTCTTCCGAAGCGAAATATGATTCTGGGACGGGTTGGCCGAGTTTCTGGGCTGGCCTCGATGCGGCTCCGATTGGGGAGCGAGATGACCGATCATTATTTCGACGGCGCACCGAAGTCATCTGCAGTGCCTGTGAAGCTCACCTGGGCCACGTTTTTGATGACGGCCCCCCTCCCTCGGGGCGTCGCTACTGCATGAACTCAGCGGCTTTGAATTTCCGTGCGAAGGAGGAAGGAAATGACACCCATGAGTCTGCTTGACCTCATTGGAAAATTCACGTGAAGCACCTGTCGCAAGGCGGTCGCCTTGCTGGATGAAGAGGGTGTGGCTTACCAGAAACGTGATGTGATCAAGGACCCACTGTCTGAAGATGAGATTCACGTTCTCTTGGACGCATTAAGCCTGCCTGCCGGCGAACTTTTGAGAAAAAGAGATCCTGCGTGCAAGGAACTTGGTCTCACCGGAGAAGAAGACAGTGATCTTCTCGTCCGGCACATGGCTGCGAATCCAGGCCTTCTCGCTCGCCCGATTGGCGTTCGAGAAGGGAAGGCCGTTATTGGACGGCCCCCCGAGCTGCTCCTTGATTTGTAGGACGTGCTAGGACTGAAGAGCCTTCCACCAGGCTCCAGCGAGGGTTACGGCGACCCCAACAGCCCATCCGATCTGGGCGACAGGTGAGGCGGGGAGTTTGTGGCGTTGGCCCGCGAGGAGAGAGCCCAGGAAGAGGCCTGCGAGAAATCCCGTGACATGACTGAGGATGTCCGTGTGGTCACCCGAAGTTCCCAGGTATCCCAGGAGCGCGAGTCCAATCAGAAGAGGTGCCCGACGATGGAGCGGCCCCGCTCCGGCATCTCGACGACGTGCCCATTGGTATGCGACCAGGATGCCCACAGATCCAAAGACGGCAGTGGAAGCGCCGACGGCCGCGTGTGTCGCGGGATGGATCGCCGTGGCTACGAGGTTTCCGAGAATCCCGGCAGCCAGAATGGCACCCCAGCCCACTCCTGGGCCGAAGAGTTGGCAAACAAAGAACCCAAAAAGAATTCCAAATACGATGTTTCCCAGCAGATGCCGTTCGTCGAGGTGAAGGCAAAGGGATGTGATCGACCGCCACCACTCGCCTTGCTGGACCTTGCCTGCCTGTGCCATGCCTTCCTGATGCCAATCGATCCCGCCGACGTGGCGGAGGGAGAACCAGTGGAAGGCGGAGAGGGTGGCGGCATAAAAGACGTGACTGACCCGGTGCGGGGAGAGGACAGGGAGGGGCTCTTCTTCTCCAGGCCACCCCTTATTTTCAGCGGCATACTCGGTGAGCGCCGTTCGAGCCACAGCTTCATCTGAAGGATCCACGGTGAGGATGTATCCACCGGGACTTCTTTCCACGCGATAGTCGATAGAAAGCGAGTCGAGTACCAGGGAGACTTCTTTTTGTCCGCGTTCGGAGAGACCAGATCGAAGGACGGAGCGCAAAAGGCCGGGTTCCTTGGCCGGTGTCATGGCTGTCACCCTAGGACTCGGTGTACGGCCCTGCCAGCCTTGAAAAGAGAGCCCCTAAGGAGAGGCGTCCTCATCCTGTAATGCCGAGGCCCAATCCACGAGCAGGGCGCGTTCATCATCAGTAAGCCGGGCCTGTGAGTGGAGGTCGAGGTAGTACCACAGCGGCATTTCGTCCTCATCGAGGACCTCGACGATTTCCTCCATCGCATGGGCCTGTTGGGAGGGGTCCATGCCTGTCCATTCTGAAAAGTTCAGGTGCTCCCGGCCCTCTTCGACATCGTGGGACACGAGCCACGAGATTGGTGCGACGGAGGCGTACCAGGGCCAGCGGGTTTGATTGGAATGACAGTCGAAGCAGGAACGCGTCAAAATTGCTGTGACCTCAGCCGGAGCATCGACTGCCCCGGTAACAGGGGGGTTGGTTCGGCTCACAGGGGCGAACTGGGATGCAATGAAAGCCGTCAGAATGACGAGCCCTAGTTTTTTTCTTCGGCTCATTGGAGGAGAAGCTCTTTTTGGTAGGGGGTGTGCTTTTGCAAGGAGGGCGTTTTTACATGAGATTAAATCTCAATACAAGTGCCTGGAAAGCCCCCCTCCTGATGGGGGAAGCAGAACTCCTAGAGCCCGAAGGTTTCCTTCAGGCCATTCGAGGCAGAGATGCCTCCGGCTGCAGATGGGTCGAGTGCGAAGACCTGATGAAATAACTCTAGTCCCGCGAGTCCGGGCAGGTCGGGTATCTGGAATTGGAGCGTCAGGTCGCCTTCTCCCGTACCACTTCCAGGCAGGACCAGTGGGATACCCAGGAAGAGGACTCCGGAGGGATCGACAAGGAGCGGGGCGCCCTTGAAGGCCATGAGCCCTGAGGGGAGGGCGTGGCTGCTGACAAACATGAGGGCTTGGGTCCCTCCGAGGAAATCTAGAATCTCCAGCCCAATGACCTGTCCGGGGCAGGGGGAGAAGATTGCTCGTAGCTGGGGAATTATCCCGCCGGAACCCTCCTCGCCTCGGCCATAGGTGGTGAAACGTCCGGTGCAGAGGGTGGCATCCTCTGGGACAGAGACCCCGTCCAACTCGCTGAGGCTGAGGTTTTCAAACATGATTGACACCTGGCCGAGAGCGTCGATCCGGCTGACCCTTCCCTGTCGGCCGGAAACGAGCAGCCCACCCTTACGGGAGAGTTTCAGGTCGTTGGGATTGGCCATCTTGGTGCTATCGAAGGAGGTGAACTCTTGGCCCTCTCCGGTGTCGAGGCGAAATCTTGAGATGACATGAGATCCGTAGTTTGCGACGAAGAGGTTGCCAGCACCGTCGATGGCGACTCCACCGGGTTCACGAATGATGTCCGCATCCGAGAAGAGTGTCGCTTGCCCTTGAGGATCGATCTTGATCAAGGTGTCGTTGCCGAGATTGGCAACGTAGAGGTTGCCCGCGTCGTCGTAGGCGATGCCATCGGGCCCGTTGAGCAGGCCACTCGCTGTCAGGTTGTCGTACAGCAACGTCTGGGTGCCGTCGTATTCCACCCGGATGATTTTGTTGGCCTCCATGTCCGACACGACCCAGGCAGTGTCGTCCAGGGTTGGAATGCAGGTGACCGGTTTCATGAAGTGGCCGCCCGCGGAGACGGGAATAATTTGCCCTTGAGGCGTGATCTTCATGAGGGCGTTCCAGCCCCGATCAGGGACGTAGAAATTGCCGTCGTTTCCGAACCACCCGTAGTGGGGGATGAGCAGGCCCAGTGCAAAGGGGGTGGTCTCGCCGGTTTGGCTGTCTCCCTTCCAGATGCCCCCCGCATAAGGGGCGGACACGTAGTAGTCGGAGGATCCAAACTGCCCAAATACCAGGGCAGGGGTGAGGGCGAGAATCAAGATCAAGCGCAGATGCATGGCCTGAGTCTACCAATTCGCCGGTCTGCGAAGTTCCAGCGACGGAATGCCCTTCATCGAGACAAGAACCCCTCTTTGTGCGAAACTGATGTGTGGTTCGGGGAAATACCTCCCCTGGGACGCCATCGATGGCTGATGTTGCCGAACGCCGAGAGTCGCACAGGGTCAAGCAGCTATCCTTGTTCCTGCCCCAAAGGAGGGGAGAACTCCTCTCGGTGACCCGGATTTTGGAAGGCCAGAGAATCCGGGTCTGCGCCCTGTCCATCATTGATGCGGCGGACCATGCTGTGGCCCGCCTAATTGTAGACCGGCCAACCCTGGCAGGGACCTCCCTCATCGCTGAGGGGTACCACATTTTCGAGACGGATCTCCTCTGTATTGACCTGCCGGATGGGGTAGGTATTGCCCCTGCTTTGAAGGCCATGCTCATGGCAGAGTTGAATGTCTCTTATGTCTACACCCTTCAGCACGATTTTGGGCGTAAGACGGCCCTTGCTCTCCACGTCACGAATCTCGTCATGGCAGAGGATGTCGCTACAGAGCAGGGCTTACGTCTTTTGAACCAAGACGATCTTCTGGATGTCGACGGCCCCTTGTAGGGGGCCTCGGAAACTATCCCGTCAGCGGTGGCCTAAAGGTTGTCCCCGTGATCGGTGAGATAGGACTTCACCCCATCGTCGGATGGAACCATTCCAGCTTTTCCAGCGGCCCAACCGGCAGGGCAGACCTCGCCGTGCTCTTTGAAGAACTGCACACCATCGATGGCGCGCAGAAGTTCGTCCATGTCACGGCCTAGGGGCAGGTTGTTGACGATCGCGTGCCAACAAATGCCGTCTGGATCGATGAGGAAGGTGCCACGAGCAGAAAAACCGCTGTCCTGGTGGACCACGTTGTAGTCCTGGGACATTTGCTTGGTTGTGTCCGCCAGAAGGGGGTACTGGACCGGCCCAATGCCACCGTCGTTGATGGCGGTGTCCCGCCAGCGTGCGTGCGTCTCTGCGTCATCCATGGAAACGCCCAGAACCTGGACGCCTCGCTTTTCGAATTCGCCCATACGGCGGTCGAAAGCGATGAGTTCAGAGGGTCAGACGAAGGTGAAATCTTTGGGATAAAAGAACAGGGCAACGTACTTGCCGGAGTAATCCGAAAGGCTCACGTCTTGCGTGCTGCCGTCCGGCATCACTGCTGATGCGGTGAAAGCGGGCGCTGCTTCGCCGATAAAGTTGCTCATGAGAGATTCCTAGACCATGGTTCCGCACATGACGGAAAAGGGGGAGGCCCGAAAGGAGACTCACGACCCCTGTGGCCGGATTATAGCCACGTC
>JAZALG010000053.1:0-15603 GCA_036229545.1 Planctomycetota bacterium | reverse complement strand
GGCAGGGGCTCGAGAAAGAACGACTGGAGAAGAGAACGTGGAAGGGGCGGGTTCTGTGAGGCCGTGGCAGACGATGGTGATTTCGAGGGCGGCGAGGAGTTCGTCGAGAGTATTCCCTTCCTCGATGTGCGGGAGGTCGGGAAGGTTTTTCGGGGTGACCCCACGGAGCCGAGCGCTGCGTGCCCAGGCTGTCCAGTTTTCCATTTCGCTCGTGGGTGGCGGGGCAATGGAGGTGGGATCTGGAGCGACGAGGACGGCGGTTTCAGGGGGCATTCCTTCCTCGACCGATGGCCAGGGCCAGTTTTTCAGTTCGACATCGATGTTTTGGACTGTCCGGAGCGCGAGAAGCCCCTCGTAGGACTGGTAGGCCCGGGGGTCTGTCAGAAGGTCTTCGAGAGCCCGATTGCGGGCCTCCACGAGGGGGCGGCTGATGGCTCCTGCGAGGGCGAGGACCTTCGATGCGGGGGGCAGGTCCGGGGCGGAAACGTCGACGAGGTGTTCTGCCGCGCGACGGAAGAAGGGGCCGTCGAGTTCGTTGTATCGGCGGGGCGAGCGGGTTAAGGCGGAGAGGACCTTGCTCGTGTCGATAAGGCTGTTGCCGTATGTCCCGTCCTTGTTTTGAGCCTGCCGAATGAGGCGAATCGTCTGGTCGGCCAGGGCCTTCGTTTCCTGTGCTGCACTACTGGAAACGAAGAGGAGGAGCGCAAGGGCGGACGCGGCGAATCTGATCATGGGAACCCATGGAGAGAGGGGACTCAAAAGTGTCTCCCAAGGGGCATGGTCTTGTCCAGACAGCTCTGCCGAGAGGGGAGTGCCTTCTCTGAAGCTCCATTTTCGAGGATTCAGAAGCCGAGGGCGAGAAGGTTGTCGACCGCTGCAGTCCTCGTGTAGTAGTTCGAATTGGCTGCGAGGCGGGAAAGGGCCGGTTTGCGGTTTGCATCCAAGAGTTGGCCCACGGCTGCGACGGCCCATGTGGTGCGAATCCCATGGGGTTCGTCGAGGTCGATCAGAGCCATCAATGGTCCGGCGGCTTCTTCATTGCCAAGGAGAGCCAGACCGATGGCTGCGAAACTCGCCACGAAGGGGTTGGGAGTGACTCGGATCAACTCGACCAGATCGGGAATCACGGTTGTATCCCCCAAGATCCCGAGGGACAGGGAGGACTGTCGAAGGACGAAGGGGGATCCAGAAGTGCGAATCGCGTCTCGGAGGGGATTCCGTGCTTCCGGTTGAGACGTCAAGCCCAGGGCAAGGGCGGCGTGACCTTTCAGAGAATCCGTTCCGTCGTGGAGCAACTCTGTCAGAAGAGGAACAGTCTCTTTGGATTTGGTCAGTCCCAGAGCAATGGCAAAAGCGCTCAGGGTGTCGGCATTGCTTTCAGAAGCGATGTGTTTGATCAAAAGGGGTGCCATGTCGGTTGATGCGTCCTTGCGCTCTGCGATTCCCATGCCCAGGGCGAGCCATGGCTTCATATCCGACTTGGCGTTCTTGAGCGCGTCACGGAGCAGCCCCCGGGCATGATCTCCACCGATGCGTCCCAGTGAGATGGCGGCCAGATGGCGGGTCGCCGCGTCTTTTTCGAGCGACATGGCTTTCCCGAGGCGGCCAATAACGGCCATTCCGCCGGGATAACCGACGAGGCCGAGAGCGATAGCGGCGGCCCTCTTTGGATCAAGATCATCTTCGTCGAGGAGGTGCATGAGGGATGGGGTCGAAGTGGGTTGACCAATTCGTCCGAGCGCGATGGCTGCTGAGGAACGGACTAGTTGCGGAATCTCAGGATCGATCGCGATCTCAATCAGGAGTTGCTGACAGCGAATGGACCCCGCAAGTCCAGCTGCCTCACATGCAATGGCGAGAAGTTCGGGATTGAGGGAGGTGTCGCTCAACATGTCCATCACGAGCATCTCAATCTTTTGGTCCCCCCGCAGGCAGGCGCTGAGGAGTGCCGTGCCACGTAGTTCATCGGACAGGCCGTTGCTGTCGAGAAGCTCCTGGCCCTTTGGACTGTCATGGGCCACATTCATGAGGAGGTAACTGGCGCGACCGCCATCCATGATGCCCAGAGACAGCATGGCCGCTCGCCGAACTTCGATGTTGGCGTCGGTGAGAAGTGCGCGGGCGATATCAATATCCGCATTGGCGGTATTGCTGTCATAGAGTTTGCCCAGAGTGACGATGGCGGCTGCTCGGACCCCGGCATCACCGGTTGAGGTGAGTTCACGGCAGGTTGGAAGAACGGCGTCTCGAACAATGCGACGCATTTCCGCCATGCGGAGTTCTCGCTGTTCGGCTGTTTCTTTCAGGAGGCCCTGGCCGGTATAGATGACGTGATCGATGGGGGTGAGATCAATAAACTCGAACTTGTTCGTTTCCCACCAAACTGTCCATGCGTCGGCGCTGGCAAGAAAGGCGCCTCCGGAACTGGCGGAGTTTTGTCCTCTACCAATTCCACCGGCTGCCGTTCCCGAGCGACTGGCTCCTCCTGAAGAGGAGAGGCCTCGTGAGAGTCCAGAACGGGAAGATCCATCCGAGGATTCCAGGTTGCTGTCCGAACCGGACCCGCTTCCTTCAGTATTGGGGCCGGCACTGTCCGCTGGAGCGATGTATTGACCGCCTGCACTTGCCCCGGGGGGATGAAAAACAGAAGGCTTCCAGCCTCCTCCTCCGCCTTTTGTGCCAAATCCCTGGGCATGGGACGGCGAAACCCAGGTGGCCATCACGAGGCACACCGAAGCGAGAGAGATGAGAAGGTGAGAACGTAGATTCACGGTTGCTCGAACGATGGATTGATTGGGGGTTTTGGAGAACTTCCCCCTGAGTTTGAATCACCCCGTAAACGTCTCTGGACGCGGGTAATCCGGCATTTCTTGCGCGAAAAAACCATGTTTTCAACGTTTTGGGGAGGGGGGAGGGGTTCCAAATCAGAGCCTTCAAGGGGCGAAAGAGCAAGCAAACAGGCCAATTCCACTATGAAACGGCCGATTCGTTCCAGTTATACGACTGAGATGGCTTACTTGAGGGGTCTCAAGTCGTGACGGCGGGAAGACGAGGAAGAAAAAACTTGGGACCCCACAGCGGGGTTTCTTCCCAGAGATCCTCATTTTTCGGAGACATCAACATGCAGTCTGCACATCGTCAAGGCGGTTTCACTCTCGTCGAATTGCTCATCGTCGTCATTATTCTGGGCATTCTGGCGGCAGTGGTCATACCGCAGTTCTCCTCGGCAGCCTCAGAGTCGAAGGAATCGGCCGTTGCTTCAAATCTGGCCACCATTCGCCAGGCCATCGAGATGTACAAGATTCAACACGGAGACAACTATCCTTCTGCCTCCATCGTTGAGCAACTCGTTGCGATGACGGAAGAGGATGGGTCGCCCGGCTCAGCCTACGGTCCGTATCTCCGCAGCGCCTTCCCGAAGAACGCCGTGAACGGTCTGAGTTCAGTAACGGCGGCTTCCGCCATGCCGGGCTCTGCCAATGGTTCAAGCGGGTGGTTGTACGCCACCAGTACCGCTGAATTCCGCGCCAATGTCGTTGGGACGGGGCCGAGCGGGGTGGATTACTTTGATCTGTAGTTCTCAGAACACGCCACAGGACCACGCTCGCAGAGAGATCTCTGGCTCGAGTTTCGCGGAAGTGCTTTTGGCAACGGTTGTCATTGCGACCACGGTCGTAGGAGCCGTCTCTTCCATGCACGGAAGTGTCTCGACGTATCATTTCTTTGCGGATGGTCCCCATGAGGCTCTCATGCTGGCTCAGGAGATTCACGAGGGAGCGCTCCTTCTCCCCTGGACTCCTGAGCCAGGCCAAAAGGACCTCTTTGGACAGGGTGTGGACACGATCGCCGATCTGGATGGACAAAGTTTTAACCCAAGTCGGTCAGCTCAGTACGAAGTCATCCAGAGTCATGCTGACTGGGAACAGAACGTTGAAATTCGTTACCTCAGTCTTGCAGACCCTGCCGTTGTGGTGGGCGAGCAGGTCGGTTCTACCGAAGAGACGCTGGTGGAATTGCGGGTGACCATCCTCGACCCGACGGGCGCGGAGATGGGCACCTTTTCCTGGTGGATGCATGACAAGGAGACTCTCTGAGCTTCTTTCTTGGATTCTTTTGATGTCACCTCAAACAAAATATTCCGTATTGCGACGTCATGAAGAGGGTTTTGCCCTCGTCGGCGCCTTGATTCTCTGTGCGGTGATGGGGGGGCTCACGGTGACCTGGGCCCGCCACGCTTTACTTGCTAAAGAAAGCCTAGTGACCGGGAGAGGAGCCAGCGAGGCGGACGAAGCGAGCCGATCCGGGATGGAGCGGATCCGCCATCGTGTTCGCCAAGGTTCTTTGCCCGGAGTGTGTGACAGTGGTGATGAAGACGTGACGTACACGGCAGACGGTCGACGCGTCGTGAGCGATCGCGAGGTTTTAGGCCACGGTCTCCGTCAATTGGGAATCCGTGTTGGACGCCCTCTCGTGAGTTCTCGCGATGAGGCGGTGTTGAGGGTGCGTGCAGAAGTTGTGCCCGCGGGAGGTGGAAGCGAGAGTTCTTTGCGAACGCGACTGACCTGCCAGGAAGGCGCCTCAATCCTCAGTAGCCCCCTGGCGCAGTTCATCACCGGCACAACCCATATCCAGGGAGGAGTCCTAGACGGATTTTTCATCGTGGAGAACGGTGCCGAGCTGATTCTTGAAGACGTTGTTGTTCGCGGCGCTCTTTTTTCCAGAGCCGGTCTTTGTAAGGACACGTCGGCGGTGGAAGGGATTGGTCGCCCATCGATTCGCCTTTTGGGTGATTGCCGTCTTCTCGCGAGGACGGAACTCCCTGACGTTTGCGTGGTGGCGCCGGACGGTCGGTTGACCAGCGAGAGTCCCTCCCGGGTTGAGCTGCGAGGATTTGTCGCCGTGGACGAAGTTCGTCTTCTCGGCCAAGCGACCTGTCGCGGCATGATCGTTGCACGAACACATGAGGAATTTTCTGAGCAGGTGACCAGGCCAGGTTTTGGTCGTGGCGTGCCAACCTTTCCAGAATCGATTGACGTGGGGGCGGAGCGGATCGTCAGGGTTGGATTACCACGGTTGGCCGTTGATGCGCAGATCTTGGATGCCATGGAAGCGTTTGAGGTGGAGGTCCCATGACATCAAAGGGATCAGATCATGTTCGCTCCGGTCATACCCTGCTTGAGCTTCTCGTTGTCGTCGCCATCATGACGATTCTTGCCGGGGTCGTGCTTCCGAGCGCGTCACCGAGTGCCGAACGCCAATTAGACACGGTGCAGCGGGCAATCCAGGACGCTCTTGATCTGGCTCGGAGTCATGCCACGTCGACGGGATTTCCGCACGGGGTCCGCTTTTCCACCGAAGGAAAGGGGTGGTTTGCCGTGTTGGAACAGGGCGGTTTTCCCACGGAAGATCCCCTGACACATGGTGAATACGTCGTCCGTTTCTGGGAACCAGGCTTTCCAAGGGGTGTCGTCTTGAAAGAGGTCATCTTTGGCTCACGCTCGATTGCTGTCTTTGACGAGAAGGGAATCTTGAACACGAGCGGCTTGATTCGACTCAGGGCAGGAACCACGGAGCGTGTGTTGTCTCTCAATACGACAAATACCCAACTCGAAACGGTGATTCCCGGGTCTTCCTCGGGGACGGCAGGCGGAGGGTGATCTCAATGCGCGATCTCAAAAAGAGCAACATCGGGATTGTCATTGGGACCGACACGATCCGTGCAGCCCAATCCTTGAACGGGCAGGTCCTCACAGGTTCCGTTTCTTTGGAAGAAGAATCACCCGAACTGACCCGGGCGCTTCGCCAGATTTTGGCTTCATCTCCTTTTCAGGGGCGGGACGTTTCCCTGGGCTTCGAGGGGACTTCGGTGCTTGTCGAGTCAATCGTCATTCCGGAGCGTCAAAGTCATGGCCTCCAGGCCCTATGTGAGGAGCGTCTCAAGGGCGATCCGATCTTTGGGGATGGCAGGGCGGTTTCTGGACTGCGCCGGTGTCATCAGGTGTCTGACTCACCCCTTTCCAATGAAACCCTGGCCATTCTTGTGGCGATTCAAAAAACCCGATTCGATGATGTCATTGAGGCCTGTCGAGAATTGGGATTGTCCGTCGCCGGAGTCGAGGCGGCTCCTCTGGCTGCGTGGAGGTCCTGGTCGGGGGATGGAGCACAGTTGCGCTTGGTTCGGAGCGAGGAGGGAGACACCATTCTCGCCGGCGAGGATGATGCATTGATCTTTTGCAGCGTTGTTCCGAGGACCCGAGGGGCTGAGGGCACGATCCTGTCTCTTAACCGGGCGATGAGTCTGCTGGGATCAGACAAGATTTCAGAAATCATGGCTTCCGGGATGACGGAAACGGAACGCGAGACCCTTTCGAATGCCATCGGGCTCTCCGTGCGTCTTCTTCCCGATACAGAAGGCGACATGGCGGCGATCGGGCTGGCTTCAGAGGGCGTGTCGTTGATTGACATGACCCCTCCCGAAGAGCGACAGATCAGAGAAAAACGTCGCCTGCGAAGGGTAGGAAGGATCATGGCAGGGACCGCGGCGGTCCTGGTGGCCATGGGCGGCATCGTCGGTTTCAACGGTCGTCTGTCACTGCTCGAACAGAAGGCCTCCATGTCCGCACAGGTTGAACAATTGGAGCAGACGCAATCATGGCTCGATGGCTTGAACGGGGAACTTGCGACGGTCCGAACAGCAGACCATGTCGTTCGCACGGCCCTTCCCGGTCATCGCATGTCGACTTTGCTGTTTCATCTGATGGACGCCGGGACGTCGATCACCTTCGAAGCCATCGAGGTTGAGGATGTTCCCCTCCTTGATGGGGACGCGCCTCGCGTGTTGAACATCACGGTTCACGGTCTCGGCGAGACCGGCGTCGTGATCCGAGATTACGTTGATGTCCTCATTGAAACGGGGGCATTCGTGGAGGTGCGTCTCGATTCGAGCGAACGAGTCCTCCTTGCGGGCAGTGATGAGACGGTTCGATTTCGTGTGACCGCAGAAGCGGAGACGCGGTGATGAAACTGAACAGTCGCATTGCCGTGACCGCGATGGCCCTCCTGATGGCGTCAGGGGGTCTTCTCTATCCTCTTCTTGGCGGGGTTGCCGAACTTGGCAGTGAGGTCGAGGCCTTAGGGCTTCAGGTTGGACGATACGATGCGGTGGTCGGCGAGGTTCTTGCAAAAGAACTGGAGATGAAAGCACTTCGGCAGCAAGTCGAACAAAGGGCGTTTCGTCTTCTGCCGGACGATCCGGAATCCCACCACTCGGTCGAGAGCCAACTCCTCACGCTTGTTGAGCAATCTGGCCTTGTTTTGGTCAAAAACTCACGAACCCATGGGCAGGAGGACTCTTCGCTTCCGAGTCTCAACTGGGAATGGGTGGTTGACGGTCATGCAGAGTCTCTCATGCGCTTCCTCGCCGCCCTTGAAGACATGGAGTGGATTTCCCGTGTGAAGCGCTTGAACATCCAGCCCGGTTCCGACGTCAGGCGGATCACCCTCGTCATTTCGGTGCTACTCGAGGGGGGAGACCAGTCATGAAGGCGTTTGACGGAAAGAAAACCGAAGGCCGCGGCCAGCAACGACAGTTCATTCTTCTGGGTGTTTTGAGCGTTATTTTTGGATTTGTTCTATACATCCAATTTGGTGGGGGATCGGAGAACGATCTCCCTGTTGCAGCTTTGACGGCGGAGCCCTCTCAAGTTGGTTCTCTGCAAATTGCCCAAGACGAGGGGGAACCTCCGTCTTTGAAGGGGTCAGAGGGAAATCCGGTCCTCTCGATGAAGGTCTCGCTTGATGACCGTGAGCCATACCACTTCGGGAGTTTCGGAGGGGACAACACGGATTTTGAGATTCAGGTGAATCGCGGGGAGAACCCGCTCTTTGTCCTGAACGGGACAATGACCGCGGAGGGAATGGCTTCCTTAGCAGTCATCGATGGCCGCCTGATTTCGAAGGGCGACATCATCGACGGATGGACGGTTGCTGAAATTCGAGCCCGTTCGGTGGTTTTTCAGGGTCCAGATCAGGCGTCTTTTGTCCTCGAAATGGCCCTGTTCGACCGCTGAAAGCCAATTCGAGCTGAATTGGCACAAAACACCCCATTTCTAGGCCATTTTCAAATACGGGGTGGGGTCAAGATGTCCCCTGCCGGGAGTCGATATGAGAGGGCAGCACGCTTCTCCCCGGAGTTTGTTCGTCATGACCCGTCTCCTTGCCACAGTGGCCTGCCTCCTCCTCGTCTTCGCCCTTCCGAGTGTCTCCGGACAGGACGAAGTCACCGGTGGGGGTGACAGCGTCACCTTGAATGTTCGTGCCGTACCGCTGAGCCAGGTCTTGGAAATGATCTCGGTTTCACAGAGGGTGAATATCGTGGCGGGTGGTGATACCGGGGTGCCTGTCACGGCAAACTTTTATGAAGCGAGTCTCGAAGAGGCCCTCGATTGGGTCCTCATGCCCCTTGGACTGGGGTGGACGTTTGACGGCCAGGTGTATCGCGTGGCTCCTCTCGTGGAACTCGAGCAAATCGAGGATCCCCTCCGCAATCATCTCATCCATCCCAATTACATCTCGGCCATGGAACTGCAGCAGTTCATTGAGCCCCTTCTTTCTTCGCGAGGGAGAGTCATTCTTTCGGAGAAACCCGCCGATGGAATTCCTGAGCATCCGACGGAGACGGGGGGTAACAGTTCCACGCTGCAGGAGACGGTCCTCGTGATCGACACCGAGGAGGTCCTCGGTCAGGTGAAAACACTGGTCGCCGATCTGGACAGGCGTCCGAGACAGGTTCTTGTCCGAGCCACGATGGTCGAGGTGACGCTGGATGAAACGAATCGTTTTGGGATCGATTTCAACCTCTTGGGTGGTTCTGAACTTTCAGATTTCGAAAGTGAGGATGCCCTGGGATCAACGTATTCGACGCCGACGGTGGGCGGGGCACCAATCCCGCAGCCTAATGGGACCACCTCGATAACCACGGGTGGCTTCACAGATTCCACAGGGGACGGCCTTCGCTTTGGCTATGTGGGGAGCAAAGCCTCGATTTTCCTCGAAGCTCTCCAGTCCGTGGCGGACACCAACGTTCTCGCCAACACCGAGGTTCTCGCTCTCAACAAGCAACAGGCTGAGATCATGATCGGTGGCCGGATCGGATACCTCGGTGGCACCTCACTCAGCGATGGCGTATCCCAGCAGGACGTGGATTTCCTTGTGGTCGGAACCCAACTGCGCTTCCGTCCGTTCATCGGAAATGACGGATTCGTTCGACTCGAGATCAACCCTCAGCGGAGCAGCGGTACGGTGAGCGCGATCACGGGGCTCCCGAGCGAAACGACGTCCGAAGTGACCTCGAACGTCATGGTCCGCGATCGTGAAACCGTGGTCATCGGCGGCCTGATCGAGTCAAAGGATGTGGCCACCGTCAAGAAGGTCCCCCTTCTCGGATATCTGCCCATCGTCGGTCCGCTGTTCAGTTCGGATCAGTACGTGACGGTTCGAACGGAGATCATTGTCCTGATCACTCCGATCATCCTTGAGGATGGAGATGCTCATGTCGATGGCGCTGCGTTGGTTGAGTCTTACGAGGCTCGGGGCGAAGCATTCCGCGATACCTTCGGTCTCATCTCACGGGCGGAGCACGCGCAAAGCCTTCTTGAGGAAGCTCGGGTGGCATTGGATGAAGGAGATCTCGATGAAGCCCGGGAACTCTGTGACCAGGTCCTCCAGATGGATTCTTTGGCTGACGGTGTTGCAGAACTTTCCGGTGAGATTAACAACGCTCTTACGGAGCAGAATCAGGATCAGGACTGATGATGCACCGTGTCGATATTGGCCCCGAACTCACGCAAGGAACGGTCAGCGACTTAGGCGCGACCCTCCCCGAGCAGCTCACGCGAGGGGTGACGGAGATTGCTCTCGCCGTCGATCGCGTAATCCAGTTCGATTCCGCTGCGTTGGAAGCTTTGATCAGTTTTGACGAACTTGCCCGCTCTCGTGGACTGACCTGCACGCTGATTGCTCCCTCAGAATTGCTTCAAACGGCGCTGGAGATTACCGGCCTTTTCGACCAATTGGACATTCGTCCAGAAGCGCTGGGCGATTCTGGACGAATCCTCGACCTGGATGCCGAGATCACCGATGACGCAGTGGATTGCGTTGAGGGACGCGAGAGTCCCCTTCAAGGGGACCGGTCATGACCGTTGTCGGTCTGGATCTCAATCGTCTTCCAGAGACGCTCACCGAGACAGGTCTTGTCGAGGCAGGAGCGGTAGAGAAATCTCTCAAGGCGACACCCGCCCAGCCGGGCGAGGCGTTGGATAAGCAACTCTTGCGAACCGGTGTGGTGGACAAGGAGACGCTGCTCCACGCGCTTGCTGTCCAAAAAGGTCTGCCTTTCGTGCGCATGATGAAGGGCCTCGGGGACCCCGAGACCCTTCAGATTGTCGACCGAGACTGGGCCAGAAGCCATGGGGCTCTTCCTCTGTACCGTGTCGGAGACACCCTGACGGTGGCCATTGCCGACCCGACGGACGTCTTCACGATCGAAGCCTTGGCTCGATTGACTGGTTTGGAGATCCGCCTTGTGGTCTGTCCCTCTCAGGACATCGAGAAGGGGATGGCGCAGTTGGGGGCAAAGCCTGATGGCTTGTCCGTCCACGACATTCTTGAAGATGTGGATGACGACGAAGAAGACATCGCTCTCGTCCGAGAGGACCAGGACGAAGCGGAGGATCTCGAAGAGATCGCCGGCCTGTCTCCCGTGGTGCGTCTCGTGAATCGCGTGATTCGCGGCGCGATCTCTCACGGCGCGTCCGACATTCACATTGAACCCGACGAAAACACGCTCGGTCTTCGATTTCGGATCGACGGGATGCTGCGTCCCGCCGATGAGATCATGGGCGTGACCCGTCTGCCGACTCGTTTTGCCCCGGCCATCGTGTCCCGGGTCAAGATCATGGCGGGCCTCGATATCGCCGAGCGGCGGATTCCTCAAGACGGCCGGATCCCCGTGAACTTTGAGGGCCGCGCCATCGACCTGCGTGTTTCCACGCTTCCCACCGGATTCGGTGAGAAGGTGGTGATGCGAATCCTGGATCGGACGAACATGCTGCGCGATCTGACGTCGCTCGGTTTGTCGGAACGAATCCAGGCAGGAGTGGAGGACATCGTCTCCCAACCGAACGGCGTCATGTTGGTGACCGGCCCGACCGGCTCGGGAAAGACGACGACCCTCTATGCCGCCCTCGCCATGATCAATTCCGTGGATCGAAACATTTGCACGGTCGAGGATCCGACCGAATACACCATCCCGATGATCAACCAGATCCAGGTCAATGAGAGGGCCGGCCTGACATTTACGACGGCGTTGCGGGCGATTCTTCGGCAGGACCCCGACGTTATCATGGTGGGAGAGGTCAGAGACCGGGCGACGGCTCAGATTGCGATTGAAGCCGCCCTCACCGGGCACCTCGTGTTTTCAACGCTCCATACCAATGACGCGATCGCCGCGGTGCCAAGACTGGTCAACATGGGCATCGAGGCTTACCTGCTCGCCGCCGCCTTGAACGCCGTCCTGTCCCAGCGGCTTGTTCGCAGAGTGTGTGAGTCGTGCAAGGTCTCCGTCCAGCCCACCGAGCAGGAACGCGTTTTGTTTGATCGCCACGCGATTCCCTTCGAGGGCCTGGCGCGGGGAGAAGGGTGCAGCCATTGCGCCGGAACGGGATACGTCGGCCGTGTGGGCATCCATGAACTCTTTGTCATCGACGATGCCATGAGGGATCTCATCACGACGGATCCCACGCTCACATCTTTGCGGAATGCAGCTCGAAAACAGGGCCATGTGTCGATCGGCGTCGACGGTCTCTGGAAGGCCGCGGAAGGACTCACAACGACGGATGAGGTGTTGCGACTCGCGGAGATCCGCTGATGGACGTCGAAACCCAATCCGTACCGCTCATGCAGGGATCGGCCCAGAATCTGACGGGCCTTAAAACTCGCCTCGGCCTTTTGATCAAGGCGCGGCAGGTGCCCCCCGAACAGGTCGTCGATCTCGTCGAGCAGCTGGGGATTATGTTCGAGACGGGCATGAATCTCTCAGCGGCATTGGAGGTTTTAGAGCGTCAGGCAGGAACGGCGCATCTGCGCGACCTCGTGGGCGACATTCGCAGCCGTGTGGAGGGGGGGGCGTCCCTCTCCCAGGCGATGGGGCGCCACTCCTGGGCCTTTGGTCCTGTCGCGCTCGCTTTGGTGCGTGCCGGCGAGATGACGGGGGATCTGGGCGCCATGCTGCGCAAGGTCTCCGAATTTATGGAACGGGACATCGAAACGGCCAAGAAGGTGCGGGGGGCGATGGCCTATCCCCTCTTCATGTTGTTCATGGCGGTGTGCGTGGTGGTTTTCCTGCTGGTGCAGGTGTTCCCCAAGTTCGCGGAACTGTTCAAGGACGCCGCGAAACTCCCCGGTCCCACACGGATGTTCATGACCATGTCGGATTTTCTGACTCAAAGTGGCGTGTGGCTTTTCCCTCTCGTCCTCCTGGGAGGACTGGGAACCCTCCTCCTCGCTCGATCCCGTCGCGGCCATGAGATTCTCGATCCCATCTATCTTCGGCTACCGGCCGTAGGCTCCCTCATCAAGGCCGTGGCGATTTCTCGGTCCTTCCACGTCCTCGGGGTGATGCTGAACGCCGGATTGAACGTCTTGGAGGCGCTGACCCTGGCGGCCGACGTCTCTGGAAACAACGAATACAGAAAACTTTGGGTCAGAGCCCGATCGGAAGTGGAACAGGGCGGAGATCTCTCGGCCACGCTGCTCGACAACCCCCTCATCCCGCCGACGGAGTCGGCCATGGTTTCTCTGGGAGAACGATCCGGGACTCTCCCCGACGTCCTGGGGAAGATCACCAAGCATCACGAGAAAAAGGTGGAGGGTTCCATCAAGGCCTTCGTCGGCGTGATCGAACCGATCATGACGATCGTGATGGGTGCCGTGGTGGCCCTCATTGTCTCGAGTTTGATCCTTCCCATGTTCAGCCTGAGCTCAGCGCTCCGAGGCTAGGGGGAAAGACTGAGCGTCTGAGTGGCCGGTGGAGGCCAGGGTTTCTACCATGGCGGAATGAACCGCGACGTTGTGACCCTGACCGAGACGCTCGTTGAATCTGATTCTGCTCCGGGCTGCTCCACGGACCCGGTGGCGGGACTCGTCGCCGAGGCTCTCACTCTGGTCGGGGCTCATGTCACTCTTCAGCGGGGTCTCTATGAGGGAGTTTCCCAGAGAAATGTCGTCGCACGCTTCGGGGGGGACGCCTCCGCGGGTCTCATCCTCGCCGGGCATCTCGACACCGTCCCCTGGGCGGAGGGGACGAAGGCGACAACCAGTCCCTTAAGAGAAGGCACGGTGCTCTACGGGCGAGGGACCTGTGACATGAAGGGTGCCGTGGCGGCGCAGATCGAAGCGGCGGCTTCCATGGCTGACAAACTCGCCCGGCCCCTTGTCCTCGTGTATACCTACGCCGAAGAGGTGGGATGCCACGGGGCGGTCGACCTTGTCGCCGACGCTTCGCTTCTAGGCGACGTTCAAGAGGCCTGCTGCATCGTGGGAGAGCCCACGGACATGACGCCGATCACGGGCCACAAGGGCTACGGCACGGCGACCATCCAGTTCAAGGGATGCGCGGCCCATTCTTCGGACCCCTGGGCGGGAGCGGACGCCAGCCAGGTGCTGGGCGTGTTTCTCGATCGGATTCATCGTCTGAGAGAGGACCTCCAGGAAGAGGGGAAGGACAGCGGCCATCAGCCTCCCGGGACGACCTTTAATACGGGATTGATCCGTGCGGGAACGGCGGCCAACGTCATCCCGGAGAAGGCGGAATTGATTCTTGAGGTGCGCCGATTGCCTGAGACTTCCGTCGAGGAGATCAGAAAGCGCGTGGAAGCCTGTCTCAAGGAGGCGTGCGAGTCGGTCAAAGGGGTCGAGGGACACATCTTCTGGCATGAGGAGCAGCCCCCCTTCGCTCAGCCTGAAGGAAACCGGCTTGTGGAGTGGCTCACAAAGAAAACGGGGCAAAAGACCGGGCGGGTTCCCTTCTACACCGAGGCGGAGATTTACCGGACGGGGTTTGTGGTTCCCACGGTGGTCTGTGGCCCCGGGTCGATCGCCAAGGCTCACCGTGAGGATGAATCGGTGACCTTTGAGGAGTTAGAGGGTGGTGTAGCCCTGTATGCGGAGGCCATCGCCGCGTTTTGTGGGTGAGGGCGTAGGCCTAGAGGTTCTGTCGCACCCAGTCGCAGGCATTTTCGAAGATTGGGGCGCCGGCGCCTAAATCAGGGACCGCGCCCTGCCGTCCGTCTTTCGTCCATGCGGGATGATGAAAGCCGAAGAGCGCCCGCTCGGGGTGGGGCATCAGGCCCAAGACCCGACCTGTCTCATCGGTCAGCCCCGCGATGGCGTCCTGGCTGCCGTTAGGATTTTCGGGGTAGGACTGGGTCGGGTTTCCCTCGGCGTTCGCGTAGCGGAAGACCACACGGTCGGCGTCTTGGAGCTGCTGGGCGACCTCCTCGTTGAGGGTGATCGCCCGGCCTTCGGCGTGGGCCACGGGAAGATGGGGAGCGGGCATGTCGCCGACAAACACGCACTTTCGAGAAGCAACCGAAAGATGGACCCAGCGGTCTTCGTACTTGTGGGAGGCGTTGTCCGTTAGGGCGATTTCTTTCTTCCCGAGAGGGGCTGAGAGGCCTGGAAGCAGGCCGAGTTGGACGAGGACCTGGAATCCGTTGCAGATCCCTAAGACAAGGCCTCCGTTGGCCACGAAGGAGACCAGGTCGTCTGCCAGCCGTGTTCCCATCTCCGCGGCCAGGACGGCTCCCGCGGCGACGTCATCGCCATAGGCGAACCCGCCGGGGACGGCCAGGATGTGGTGCTGATGCAACTGGGATGGATCTTCCAAGAGCCGGTTGACGTGGAGAACCTGCGCCTCCGCACCGAAGCGGAGGAAGGCATGGGCGGTCTCTGCGTCGCAGTTTGTTCCCGCGGCTCTGATGACGACAACTTTCGGGGTGCTCACGGTGCGTCCTCTCCCCGATCAAAGTCCAGAGTTCCCAGGAAGGCCTGTCGCAAAGACTCGATCGGCTGGTCGAGGAGCGAGGTATCACCATCCCGCACGGTGAACCTGTCCCCTTCGGTTGTCTCGCCGATCACGCTGTGGGGGATGTCTCCTAGAGCGGCTTCTACTTCAGAAAGTCGATCGGTCTCCACCTCGAGAAGGAATCGAGTGGGTGATTCTCCGTACAGTCGCACAAGGGGGTCCACCTCGCCCCGGCAGGGCACCTTGGACAGGTCAATCTCAGCACCCACCCCGCCGGCAAAGCCCATTTCGGCCGCGGCCACGCCGAGCCCTCCTTCAGAGAGGTCGTGGGATGCGACGGCCAGGCCAGCGTTGAGGAGATGATGGAGTGTGAGCAATGTCGCGGGGGCGGTTTCCAAATCGACGGGGGGCACCTCGGTGCCGAGCGTTCCGAGGTGGCGGGCGAGATGGCTTCCGCCCAACTCCGGGCCCGTATCTCCCACAAGGACCAGGGCATGTCCCGATCCCTTGAAATCCATCGT
>JAZALG010000052.1:0-6849 GCA_036229545.1 Planctomycetota bacterium | reverse complement strand
GTTACAACACCAATCTCATTCGCGCTGTGGAAGCGGCTCTCGGTGAGGAGGGTGAGGCGGCTCAGCAGGTGCATATCCTCGGGACAAAGGGGTCTCGTATGTTGACCGCTCGAGGACACGAGCCCGACGTTCTGTATTCGGATGTGGTTGAGAAATTGGACTTCATTCGCGTGCGGAACATCGTGAGGGATTTGGTTCAGCAATTCCTCACCGGTGAAGTCGACCAACTGCGGGTTTTCTACACGGCTTTCCACTCAGCGGGGCGTCAGCGGCCGGCGACGGTGACGGTCTTGCCGATTCAGCCAGACACCCTTCTTGAGGGGGCTGAGGATGAAGAGTCTTCTGGCGATGCCGATTTCATCGTGGAGCCCGATGCCCCGTCACTCTTGCAGGTTCTTTTGCCTAAGTTTCTTGAGGTCAAGGTGTACTCGGCCATTCTTGAGTCTCTTGCATCCGAATTTACTTACCGTCGCAATGCCATGAAGCAGGCAACCGATGCGGCGGATGACATGATCTATTCCCTTACCCGTGCCTATAACCGGGCCCGGCAGGAGACCATCACCAACGAATTGCTTGAGGTGGTCTCTGGCGCTGAGGCTCTGAAGTAGGAATCTTCCCCAAAGGAGAGAATTGTGGCTACAGGAAGTGTTCTTGAGGTTGTTGGTCCCGTGGTGGATGTGAAGTTCCCCACGAACGAACTCCCCGCAATCTACAATGCTGTCAAGATTGGAGATCCCGGCGGCTCTCTCTCACTGACCGCAGAGGTCACCCAGCATCTCGGTGATGATGTCGCCCGTTGTATCGCGATGGCCACCACAGATGGTCTGACGCGGGGAATGCAGGCGCAAGACACCGGGGCACCGATTTCTGTGCCAGCCGGTGAGGCGGCTCTCGGGCGCATGATGAACCTGCTCGGCGAACCCATCGATGGGAAGGGTCCCATTGAAACGGAGCACCACCTTCCCATTCACCGTGAAGCTCCGACCTACGAGAGCCAGCAGCCGGTGACGGAAGTTTTCGAAACGGGGATCAAAGTGATCGATCTGCTCTGTCCCTTCGCGAAGGGCGGCAAGATCGGCCTGTTCGGTGGGGCGGGCGTGGGGAAAACCGTGCTCATCCAGGAATTGATCTATGCCATCGCGACGGCGCACGAGGGCTATAGCGCTTTTGCGGGTGTGGGCGAGAGAACTCGTGAGGGTAACGACCTTTATCGCGAGATGGAGGAATCGGGCGTGCTGAAAAACACCATGCTCGTCTTCGGACAGATGAACGAGCCTCCAGGGGCTCGTCTGCGGGTGGCCCTGTCGGCCTTGACGCTCTGCGAGCATATGCGAGATGAGTACGGCAAGGACGTGCTGTTCTTCCTCGAC
Organism: Planctomycetota bacterium; assembly: GCA_036229545.1. Taxonomy (GTDB): domain Bacteria; phylum Planctomycetota; class B15-G4; order B15-G4; family B15-G4; genus JAZALG01. The sequence goes on along the minus strand of JAZALG010000052.1, from coordinate 5,479 downwards.
AACATCTTCCGTTTCGTGCAAGCCGGGTCGGAGGTCTCTGCACTTTTGGGCCGTATGCCCTCTGCAGTGGGTTACCAGCCGACGATGGCCTCGGAGATGGGCGCTCTCCAGGAGCGGATCACCTCCACAGATCGAGGTTCCGTGACATCGATTCAAGCCGTCTACGTTCCTGCGGATGACTACACCGATCCTGCCCCGGTGGCGACCTTCGCCCACCTTGACTCTACGATCCGCCTGGAGCGGTCCATCGCGGAGTTGGGAATCTATCCAGCCGTGGACCCCCTTCTTTCTACGTCTCGCATGTTGGATCCGCGCCTGATTGGCGAGGATCACTACGGGACCGCTCGTCGAGTCCAAGAGATCTTGCAGCGGTACCAGGAACTGAAGGACATCATCGCAATTCTGGGGATGGATGAATTGTCTGATGACGACAAAAATGTCGTGGCTCGTGCGCGGAAACTCCAGCGTTTTCTCTCCCAGCCCTTCGCGGTTGCCGAGCAGTTTACGGGACGCACGGGTGAGTACGTCACAGTGGCCGATACCGTGCGCTCGTTTAAGGAAATCTGCGATGGGGATCACGACGAGGTACCCGAGCAGGCCTTCTACATGCAGGGAAGCATCGAACAGGTGCTCGAAGAGGCAAGCAAAATGAGCGAGGAAGACTGACGCCTTGGTCGCGATAGAAGAAATCCCAACCGAAGTGAAGGAGGGCAAGGCTCTCTGGGTGGAGATACGAAGTCCCGACGGAATGATCTGGTCGGGGACGGCCAAGTCTGTCACTTTGCCGGGAACCTTGGGGTCCATGGGAATCTTGCCCCGTCATGCCCCCCTCGTGTCGAGTTTGGAGGTCGGGGTGACCCGATTGGGTGAGGCCAAGGCCGCTGAGGGCTCGGAGGGTGACGGAACGGTCGAGTTGGTGACGGGTTTGGGGCTCGTGGAGGTCTATCAAAATCAGCTCCTCCAATTGATTGATTTCGGTGATCGGACCGCGGTGATTGATGTGGAACGCGCCGCGGCCTCCCGGGACCGTGCCCAGGAGCGCCTGTCGAACGCCACAGAGGATGTCGATCGCGCCCGGGCAGAGGCCTCTCTGGCTCGCGCCATGCTTCGACTCAAGTACGGCTCTTCGTAGAGGGATATCCGGCTTGGAGAGAAGGCTCCTTGTAGGCGGTCATAGGGTCCGTAGAATCCGCCTATGGCCACCCAAGGAATGAGAACGCACCGCTGCGGTGATCTTCGTGAGTCGGACGTCGGCACGACCGTGCAGATCTCGGGATGGGTGGCCTCGCGTCGCAATCTGGGAGCCCTGGTTTTTCTCGACCTGAGAGATCGGTATGGAATCACCCAGGTCGCCTTCGATGAAGATGTCGCGGACGACCTCCTCGAATTGGCGGGAAGGGTCCGCCCCGAGTCGGTGGTGTCGGTGGCCGGCACAGTCCGGTTGCGGCCCGAGGGGATGACCAATGAGAACCGTGACACGGGGGCCGTCGAGGTTCTCGCGGACTCTCTTGAGGTGTTGGGTGCGGCGAAGGTGACCCCCTTTGAATTAGATGCCGAAGGGGTGAGCGACGAGTTGCGCTTGAAATACCGCTATCTGGATCTGCGTCGCGCTGGGCCCCGAAGAGCCCTTGAGATGCGTCACCGTATGTTGCTGACCCTCCGGCAGGCATTAGACCAAAGAGAATTTTTGGAGATCGAAACTCCTGTCCTGACCAAGGCGACTCCCGAGGGGGCGCGGGACTATCTCGTGCCAAGCCGGGTACACCCGGGCAAACTCTTTGCCCTTCCCCAGAGCCCACAGATTTTTAAGCAGATCCTGATGGTGGCGGGGATGGATAAGTACTTCCAGATGGTGAAGTGCTTTCGGGACGAAGACCTGCGGGCGGATCGACAGCCCGAGTTCACCCAACTTGATCTCGAGATGTCGTTCGTGGAAGAAGAACAGGTCCATCAGGTGGTCAGCGAGGTCATGGTTGAAGCGATTGCCTCGGTCTGGCCTGGAGAAACGCCTTCTCTTCCCTTTCCCTCGATGACCTGGGCGGAAGCCATGGCCCGCTTCGGGACGGACAAACCTGACACGCGCTTTGGCGTTGAACTTGCGGATGTCTCGGAGTTGGTTGCCGGAAGTGAGTTTGAAGTCTTCTCAGGGTGCGTCCAGTCCGGAGGCGTGGTGCGAACGCTAGCGGCTCCCGGAGGAGCCGCTTTTTCCCGCAAGGAGATCACCGCTCTCGAAGACGTTGCCAAAGAACATGGTGCCAAGGGGCTCGCCTGGGCCAAGGTCACAGAAGAGGGCGCCCTTGAGGGGGGGATCTCCAAGTTTATCGCCTCAGAGGCCGCCGGGCTGGTCAAATCTACCGGAGCTAAGGAAGGGGACCTTCTCTTGTCGGTCGCCGACACCTTCCACACATCTGCCCAGGCGCTCTCGGCGGTCCGCGTCACTTTGGGGGAGAAACTCAATCTGGCTGATCCCGAGCGACTCGATCTTCTCTGGGTGACAGACTTTCCACTGTTTGAGGTGGACCTTGAGACTGGAAGCCTGTCCCCGGGCCATCACCCCTTCTGCGCCTTTCGGGAAGAGTCCGAAGGACAACTCGAAAAGGACCCCGGCTCCATCATCTCACGTAGTTATGACCTCGTCTTGAATGGCAGCGAACTGGGTTCGGGATCGGTGCGAATTCACGACAGTGAGATGCAGGAGCGGATTTTCAAGGCGATCGGTCTTTCTGAAAAAGAGATCGCGTCGCGCTTCGGATTCGTGCTCGAGGCGTTCAGTTATGGGGCGCCTCCTCACGCTGGATTTGCGGTGGGTCTCGATCGATTGGTGATGATCCTGGCGGGAGAGGATTCGATTCGTGAGGTGATCGCTTTTCCCAAGACCGCGACAGCGGCCTGCCTGATGACGGGCGCTCCCACGGAGATTTCTGCGGACCAACTCGCCGAGGCTGGAATGATGACCATTCCAAAAGAGCCAGAAGAAGAGACGGAGAGCCAGGAGCCAGCCACGTGAGTGACGCCATGGTGACGGTAACGCTCCCCGACGGCTCCACCCGGAGTCTCACCGAAGGAGCCAATGGGGCAGATCTTGCCGCAGATGTCGGTCCGGGATTGGCCAAAGCCGCCCTGGCAATCGTGGTGAACGGCGAGATGAAGGATTTGGCCCTTCCTCTTCCCGATGGGTCAGAGGTCGCAGTGGTGACCACCGATTCGGAAGAGGGGCTGGATCTTATGCGGCACAGCACCGCCCATGTGATGGCCCAGGCCGTGATGGATCTGTTTGGAGGCGAGAATGTTCGTCTTGGCATTGGCCCCACGATCAAGCATGGCTTCTACTACGACTTTGACTTCGAGGACGATCGCCGACTTCGGGAGGAGGATCTTGAAACCATCGAAGGAAAAATGGCGGAGATTGTCGCCGCGGATCAGTCTTTCGTGCGGGAGGAAGTGAGTCGGGGCGAGGCCCTTGAGCGGTGGGAGAGCCAGGGGGATCGCTACAAGTGCGATCTGATCGCCGCGATTCCGGAAGGGGAATCCATCAGCTTCTATCACAACGCGGCTCCCGGTTCGGAGGAGGGGGCCTTCGTCGATCTTTGCCGAGGCCCGCACGTATCGCACACCGGGGCCCTGTCCGGTGTGGTATTTAAACTGCTCAGTATCGCGGGGGCCTATTGGAAGGGTGATGTGGCTCAGCCCATGATGCAGCGAGTCTACGCGGCATGTTTTGCGGATCAAAAAGACCTCGATCGCTATCTAGAGAATCTGGAAGAGGCCAGAAAGCGGGACCACCGCAAACTCGGCAAGGAACTCAAACTTTTTCACTTCACTGATACGGTTGGCCAGGGGCTTCCCCTTTGGCTGCCCAAGGGGGCTCAGGTCATCGAGTCTTTGGTCGACTTCCTGCGAGCAGAGCAGAAACGTCGGGGCTACCTCTCGGTCATCACCCCGCATATAGGGAAGCAGGCCCTGTATGAAACGTCGGGGCACTGGGAGAACTATCAGGATTCGATTTTTCCGCCCATGGAAGAGCCGGACGGCTCGCTCTTTGTGCTGAAGCCCATGAATTGCCCTCACCACATCGAGATCTATCGTTCCGATCTTCGTAGTTATCGCGACCTTCCTTTGCGATTCGCCGAGTTCGGGACGGTGTACCGTCATGAGCAGAGTGGGGAGTTGGGTGGACTAAAACGAGTGCGGGGCTTCACGGTCGACGATGCCCATTTGTTCGTTACCCCGGACCAACTCCAGGATGAATTCCGTGATGTCGTGGGTCTCGTCCAAATGGTTCTCAAGACGCTCCACCTCACTGACGTCCATGCCCGTGTGGGAGTTCGAGATGATGACCCCGAGGGGAAATGGGTGGGGGACGCGGAGCACTGGGATAGGGCACAAGGGGCAATCGTTCAGGCCTGTGAAGATATGGGATTGGATTTTACTGTCGATGTGGGGGAAGCGGCTTTTTACGGACCGAAATTAGACTTTGTTGTGACCGACGCTCTCGATCGGGAGTGGCAGCTCGGAACGGTCCAGGTCGACTACAACCTGCCTGAGCGGTTCGATCTTAAATACACGGGTCCGGACGGGAGTCGCCAGCGGCCGGTCATGATTCACCGAGCACCCTTTGGCAGTTTGGAGCGGTTCATGGGGGTGCTCATCGAGCACTGCGGCGGTGAATTTCCTCTCTGGTTGTCTCCGGTTCAGGTCGTTGTGGCCCCGATTAGTGACGAGCAAAATGAAAGGGCCGAAGAACTCGCCTGTCAGTTGGATGCGGCAGGCTTTCGGGTGAAACGGGACTTTGCCAATGAGCCGATCGGAGCCAAAATCAAGCGGGCCCACCTTGAAAAATTGCCCTATGTGGCCATACTAGGGCCCCGCGAAATTTCTGAGTCCGGAGTTTCACTTCGGTCTCGGGATGAGGGGGATCTTGGGGTGATGTCCGTTGAGGCATTCTTTGAGAGGCTTCGAAGTGAGGTCGAAAACCGATCCTGATGTCACTGGGACAGCAGGAACAGACCGATTACCGAGTAGAGAACTGAATATTTGAGAATTCGAGGACGTGGCCAGACTGCCCAGAATGCTGGAAATCGATTTCGGGTGAATGATGAGATTCGTCTCAATCAGATTTTTCTTATTGATGAGGAAGGCGAGCAGCACGGCGTTGTTGATACAGAAATGGCTTTGGCCATGGCGATCGAGAAGGGCCTCGACCTCGTCGAGGTCGCGCCGGACTCGCGTCCCCCTGTGTGCAAGATCCTCGATTACGGCAAGTTCAAATATCTCGCAAAAAAGAAAGAGCACGACGCAAAGAAGAAACAGCATCACGTGGTGGTGAAGGAAGTTCGTTTACGACCAAAAATTGAAAACCATGACCTGGAAACGAAACTACGAAAAGCTCGCGAATTTATCGCTGCTGGCGACAAACTCCAGGTCACCATGCTGTTCCGCGGTCGGGAGCGGAATTTCAGGGATCGGGGCCTGATGGTGA
>JAZALG010000051.1:0-6042 GCA_036229545.1 Planctomycetota bacterium | reverse complement strand
AGGCGAAATCTATCGCCAAATGGATGTGCTGGTCGTTCCCTCTCTTTGGTGGGAGAATAGTCCCCTGACGATCCATGAGGCATGGCAGTTCGGTGTCCCTGTTGTCGTGTCCGACCGTGGAGGAATGGCGGAACTCGCCTCGCGCGGCGGAGCCATTGTCTTTCCTCCCGGGGACGTGCTTGCCCTGGCGGAGATTCTTCAGAAACTCTCGTCGACGCCGAAAGCAGTGGAAGATTTGCGAAATACTATCTCGCCTGTTCGTGATATTAGCGAGGATGTCGCTCTTCTCGAAGAGATCTACCAGACCTTGGCATAGGGTGTTCTCTTTGGTGGTGTGCTGATCTTTGTCTCTTGGTGGCTAGAATCATCACCATGAATGATCCACTGATTGAATGTTTTCAAACTGGTGACAAAGAGATCTGGTCTCGTTGCCGTCAGGTCCTCAACGAAGCGCACAATTCCCTCGACCTTTTCAAAAGGTTGCCTGACACGATGACGGATCAAGAGGTCCTTCAGGCCTTCGATCGTCTGTGTGTCGAGTTGGATTGGACCGGCAGTGTGGCGGGCCTCTTTTTCCAAGTGCATCCCGATGCAGAGATGCGTGAGGAGGCGGCAAATCTTGAACAGGAAATGGGGCGTTTTTTCACGGAACTTTCCCTGGATCGAGAAGTGTTCGATCGACTTTTTGGCTTGGATGCCGAGTCACTCTCCGATCCAGTGGCTCGACGTGTCCTCGATCATGCTTTGCGTGATTTCCGACGGGCTGGGGTGGATCAGGATGAGCCTGCAAGAGAGCGGATCAAGGCGTTGCGAGAAGAGTTGGTGGTGATTGGGCAGGAGTTTGCACGCAATATCGCAACGGATGTTCGAGAGATTCGGGTGCCAGAGGCGGATATTTCCGATCTGCCGAGTGACTGGGTGGACGGACACCCGTCTGGTGACGATGGAATGGTCGTCGTGACGACCAATCCCACGGACTATCTCCCCTTCATGAAGTACTGCTCACGCCGCGAGCATCGCAAGGCTCTTCTCCACCAGTTTCATACGCGGGGATGTCCGAAAAATCTTGAAGTTCTCGAGCGCATGCTCGCACGGCGTTATGAACTTGCACAACTGCTTGGCTACGAACACTGGGCTGACTACATCACCGAAGACAAGATGATCAAGAACGCCGAAAATGCGGCCTCGTTCATCGACCGAGTGGTGTCCTTGACGGGGGCTCGTATCGATGAGGAGTGTGCAGAACTCCTTGAAGTCATTCGCAAGGATCACCCCGAAGTGGATCAAGTCAGAGATTTCGACCGGCTGTACTATCAGGAGAGAATCCGGGCCGAGAAATTCGGATTCGATGCCAAGGAGATCCGGCCTTATCTCGCCTTTGACAAGGTGACCCAGGGTGTGATGGATACGGTGGCCCGTCTTTTTGATGTCACCTTTTCGCCGGCCCAGGTGCCGGTTTGGCACGAGGATGTTATGGCGTTCAATGTGGAAGAGAAGGGTGAGGTGATTGCCCGTCTGTTTCTTGACATGCACCCACGGGAAGACAAATACAAGCACGCTGCGATGTTTGATCTGTGTTGCGGGATCGAGGGCGAGCGCATTCCTCAGGCCTCATTGATCTGTAACTTCCCCAAGCCGGGAGGAGACGATGCGGGCCTCATGGAGGCGGGGCAGGTGACGACCTACTTTCACGAGTTTGGCCACCTTATGCATCACCTTCTCGCGGGACGCCACCAGTGGCTGTCGGTCTCGGGAATCGCAACGGAGTGGGATTTTGTTGAGGTGCCCAGCCAACTCTTTGAGGAATGGTCTCGGGATCCGGAAGTTCTTTCTTCATTTGCAACGCACCATGATTCCGGTGAAGTCGTTCCCGCAGAACTTGTCGAGCGGATGCGGGCGGCAGAAAACTACGGCAAGGGCCTCTATGCGCGAATCCAGATGCTCTATGCGACGGTTGCCTTGGAGTACTACTGCTGTGATCCCGATGGGCTCGATACATCTGAAGTCATCCGCAAAAACAAAGATCGGCTCCTCCCGTTAAATCCCTATGAAGAGGGCACATTTTTTCAGGCGAGTTTCGGCCATTTGGATGGGTATTCCGCCATTTACTACACCTACATGTGGTCTCTGGTCTTGGCCAAGGACATCTTCAGTGCTTTTGCGGAAGGCGATCTGATGGACACCACGACGTCTCGGCGCTATCGCGAAAAGGTACTTGCTCCAGGTGGTAGCCGAGATGCGGCGGATCTTGTCGCAGATTTCCTCGGGCGACCATCTGATTTCGAAGCCTTTGAAGATTGGTTGAAGGTATGACCGTGGAGAACACGTGCGCATCCTCTTTGTGACGGCGGCCTATCTCCCTGATGCTGTTGGTGGGGTGGAACTTCACGTTGCTGGGCTGGCTCGTTCGATGAAGGCTCTGGGGCACGAGTGCGCGGTCTACACGCGGACAGGGAGGGATGACGTCTCCCACCTTGAAGTGACACAGGATGTAGTGGATGGCATCCCCGTGATGCGCATGGGAAACACCTTTGAAGATGTTGAGGCTCTCTCTTCGCTTTACGCCCATGAAGGCATTGCGGATGTGTTTATGGAGGAAGTGAAACGGTGGAAGCCTGATGTCGTTCACGTTCACCATCTCACCTGTCTTTCCACAAGGATCGTGGACCGTCTTCATGAAGCAGGCCTGCCGGTAGCCATGACACTTCACGATTTTTGGATGGGGTGTCCGCGGGGGCAGCGGATTACCGCTGATCTTGAGGTGTGCCCAGATGTCGTTTTGGAGCGCTGTCTCCCCTGCCTGCAGGAGTTGTGGCCCCACCTCCTCGGTCCTGGCGCTCGGAATGGCGTGGTGGATGAGAGGGCGGACCAGGAGTCGCTGGAGGAATATCACCAGACGATTCGCGCTGTCCTGGAGAAGGTCGATCTGTTGATGACACCTTCTCATTTTATGCAGGAGATTTACGAGGCCTATGGGGTGGCTGCGGGAAAGATTCGCGTCGTTGAAAATGGACTACAGAAGACCCGCTGGCCTGAGGCTCTCCCGACAGCCGAGGAAAAGGGAGAAGGGAGCGAGGGCTCTCTTCGGGTTGGATATATCGGGTCTGTTCTCCCGAGCAAAGGAGTTCACCTCCTTCTGGAGGCCTATCGGTCGTTGGGCGGGCCGGCAGAGATGAGGATCGATATCTGGGGCGAAGTGTTGCCTTTTCATAACGATCGGACCTATGACGAACGCCTCCTTAAACTCCGGCAGGGCCATGAAGAAGCGGTCACATTTCATGGCCGCTATGAAAGTGAAGCCCTGCCTGAGATTCTCCAGAATCTGGATGTCGTGGTTGTTCCATCCCTCTGGTACGAGGCCTTTGGTCTGACCATTCGCGAGGCGTTTTTAGCGGGAGTTCCTGTAGTGGCTTCCGGCCACGGATCGATTGCGGAAGCCATCGAAGAGGGGGTGACGGGCCTGCTGTTTCCTCCCGGCGATGCCCTGGCGCTTGGCAGGTGTCTTCTTCGTTTGAGAGACGAACCTTCTTTACGTGTCACTCTTTCTGGCCATCGTGACCAGGTCCGAGACGAGTCAGAGGCTGCCCAAGAGCTCTTGGGTCTTTATGATTGCGTAGGACAAGACGATTCCACCTCAGATGGGAACAACGCGTCTGACTCAAAGAGAGGGGACGGGGCTCCGTGAAGATTGCATTCGTGGTTCACCAGTATCCACCGCAGTACAGCACGGGAACGGAGGTCTATGCCCATCGTCTCGCTATGCGTCTGCGCGGACAAGATCACGATGTCCGGGTCTTTGCCCATGACCCGGATCCCTCTGGGCATGTTTCACTCAAGGTCATTGAAGATCCGGTGGATGAGGTCCCGGTGACCCGCATGACCTTCTTCGAAGGGCTTGCTCCCAACCATGTCTTGAATGACTACTACAGCGTCTTCTCGGGAAAGATTTTTGGCGACTGGCTGGATACTTTCCAACCACAGATTGTCCATGTGTTTCATCTCATGGGGCTGGGCTTATCCCTGATTGAAGAGTGTCGTCGGCGGGAGATTCCAGTCTTCGTTCAGATGATGGATTACTGGTTCCTCTGTCCGACGGTTCAATTGCTCCGTCATGACGGTTCCTTGTGTGATGGCCCAGAAACGGAGGCTTGCCTGGAGTGTTTGGCTCCCAATGACTACGGCTACCAAACCTTGAGCATCTTCTCTAAAGAGAAGAGTTTTGTAGAGGCACCTGAGCCTGCGGCTGGTTTGCAGAGCACAAATCTGGCGGGCAAGTTGGCGGAGCGAGAGGCTCTGCGTGCTCGACCGAAGTTCATTCGCTCCATGTTGGATGGGGTGACCGGCTTGGTGGCTCCTTCTGTTTTTCTCAGAGACTTTTTCCTGAAGCATGGATATCGAAAAGAGCAGATGCGCCATCTCCCCTACGGTGTGGATCTTCCGGAGGGGAGACTGCGATCCCTCCCGGTGAATGGTGAAGGGACGGTGACCTTCGGTTTCTTTGGGAGCGTGAATCCTCAGAAGGGGTTGGAGATCTTAATCTCCGCTTTTCGAGATTCCCGCTGCGACCGGTTTCAACTGGTCGTACGCGGAAACATGAGCCACTTTCCGAAGTACGCGAAGCGGATTCGCGCCTTTGCAGAGGTTGATCCCCGGATTCAATTTCTTGGTCCCTTTGCCCACGAAGGCTTGGCTGAAGCTCTTTCTTCTATCGATGTGCTCGTTGTTCCGTCTGTCTGGTACGAGAATACGCCCTTCGTTGTGCTGGAGGCCTTCGCAGCGGGGCGCCCTGTGATCTGTAGTGATTTGGGAGGATTATCAGAACTTGTGGAAGACAAGGTGAACGGACGGCTCTTTCGTCCGGGGGACCCAGGTGATCTGATGAACATTCTCAAAGATTTTGAGGAGGACGAGGAGATGTTAGAACGCCTGGCCTCGGGCATTCGTCCGGTGCGAACACTGGAAGATAATATGCAGGAGTTCTTGGAGTTGTGGGAGTCGTCTTTAGCTCCCACTGGAGGGTCATCATGACTGACGCCGAGGCGCATTCCTCACCCCCCGGTGGTGGGAGTTTAGATCCAAAAGAAGTGAGTCGTCATGAAGCGCATCTGGTGGGCCAGATCTACCATCTGATCGAGGCGAACAAGGCCCTTGAGGAGCAACTCCACCGCCTTTCCCTGGCCACTGAGATCGGAGAAATCTTACGTGGTCGAGGTCTGACTCGGGACACTTACGAGTTCGAGGCCCCGTCACTGGTTGCAACGGCTCGGGGGGAATCTGCCTGGCAGCGGATCGATGAAATCGTTGAGGGACTTGCAGAGAAGGGCAAGAAGGGAGAGGGCCTGAAAGATTGCCTGAGGATTCTCCGAACCGAATCCGTGGCTGTGGATCCCGATTGGCTCGTGGAAATGAAGACACGTGTTCTGGCTGCTGAGCAGACGGTGGCTTTCTTGGAAGAGCAAACCCGTGAGATGGATGCTCTCCGGCGTGAGAAGACTTCGATCATGGATGGGGTCGGGAAACTTGAACAGAACATCGAAGATCTGTGGAAGTCTTTGAACGAGAAGACGACGCACATTCAGCATCTTGAGAAGCGACTGAAGAGAATCTGGAGCAGTTTTCCGTATCGGGTGTTCAACGCTCTGCGCCGCCCCTTCCGCAGGGGGCAGGAACGCTGAGGATCGGTGTCGTGATCCCGACTCTCAATGGTGGCTCGCGGTTCCGAGCCTGTATGGACGCTTTGATGTCCCAGACGCCTCGCCCGGATTGGGTTGTCGTAGTTGATTCCGGCAGTACGGACGACACTGTCGGTGTTGCAAAGACCGCGGGGGCCCGGCTGATTTCTTTTCGTGAGCCCTTTGATCATGGTCTCGCTCGAAATCGTGGCGCAGAAGAGGTGCTAGAGGCGGACGCGCTCATCTTCTTGGTCCAGGACGCTGTTCCACAGGGGGAGTCGTGCATTTGTAATAAGGCCGAGAGCCATTCAGCGCCGGGAGTTGGTGCGGTAACGGCGCGGCAGGTTGGACCCCCGGAGGCGTTTTTGAC
>JAZALG010000050.1:0-6334 GCA_036229545.1 Planctomycetota bacterium | reverse complement strand
CTTCGTGCTCTTCGAAGCCCTTCTTCCCCTCCGTATATCGCGCCGCCATCGCCCCCATCGCAGCTCCCGCGGCACCGCAACAAGCCGCGATCGCCCCTCCCCCGGGGGTGGGCGCACGCGCCGCAGCCTCATCCATGAACTGTTGAAGACTCTGATCGACAAGCACGGCATCTCTCACGAAAGGCGGAATCGAGGTGGCTCCTTATTATGACGACCATTCCTAGTTCTCCGAAACCTCCTCCTTCGCACAGATCAGGTTCCTCCACCTGAAGTGTCTCCCCATAACCCGTATTCTGAGGGAACGACATCTCTCGAAGGTCATCGTGATGACTCATGTCCAGATCCCCAGCCCCCGCGACCGTTATGACGGTCCTGTCACCCCCCATGCCCTCTGGCACACTCGGCGAGCCCTCCTGAAAGACATGGGCTTCCTCGGTCTGTCTGCCCTCATAGGGCTCGCCACAGGCTGCATCAGGACGCCCGAAGACAGCAGCGGGGTCAACTCTCAAACACATCGGAAACTCGTTCCAGGAGAGGACCCCTCCGCAGTCCCGCCTGATGGCGTGTTTCCCGCTCCCCTCCATCCCGATTATCGAGATGCGGGGCGCCCTCTCACCCCTGAAGCCATTGCTGGTCGCTACAACAATTTCTATGAGTTCACCCAACAGAAGGACCAAGTCTGGCAGTTGGTCGAAAACATGAAAACTAGACCATGGTCTGTCGAGGTCGGAGGACTCGTCCAGCGTCCCAAGACCTACGACATCGACGACATCCTCACTCGATTTGCCATGGAAGATCGCGTCTATCGCTTTCGGTGCGTCGAAGCATGGGCAATGACCGTTCCCTGGACAGGCTTTCCACTCCTCCACCTCATTCAGGAGGTCGCCCCCCTCTCTTCAGCAACGCACGTTCGGTTCGTATCGTTACTCGACCGCCAGGCCTGTCCGGGACAGCGATCGGACCACTGGGATCCCGCAGGCTGGCCTTACTATGAGGGACTCACGATGGCCGAAGCGACGCACCCCTTGACCCTTCTTGCAACGGGGATCTACGGCCACCAACTCCCCCGCCAACACGGAGCTCCGATCAGACTCATCGCTCCCTGGAAATACGGTTTCAAGAGCATCAAAAGCCTCGTCCGCATCGAGTTCGTCAACGATCGCCCTGGCACCTTTTGGAATGACTTTGCACCCCATGAATATTCTTTTCATGCCAACGTCGACCCCAAGGTTCCCCATCCTCGATGGAGCCAGGCCACCGAGCGCCTGATCGAAGACGGCCGACGTGTCCCCACCCTTCCTTACAACGGCTACGGCAAACAGGTCGCCCATCTCTACGAATAAACAACCGCCTTCTTCCGGCCAGGCCGGATCTACGGGCGCCTTCCCTTCCACTGCCAGGGCCTGTGTGGCACTCCTTCGCCCCCTCCACTGGGTAAAAAATCTTCCGGTCCTGGCACCGTTGATCTTCGCCGGCCTGATCCTCGATCCTCCCAGCCTGTCTCTTTCCACGGCCGCTGTAGGGGTCTTTTGCCTCTTGGCATCCGGGGTCTACGCCTTCAATGACATCCACGATGCAGCGTGGGACAGAAAACACCCCGTCAGAAAACATCGCCCCATCGCCTCAAGAACCATCTCACCTTCCCTGGGTCTTGTCTTGAGTCTTCTCTGCATCCTTCTCGGCCTTGCAGGAGTCTTCTCTTTGGAGCAGGCCGCTCCTCCTCTCACGTCCGAGGGGCTGGCATCTGTCGGTCCCCTGGGGTGGGCCATTGCCTACCTGGCCATCAACGTCGCCTACACCCTGGGCCTCAAGCGCCTCCCAATCATTGATCTCCTGTGCCTTGCCGCCCTCTTTGTTCTTCGTCCCCTTCTGGGGGCGGCCGTCCTCCAAAGAGATCCATCCACTTGGCTCGTTGTGTGCAGTGCCTGCCTGGCTCTGTTCTTGGCAACCGGGAAGAGATACCTCGAAGCGGTCCAGCACGGCCTTGGACCAGATTCTGCCCGCCCCCTCCTCACTCCTTATTCTCCCCCATTCCTTTTGAGAATCTTAGCCCTCTCAGCCGCCGTCACCCTGGCCAGTTACGTGACTTACACCCTGGCAGACGCCACTGTCGAGAAAGTCGGGTCCTCCATGCTGCTAGCGACCACGCCCTTCGTCCTCATCGGCATCGTGCAATACTGGCGTCTCATTCTCGCAGGCGAGGGAGACGACCCCGCCGAGTTGCTCGTTCACGACAAAGTCACCGTCGTCGCCATCACAACCTGGTCGTTTTCAGCCCTCGCCATTGTTCATGGGCTGCTCGGATGAGTCCGTCCTACACCATTCTGCACCGGGACGACACCCTCGTCGTTGTGAACAAAGCCCCGGGAATCCTGACCGTTTCACGTCCGGGAAGTCGGGAGAGATGCCTCCTCGATGATCTTCGGGCAGACGGGCTCCCCGTGTCGCCAGTCCATCGACTCGACCGTTCGACGAGCGGGATTCTTCTGTTGTGTCTCGACCAGGACCACCGGAGCGAGATCGAAGACCTCTTTAAAAAGAGAAAGGTCAAAAAGGACTATGTCGCAGCTGTGCACGGAGTCCCTTCGACCAAGCGAGGAACCATCGATCTACCCATTCTTGATCTTGGAGCCACAGCGAAGGTCGACAAAAAAGGGCGCCGTGCAGTGACCCACTACACCGTCCAGAAAATTATGGGTCGAGCGGCTCTTCTTCAGATTCGATTGGATACTGGACGACACAATCAGATCCGCGTGCATTTAGCCCACACCGGCCATCCCATTATTGGAGATCGAAAATACGGACGCCGTGATCGCAAAACCACGACAACGCTCCCACCCGTCAAGAGGCCCCTCCTCCACGCTGAAGGGCTTTCCTTTGCGCACCCCGTTTCGGGAAAGCCTCTGTCCATTCAAGCCCCCATTCCCCCGGACATGGCCCAATTTCTATCGGAACTTGACTCCAAGAAATAAGGGCACCTCGCCCTCAGTCCTTCCGTGAGATAAAATCCAAGATTGCCCCGCGTGGGCAAGTCTCTCCTAGGGAAGATCCAAGACCCGTGATCGTCCAAATACAATGAAACCACCTCACTCAGGATCTGGCTTCAACTCTCCCCTCATCCTCGCTGGCGTCGCCATTGTCACCCTCGCCATCCTGGGGAGCCTCCTCCTCGCCGACAACAGCGAGAGCGCAGACAGGGATCCACAGCAGTCTTGGGTGGGTGATGCCGAAAAGCCGCTGGTCCCCCCACAATTTGGAAACGAGGCCTCCAGAGAAGAAGCCGAGGTGACGTCCATCGTCGTGAAACCGAATGAGGACGTCTTGGAAGAGCCCGTCTTTGAGGCGGACTTTGGGCCTCAGGGGACACTCTCAGGAAAGGTCATTGCCCCCGACAGAAGTCCCGTCGCCGAGGCCCGGATTACCCTCTTCAAAGGGAGCACCCTCCTTGCGGGAAACTTCCCCGGGTCGCGCTCGCGCTTGGACATCGAAGCGATCACAGACCAAGACGGCACGTTTCACCTTGAGGAGATTTCGGTCGGGAATGGATACGTCGTTGTTGCACACCACGACGAATGGGCCAGAACTGAAATCACGGGACTTCAGGTCCGCAAAGATAAAACCACCTCGGGCATCGTCCTTCGAATGGGAACCGGCGCCGTTGTCACCGGACTCGTCACGGAAGTCAGCGGCACCCCCATCATGAATGCCCGCGTGGAACTCTTCGACCAACTGGCCGGTGTCTTCCGGCAGCCCCACGAACAGCGCCCCTGGAAAGTCGTCTTTACGGATCCTTCGGGAGCGTTCAGTTTCGCACGAGTTTCTGCCATGAGTTACCGGGTCCGCGTCGAAGCTTCAGGATTCGAAACCGTGTCCCGCACCGTGAGCAACGCCCTGGCGGGCGCCCCCAAAGACGAAGAAATGCTCTTTACTCTGAATCAGGGCCAGGATCTCCCGGGGCGTGTTGTCGATCCCAAGGGATACGCCATCCCCGATGCCCGCCTTCAAGCCACTTCGGTGACGCCCGACTACCAGTCATCCACCACCGCCATTTCCAATGAAGACGGGCAATTTCTCCTCGAAGGTCTCGGCCCGCACGACTATCAGTTGCGGGTGACCTGCCACGGATACTCAGACGTCACCCGCAAACTGCACATCACCGCGGGCCAAATCCAGGTCACCCTCCACCCCAGGGGATCGGTCGCAGGCTGGGTCTCCGCGGCCAGCGGAGAGCCCATTCCAAATTTTGAACTTCTTCTCATGCGCCATCATTTTGAACGCGAGCCCACCTACACCAACGACAGAAGGGACTTCAGCGATCCCGAGGGCGCCTTCACTTTCGACAACATCGAGCCAGGAGAATACATCCTCGAAGCGAGGGCCGAGGAGTGGGCAGATTCGCGAAGCGCCAGGTTCACCGTAGATCGAGATTCTGCAGACATCCCCCTTCAGGTGATGGTGTCCATGAGCAAGGGTGGAACGATCGCTGGCCGCGTGGTCACAGCCACTGGAGAGCCAGCATACGGAGCCACCGTCGCCATCAATCCCAATGAACACATGGAATCTGTCATCAGCGAACTCTTCGGCCAACTTGCTGATACCGGAGAACGGAAACGCGTCACCCACACTGACGAGGAAGGGCTTTATCAACTCACCCACGTCCCCCCCGGGACCTATCAGGTGACAGCAAAACACACCTCGTCAGCACCGCGGGTGACCAATGACGTCTCGGTCTTCGATGACACCCTTGGTGGAAATGTCGATTTCGACATCTCCCTGCCACCGGGAGCCATCATTGCGGGTCGCGCCTATGACGATAAATCTCAGATCATGGCCTTCACTAAGATTCAAATCAGTCAAAAGGGCACGGGCTTTTTGCTCCACGCCAAGACCGACGCTGACGGCACTTTTCGTTTTGAAAACCTCTCTGAAGGGAACTACCAGGTCACCTTGAACCCCGAAACGGTCAATGGTGAAGCCGTCCACCCCTTCATGCGGCTCGTCTACGCCCAAAAATCTCAGAAAGACGTCTACGTGACCGAGGGACAGCAGTACACCTCCCTCCATATGTCACTGCAGCAGAACTAAGGCGAAGAGGCCTCGTCAGCCTTTCCCCGGGAAATCAAGCTCTTCGATCAGGCGCTCGAGCAACGTCTTGTTTGCGGGGAGAAAGTCGAGTTGGCCGAGGGCCTGACCGTCAACCCACATGGCCCTTTGGCCATCCCGAGGTGACAGATCCTCCGGCAAGATCGAATCGGCCAGGACACAGCGATAAAAGGACACCGCCACTCTTCGACCTGGATAGTCCCAATCCACCTCTTCCATCAGATCTTTGACTCGGACTTCTAAACCAAGTTCTTCAACACATTCCCGCTCGGCACACCGAGCTGGATCTTCTCCCGCTTCGACCTTGCCGCCGGGGAATTCCCAGAACCCAGCATAGTCGGCGCCCTCTGGGCGGGTTTGAACAAGCACCTTCTCCTGGTCAATCACCACCGCAACGGACACCTCCACCTTTTCGGTCATCTGGAGATCCGATCAAACCACCGTGACATGAAGATCGAGCCGGCCATGGCCACATTGAGGCTGTCCACTTCCACTTGATGCTGAAGCGTAATGCGCTCCATCTGTGGCAAATCCGGAACACCCTTGGTTTCATGGCCCAGTATCAGAAGACACCGTTCTGGAAAATCACCCGTCCACGTCGAGTCCTCCTCTTTGATCTGCCCTTGGGAGGTGGCAAGAAGCGGAACCAACCCCCAAGAACCCGCCCGTCGCCCGATGTCCGCCACCTCCGCTTTTCCGATGGGCATGGAAAAAACCGCGCCCGCCGAGGCGCGAACAACTTTGGGAGCAAAGGGATCCGCCGTTCCAGGCGTCACAAGAAAGGCGCGGGCCCCGAAGGCGCGGGCTGATCGAATGAGGGTGCCAACATTTCCAGGGTCCTGAAGCCCGCACAGAGCCACCACGAGAACCGGCCCTAAAACGTTATCTCCGCTACTCTCCAAATCTTCTCCCGCCCAGGGCGGTGGAGATTCGAAAGCCGCGAGGCAGCCAACGGCATTTTCCCGGGCAGAAACTGCCCCCGCTTCTTTGGCAGTCAAAAGAGCCACCTCCGCGCCAGCGGCTATTCCCGCGCAAACGTCATCGTGGTCTAAAAATGCCTCTTCCACGGCGATCAGTCGGGGGACAAGCCCCGCGGACAGCGCCTCACCTAAAAATCGTGGGCCCTCGACCAGAAAGTGTCCTGACTCTCGACGCTCCTTCTTCCCCTGCAGTCCTTCAAGATGTCGAAGTTGGTTCTTAGAAGCCGGTTCTGGCGTCATGACGCCCCCCC
>JAZALG010000049.1:0-10848 GCA_036229545.1 Planctomycetota bacterium | reverse complement strand
AACTCTTCAAGCGCAGGCAAAATTGCTTTCACCAAGAACGGCATGTAGCTGAGTTTTGCGCCGGTCTTCTTCAGGACCCTCTTCTTGGCGGCCTCTCGCAGAAGAATGAGTTCGGTGACATCAATTTCCTCGCAGTAGGTGAAATGGGCCGCCACGCGTCGCGCCGTCCGCATGGAATTTGCGATACGCCGACGCAGCCCCCGGAGAGGCTCGCGACGATCCCCTGGCAGGTCATGCGGCCGAGGGCCATCCACAGACAAGGCAACCACCGGTTTTGTGGCCTCTTCTGATTTTTCAGAAAGGTCAGGCTCAGAGGGCGCCGGTGCAGGCTCGACTTCAGCAGATTGGGGCTGGACCACCGTCGGCTCGGCCACAGCTGTCGTTGCCACCGAAGCGGCGCGAACGTCATCCATGGTCACACGCCCCTGAGGGCCGCTCCCTTCAAGGAGCCCAATCTCGAGTTCCATTTCCCGGGCCAGGCGACGCACAGCGGGAGCAGCACGGACCCGGCGAGCCACGGCCCCTGACGCTCTCTGTTCGGGCGCACTCCGTGACGCCGTTGCCACGACAGGCGAATTGTCCTGCTCCAATTCATGGGGCGGCGATTTCGAATCGCCAACATCGTCTTGCGTCGCCGGTCCCTCGCCATCCGCAGCCAGAACCAGCAAGACATCCCCCACCGGCACGGTTTCCCCTTCTTTCCTGAGAATCTCTTGGACCCGTCCGTTGACCGGCGATCCGATCTCCACGGTGGCTTTGTCAGTCATGACTTCGAGCATGGGCTGGTCTTCGACCACCGCATCGCCTTCAGAGACAATCCACTTGGTGATCTCCCCTTCGGCGACCCCTTCCCCAACATCCGGAAGGGTGAAGTGAACCTCGCCAAGATCGCTCGAAGGCGCCTCTTCGATGGGCTCCTCCACTGCGGGGGGCGCCTCTTCGGGAACAACAACGGTCGCGGGTGGTGGTGGAGGAGGTGGCGGTGGTGGAGCCTCGCGTTGAACAGGAGGCTCGTCCGTAAACAGGTCGAGTTCCTGACTCACAGCGGGTGGCGGCGCGGGCTCCTTTGGAGCGACCGGTTCTTCAACTGGCGGTGCTTCGTCGGCCGCCTCGACAGAAGGAACACCCTCCTCGAGAACCACAATGACCTCGCCAACAGGGACCACGTCCCCCTCACCGGCTTTCAACTCCACAATTTTTCCGGTGACCGGCGATCCAATCTCCACGGTGGCCTTATCGGTCATCACTTCAACCATCACCTGATCCTCAACGACGTCCTCACCAGCCTTGACCTTCCAACTCGTGATTTCACCCTCGGCGACGCCCTCGCCAATGTCTGGGAGTTTGAACTCAGTTACGGCCATCTCTCGTTCCTTGTATTCGCGCGGGTGATTGGGGCCTGGCTACCAAGCCATGATTTCCTCGATTGCGTGAAAAACACGCTCTGCATGGGGCATGTACACGTGCTCTAGAGTGTAGGGGAAGGGAACATCGAACCCAGCGACCCGCTTGATCGGCGCCTCCAGAACGTCGATGGCCTTTTCGGCAACGATGGCGGACAACTCACTGCTGAAGCCGCAGAACTTCGGCGCTTCCTGCAGAGTCACAAGCCGCCCCGTTTTCGTCACGCTCTCCAAAAGGGCAGCCTCGTCCAGAGGGACAAGCGTGCGAAGGTCCAGCACTTCACCCTCCCAACCCTTCTCAGCTGCCTTCTCACAGGCCTCCATCGCAACAGAAACCATGGCCCCATAGCAGGTCAAGGTGAAGTCGCTTCCCTCGCGACGAACAGCGGCCTTCCCCAACTCCACGACGTACTCCTCCTCGGGCACTTCGCCCTTCGGCGCGCGATAGATCCTCTTGGGCTCAAGAAAGAGGACCGGGTCGGGACTGCGAATCGCCGCCTTGAGGAGTCCCTTTGCGTCGTAAGCGCTTGAGGGGACCACGACCACAAGACCCGCCGTATGGGTGAAGTACGACTCGGGACTCTGGCTGTGGTACAGCCCCCCTCGAATGCCACCGCCGTAAGGAGTGCGAATCACGAGTGGGCAGGTGAACTGGCCGGCAGAGCGATAGCGCATCTTCGAGAGTTCTGAAGTGATCTGGTCGAACGCAGGCCAGATAAAGTCGGAAAACTGGATCTCTGGAACCGGCCTGAGTCCATACATGGCCATGCCGATGGCCGACCCAATGATCCCCGATTCCGAAAGGGGAGTATCGATGACCCGGTCCTCGCCAAACTCGGACTGCAGATCTGCCGTGCAACGGAAGACCCCCCCATTGATGCCGACATCCTCTCCGAGGATGACCACGTCCTCATCCCGCCGCATTTCTTCGGCGAGGGCGTCATTCACGGCTTGAACAATGGTGATTTCAGACATCTCGATGTTTATCTCCTGCGGACAGTGCCGCCCGCTCTATTTTCGTTTGTCATGAACGCAGCAGTCCCCTCGCTCTTAGAGAGGGAATGCAGCATCCGGATCTGGTTCGTGTCCTGTTCCTTCCTTCTCCACGAGGTCCCCGTACTGCTCACGGAGTCCCGGGGGAACATTTTCATATACATCTTCAAACATGGTGTCCAATCCCGGCTGAGGCTGGCTTTCAATGTCCTTGACCGCCGTCTTGAGTGTCTCTGCGAGGGTCTCCTGCAGAAGATTCTCCTTCTCTTCAGACCAGAGGTCACGCCGCTCGAGATACTTCCGGAACCGTAAAATTGGATCTCGAGACAGCCACTCGTCGGCCTGATTCCCTCGATAGCGGGTGGGATCATCGCTGCTGCTATGGGGACCACGGCGGTAAGTCATCAGTTCTACCAGAGTCGGACCCTCGCCCTGACGGGCTCGGAACACCGCCTCGTTCATCACCTGGACCACCGCGAGAACATCGTTCCCATCCACTCTCACGCCTGGCATCCCGTAGGCCTCGGCCTTGATCGCAATCGATTCCGAGGCGGTCTGCTTTTCGAGAGGGACGGAAATGGCCCATTGATTATTGCTGCAAACGAACACGCAGGGCGCCTTCCAAACCCCCGCAAAGTTCATCCCCGAATGAAAATCATTGGCACTCGTTCCCCCGTCGCCGAAGAAAGCGCCTGCCACGGCTCCGGCCTGCTTGTGCTTCATGGCGTAGGCCGCTCCAACCGCTTGAATGATGTGGGTCCCGATAGGGCTGCTGATGGAGACCATGTGCTGCTTTGCGAAGGCGTAGTGCACCGGCATCTGCCGGCCCTTGCACACATCGGCTTCGTTGCCAAAGCAGTTCGCGACAAGGTCGTGCATCTCGACCCCTCGCATGAGAAAGGTTCCGGGCATGCGATAGGAGGGGAAGATCCAATCCCTCTCCCCGAAAGCCAGCCCTCCCCCAATTTGCACAGCTTCCTCCCCCGTCGACGGAACATAGAAACCGATGCGCCCCTGACGTTGGAGATTGATCATCCGCTCATCCAGGGCCCGAGTGCTGAGCATGCACTCGTACATCTTCACCAGGGTGACGTCATCCAGGTTGGGTTCGGACCCCAGCGTCGCCTGGCCGGTTTCGTCGAGAATCTGGAGCATGTCTGGAGCCGTCATATCCCACCCCCCTTGTCCCAGTTTGTCCTGCCAAGGGCAGCGCGTTGATTGCGGCCCAGTACAGCGGCCTTGATGGCGAACTCGCCAGCTCGATAACTGCTTCTCACCAGGGGCCCCGATGCGACATACCGAAACCCCATGGCCTCCCCCACACAGCGCCACTCGTCGAATACGTCTGGCTCGACGTACTCCACAACCGGGTGGTGACGGCGACTGGGAGCCAGGTACTGGCCGAGGGTCAGAAAGTCCACTCCGACCTCTCGCAGATCCTCCATCGCCCGCCGGACTTCTTCGGAGGTCTCCCCCAAACCAAGCATGAGCGACGACTTGGTGAAGACTCCTTCATCGAGTGCCTTGGCAGACGCCAGCACCTTGAGGGTTCGGTCATAACCCGCGCGGGGATCCCGCACCGGATGGGTCAGGCGTTCGACAGTCTCAAGATTTTGAGCCACGACTTCGGGACGGGATTGCACGAGAACCGCCAAGGCCTCTCTGTCCCCTCCAAAATCCGGAATCAAGACCTCGATCAACGTTTCGGGGCACCGTGATTGAATCGCCTGCACGGTCGCTGCGAAATGTGCCGCTCCTCCGTCAGGAAGATCATCTCTGTCAACAGAGGTGAGAACCACATATTGAAGATCCATCAGTTCGACCTGCTCAGCGGAGCGCACCGGTTCTTCCGAATCGAGGGGAAGGCCCTGCCGTCCTGTTTTCACGGCACAAAACGAACAGGCCCGGGTACAGGTGTCTCCCATGAGCATGAGCGTCGCTGTACCCCCACTCCAGCACTCCTCCACGTTGGGACAGCGCGCCTCTTCGCACACGGTGTGGAGGCCCCGCTGTCGGAGGTTCTGTTTCAGCGTGGCGTACTGCCCGCCGCCGGGAGGCCGGATTTTCAGCCACTCCGGTTTCAACGGCAAAGAACGACTACCTGGGCCCTCTGCACGAGGGGCAAGGAGACTCGTCTGTCGTCTATCCATTGGATGTACCGTGAAAGCCCAAGAGAACACCACCGAGATGGCCAAAATCGATCATCCCGGCCCCAAAATCGTGGGTTTTTTCATGAACCCGGGGATGCCCGTTATACCTCACAGAGGCCTTCTCGATCCATGCAGGCTTGAGGCGCCCCTACCCGTCTCCACCCCCGAGATACCCCAATTCGGCAAGGTGGGCTCGCTTGTCTTCCTCCATGGGACCGGACTGAGAAAGAGACAGGTTCAAGGCTGATTGGTCGCGAAGAAAAGTCTCCACCTCTTCCTGCAAGGATGCGGTGATCGCCGGGTAGTCGGCCGCCACGTCTTTTCGCTCTGCAGGATCGTCATCCAAGTTGTAGAGAGCAGCGACCCGGAGGTCGTGGTGCACGATCAATTTCCAGGCCCCGCGGACAACAGTGGTTTCACTGTCACCAAAGACAAACCGCCCAGGGCGATCGACTTCCCTGCGCACCGAAAAAATCGGCAGGGCTGCATCCACCGGAAGTCCCGGTTCCGAAATCCACTGATACCGTGAGCGCCCCTGCCACGACTCTGCCTTCGGCGCCCCCAGTGCATCGGCGAGTGTGGGAAGAAGATCGAGCGTCTGAGTCGGTTGAGAAACACGAGAGTTCGTTCCGGTGACACCCGGAATACGCATCACCATGGGCACCCGGACAAGTTCGTTGAAAACCGATTGGCCGTGGAGCCAATTGCCTCGCTCCCGCAACTCTTCACCATGATCCGCCAGGAGAACGAAGATCGTGTCGTCCCACAACCCCTTCTCTGTCAAGGCCGTGACCACCCGGCTGAGATTGAGATCAGCCCGACGCACATCGCCGTCATACAGGGCCTCTACCGTCTCCTGCAGTCGGTCCGCTGTGCGCTCCATCTCTTCGAGCTCAGCCAGATCCTGCGCAGTCATCTCACCGGATTGCCGATTTCCCAGCATGCCCCGATGCTTGGGACACAACGCGTTGGCCTGTTCCTTCAACGCTCCCGTGACTTCTCCCTCAAGAGGCGTGAGGTTCATCGGCGATCCATCAAACGGCCAGTGCGGCTCGACGGTATGCACATAGAGAAAAAGCGGGGCCTCCCCTTCGTAATCTCGGATGAATCTCAATACAGGGCGGATGGTGTGGAGGCCCTGTTCTCTCTGTTCTTCGGTCATCTCGTCATTCGGGGGTTTCTCAAAGTATTTGTCATATCCCTGATCCAGTCCTGCGCCTCGCCCCCCCAGCGTGTTGTAGGCAAATCCCGCGGTGTAATACCCCAGGTCACCAAACCACTCGACCATGGTCTGAGCCTGGTCTCCCAGGGTCTCCAACCCGCTCAACACCCCATGGCTGGTCGGGAAGGTCGAAGTAAACAAACTCACACTGGAGGGAAGCGTCCAGGGTGCAGAGGAGTAAGCCATCTCAAAGGTCGCGCCTGTCCGGCCGAGTTCATCCATGGCGGGCGTGAGTTGCCGGTCGTTCCCATAGAGACCGAGTCTATCCGCCCGCAGTGTGTCGATGACATACACCACAACGTGTCGAGCGTGAGTTTCCGGCCCCCTCAAAGGGCCAGTCCCTTCTCCCGTCACATCATTTCCGCCGCAGCCCAGGAGACAGGAAAAAAAGACCACACCCAGGCGCCACCCCCTTTTCTTCTTTCCAGCGGTCATGGGAGATCCCTCTCGTTGATCTTTCCATCACCGTTGAGATCACACCGCGTCGCAAGAGACGAAAACGGAGGATACTCGAAGGGTTCCACCGAGCCATCAGCGTCCAGATCGAACCTTTCGATGAATCCGCCCGGCGCCAACTGACCCGTCACGTCCGTCAGGGGTCTTGCCCGATTTCGGTCCACCACTTCCGTCAAGTAGGCAACATCCACTTCAAATCCGTCCCGACGACGAGACTCCAGCGTGTTCATCATTTCCGAATGGCGCTTCTGAAAACTGTCGTCCTTGATCAATTCGGCAAGGAGTTCACCGGTCGCATAGAACAACGTGGGCAGAACCTGCTCCCGAGTCAGCCAGGGCCATTCGGACCAAGTCGCGAGCCCATCCCCGTTTAAGTCATAGAACCGGATCACGTCTTCTTCGAGGTCCATTTCTGATCGAGAAATGCTGCCATTGTGGTTCCGATCGAGAACGAAAATGTCCTCAGACGGATGTCGCGGCCACTCCAAAATGTCCAACTGATTGTCGCCGTTCGCGTCCAGAGCATCAAAGATCAACTCTTCCATCTCCG
Organism: Planctomycetota bacterium; assembly: GCA_036229545.1. Classification (GTDB taxonomy): domain Bacteria; phylum Planctomycetota; class B15-G4; order B15-G4; family B15-G4; genus JAZALG01. Next base: position 4,074 of record JAZALG010000049.1, on the reverse strand, counting down.
CCCGCCCCAACCCGTCGTCCCCGTTGCGATCGTATTCCCGAGGAGAAAGATGTCGAACGAGACGAGCCATGTCTTCCTGGGGCGAAAGGCGATAGCCACGTAAGAGACGCTCAGCCCGATCCACGGAGGTGTCCGCCATGGCGAGACTGTTCTCCAACAACCCTCCACGCGCAACACGCCCTGCGTATTGTCGCGTCAAGGTCGTCCGTCGACGCCCTCCGTCTGGATCCGTCCCCAGAACTTCTGAGGGAACAGACAGCACCGAAAAAATTTCTGCTGGCGTGAGGAACCGAGCCGACGCATGGCTGATGTCCTTCAGTTGATTCCCCGTTTCATCAATCATTCGGTCAAAAGAAAAATTCTCGACGGCAAGATCCACGACCCCAGAAAGCGCTGCGATGGTGTCGAGAACAACGGCTTCGTCGGATTGCGTCACATCTTGAAATACCAGTCCATCGTCACACGCAACGATATGCCGAATCACAAGTTCAGGCGGATTGAACGATTTGGTCAGGGCGCCTCCCCCGGGGAGAGATCGCACATTCAAGGAGTCTCGAAGGACGGGCTGGTCTGGATTCGTCAGGTCAACAACCAGTACTGATCCGGACAAACGGCTCTCGTTGGTTACGGTGATATAGGCCATGTCTCTTTCAGTCGTCGGCTTCAACCCAACGGTGTCACCAAGTTCAAAGCGGCTGGTGAACTGAACATCAATGGCGTTTCGCCCTCTCCCGTAAACCCGGGCAGGGCCCGAAAGCAGCCTTGCCGCAGAGGGCTCAGTGACATCAGCGACGGCCATTCCGAAACGACCATTTGCGACCACGGCGATCATCCGAGATTCTGTACGTTGATCGTGACCGACGGGTGTCCCGTACACAAACATCGCCGCCACCGCATTGGCATCTCCCGAGTCACTTCCAGAACCGGAGAACATCGAAACATGCCCCACGACACGGGGCGCAGCGGGAACAGAAATATCAGCGATCGCAAGGCCCCCAGGGCCGTCAGCAATGAGCACCCGTGGCCATTGGACAGAAAGCCCGCGAGCCTCCGAGGTCTGAAGATCCGAGATAAGCACCGGCTGATCACGGTCAGACACATCGACCACGCGCATCCCACCCAATCCATTGGCAATGAGCAGGAGATTGCCCGCGAGTGTCGTATCCCGCGCGTCTCCCGCCGCGACAAAAGCCCGAACACGGGGAAAGGCAGGGTTTCGGACGTCAACAACCGCCACACCCGCTCCCGCAATGGTGACAAATGCCGTCGAAGCATGTCCGGTCACGACATCACTGTCGACGATGACCTTTTGCGCTCCCCCCAGGGGGAGACGGGAAATAAAATCGCTCTGGATGGGATTTTCCCTGTCGAGAAGGAGCAGTTCGAGCCCCCTCTCCCCGACCGCATAGAGGATCTCGCGCGTGAGCGAGTAACTCGAACTGTTCGCGTCACCGGTTCCCAGCCCCCACGTAGCGGGACTGCGATGGCAGTCCACACAACTCCGGGCCGCACTCTGCACGGTGTGCGTCTGGTGGTGAATCATGGTCATGCCAGAGAGCCCAGCGGCCGTTTCGGGCAAAGCCTGATCGAGTCCGGGAAGGGGCTGACCATCGGGTCCTCGGACAGTTCCCATCGTCGAAAACCCAACCATATAGGGTGCGATCATTCCCTCTGAGTTCACCCCTAGCACGAACTGGCGAAGGGTGGCGAAGATTCTCTCTTGAGTCGACACCCGACCCGGCGTCCGCTGGCCCGTCACGATGTCGAGTTGACTGAAAGCCTCATTGCGATCGAAATGAAACCCAAAAAAGTTTGTGTTCCATCCCGAGTGGCAGGCGTAGCACTCCAGCCCGGCGTGTTCGGGAGTCATCGCCTCGGCGGCTCGGGGGTTGTAGTCGGGGTGGCTTGGGTCGAGCACATCCCTTGCCTGCTTCACTCGCCGCCAGCGACCATCCACCTTTCCCTTCAGCCGGAAAATATCAGCGACCCTCTCTAAGTTCTCCAGGGGATCGCCCTTTGAATTGTGCAGGTTGGACGGCTCGCGAAATGTGCCGTGACAATCAACGCACTCGATGGCCACGCCGTGCTCCATGGCGCCGTAGAGATTGCCATCTCCCATGACATCTTCCACGCCGTGACAGTCCGTGCACTGCATGTTGGCGTCATAGTGCACGTCTGCCGGAAGTTTTCTGCTGTCCTTCAGAAAAAACTGCCCGGCAATCAACCGATCGGTCGTTCCCGGAATTTCAGGACCGGCAACCTGGTTGGGATAGAGCTGCGCCAAACCGCGAAACCCGTTGCCGATCGAGGCGTCCCCCACATGGCATGTGGTGCATACTGTCGTCGGCGGAACGGCCACCATCTGGTGCTTTCGTGGGTGGCCCGGCTCTTGGTGATCCACGGACTGATCCGCGGAAAGTGACAGGCCATTCTCAGCGTAGACCACATGACAGGCAGCGCATCCCGCGCCTCGGTACAAGCCGTCTTGCCCTAGTCTTCCCCGGACAGCTACGCCTTCAGAAAACAGGTGGCACTGCATGCAAGCTTTGCGGGGGAGATCGGCGAAATGATCACCTAGGGATGAAGACTGACTCCGTACGTGAAGTCGATCAATGGCAAGAAGACGACCAATATCTTCGGGGGGAGGATCCTCCGCTCGACTGGCCACATTGAAAATCCCGTAGAGCGATTCGCGCTCGGACAAGAGCCCGTTCTCGTACAGGCCGTCGCTGAGGTGTCCGGCCGTCGTCCCGTGAAGACTTGTCAGGAGGTGCCCCACGACTTGATCGTGGCATTGGGCGCAGGTCGTCTCCACGATGCGGAGATCCGTCGGATTTCGAAAGCGAAGCGCTTCTGGATCAAAGTCGGACGGCAACATCCTCTCGTCCCCTGGCCACCCATAGAGGGGAAGCACATGGGCCTTTTCCAGCGTTGTCGCCCGGTCATTTCCTCCGTGGCAATCGACGCAAGAAAGGCTCATCCACGGGTGCATCTCTTCCGTTCCCCGATGGCAACTCAGACATCCGTTTTCCTGGCTTCTTTGGGTAAACCCTCCCTGGGCCATCCCCTGGCCCTGGCCGAATAGCCACACCATCAGGACAGCCGCCCGGCACAAGAGGCTCAAGCGGCGAGTCTCAGCCACAGCCTCAGGCAAAAAGTTGGGGGAGCACGCCCCCCTGGGCCATGGTCGCTCGGACACCAAACATATTGGCGATGGTTGGGCAGACATCGATGGATCGCACCTCACGGCTGACTTCTTTCCCCTTGAAAAAATCCGGGCCCCACGCAACCGTCGCGACTTTCAGCAGATCGTCGCTGCCATCCCCGTGGTCTAACCCTCGACGCTCATTCAAATCGCGATCACGCCCGAACTCAGAGAGAACAAAAACCGCCGTCGTTTCAGCAAGATCAGGATCCTGCCCAATGGCGTCCATGAGGCGACCGAGTTCTTCGTCATTGCGACGAATCACGGTGACGTAATTGTTGAAACTTCCGTGAGCGACATCGGCAGCTCGGAGTGTGACCGACAAGAGGCGAGGCTTGAAGATGGCCAGCAGATTGCTGGCAACACGCATGGCCTTGGCATCGTTTGCACCCAACCCCGTGATGTTGGATGTGCCTCTTCCCAACTCATCGAGGATGTAGGACTCAATACGAGCCACTGATTCAGGGTCATTCACTCCCCCTGTGGCGTCCGCCTTCCTGTCGGGTTGAATGGCTCCGCGCAGTGCGGCCAATGCATCCTCCGACTTAGCGTCACGCGTCGGAAGTTGGCCTGTTCCGCCGGTAATGACCTCACGAAACTCTGCGTTGAAAACGCCCTCACCACCGATGAGATTGGCGCCATATTGACGGCCATACTGCTCGTGGCTTGAGTAGGCATAGTTGGTTTCCTGATCAGACCCTGCAGTCGACAACCACACATCGGTCGGTGCCAGTCCCGCATCCCGACGGATGTACTCGAACAGTGTCGGCTCGGGTACCCGCGCATTCTCGCGGATTCCGTAGGAGTCAAAGGTCCCCGTAAAGATATTCGTGGCCGATCCATAATGACCATTATTGCGAACCACCGTA
>JAZALG010000048.1:0-26413 GCA_036229545.1 Planctomycetota bacterium | reverse complement strand
AGGGGGTTTGAGAAGGACCTGGATGACTACCAAGCCATCATGACGAAGGCTCTCGCGGATCGTCTGGCAGAGGCTTTCGCGGAGTTCCTCCACCGCCGAAGTCGTGTGTTGTGGGGCCTTGAAAACGAGGAGAACTGGGCTGTCGATGATTTGCTCGCTGAGAAATTTACGGGCATTCGACCGGCGTTTGGTTATCCGGCATGTCCTGACCATGGCCCCAAACAGCAGATTTTTGACCTCCTTGATGCGCCGGCTCTGGGGATGAGTTTGACGGAGTCTGGAGCCATGCTTCCCGCGGCAAGTGTCAGTGGTCTGTATCTCTTCCATCCGCAAACCCACTACTTTGGCATCGGACCGGTGGACCGGGATCAGGTCGAGGATTACGCAACTCGAACAGCCTGCTCGGTCGAGGATGTGGAACGTCGGCTTTCTGCATCATTGGGCTACGATCCCGAAACGCCTTCGTAACCGGGATCGTGCGGGGACCAGTCAAAATGTGATGATGGAGAGATGCCCTGGCTTCTCTTCCTTTTTCTCGTGGTTCCAACGGTTGAGCTCATATTGCTCTTTCGGGTTGGCGCTGTGATTGGAGGGCTGCCTACCCTCGCCTTGATCGTGGCGACGGGTGTTGTGGGGGCCTCCTTAGCTCGTCAGGAAGGACTCGCGGTCCTCTCCCGCGCCCGCGCCAAACTTGAGAAAGGAGAGGCCCCGTCAGAAATCTTGCAGGAGGGCTTGCTGATCCTCATTGCCGGCGTGCTTTTGATCACACCTGGATTCCTCACCGACATTTTCGGTCTGGCCTGCCTTTTTCCCATCACGCGTCGGGGCATGCTTTCGCTCATGGGCAGGGGGCTGAAAAATGCCGCTTCGAAGGATTCCTTTCGGGTGCATTCCTTTGGAAGTCAGCCCCCAACCGCTCCTCCGAGCCGCGGGACGGGCGGAGTGAAGGATGTCCCTGAGGGGAGTTACGAGGTGCGAAAAGAAAAGAGCGGTGAACCGGACCGCCTGAAGGATGGCTCTCCATGACGCGGAGAATGTCTCAATGTGTCCGCCGCGTTGCGGGTTGTCTGATGTTTTTGGCGCTCTCTGCCGGAACACAGGCACAGGTGGAACCCGCGGCGAGAGGCTGGGGCTTGGAAATTGCCCATGAGCAAGTCAGGACAAACACCACGTCTCCATCAGCGGCCTTTGCTCTTCCTGAGGGCTCTTCCCTCAGTCCTTACTTCCAATCTCGTGAATGGAGTGCCACCTACTCTGCCATGATCGATGTCTCTGAAGTGGACCAAGTTCGGTTTGGGGTGGAGATTGAAGGCGGTGAGGCCTCTCTTGTTGTGGTTCCGGCGGCGAAGGGGCCCGTGATGGCCGTCTTGGAAAAACTGTCCGCGAAGACCGTGACGGGGCCTGGTCTCCACTGGACGGGGTGGCTATTTCCGCTTGGCTATCGCGAAGTTCGGGTGGACGTGACGTTTCGCCCTCTCGGGGAGGGCCCGGTGCGCCTCAGAACGCTGTGGGAGAGTTCCGATGGGGAGGGAGGAGGGTTTCCCGCCGAACCCGTGCCGTCTCGGTCGGCCCGGCCAAATTTTTCCCTCGATAGGTGGGATTATGGACGGGAAGGGAGACAACTTCTCGAAACCAAGGGCTGTACGAACTGCCATCTCCCCGACAGCCGAGAAGAGGCGGCGGTGGGACAGCGTTCCGCGCCACGTCTTGAGAAGGTCGGGGAGCGCTTGACTCCCCAGTGGATGCGTCGCTGGATCATGGAGCCGTCATCGTTGCATGCCGGGGCGGATATGCCTGCCCTCTTCGGAAATGGAACGACGGCCTCTCGGGATGTCGACGCCATCCTTGGGCTCCTTGCGTCTTGGGCCTCCCCCGAGTCGTCGGAAGTGCCCATTGAGGTGGCCGAGTTGAGCCCGAGAGCTCGTACCGGCCGATCTCTTTACCACCGTGTCGGATGCGTCGCGTGCCACGGTGCTTTGGGCTCGCCCTTTGATGTTCTCGGATATGAGGGGCTGGATCGGACAAGGCCAGAGGTTTCGATTCCATTTCCCTTCGGTCACTTGGAAGGAAAATGGACGGAAAGAGGGCTTGATGGATTTCTTCTCGATCCTCTTGCGGTCTATCCCGACGGAAGGATGCCATCTCTCGACCTTGATGAGGATGAATCACAAGACATCGCGACTTTCCTCATCGAACAATTTGATCGAGGGCAACCCGCCGCAGAGATCTTTGGAGATTCTGCGGAGGGATGGGCTGCCTTGGCTCGTGGCAGGTGCGTGGCGTGTCACGAAATTCCGGATGCTCCACCCGCTCTTCCCTCCCCGGGATTGTCAGAACTTTCGATGGGCAAGAAGGGGTGTCTGGATCCGAATGATGACCGCACTCCGCGATATGACCTCACGGATGAAGAACGCCTTCTTCTTGAACGGGGTGTGCAGTCTTTCAAGAGAGTGACTGGAGCCCCGGCACCCCTCGATGAGGTGGCTCGAAGTCTTGCCACGCTTGGCTGTCTCGCCTGTCACGCGGCGGACGGGGAGGGGGGAGTGCCCGCGTCTTTGAGCCCCTTTGTTACGACAACGGATGAACGGGTGGACCTGGGTGACGAGGGGCGCTATCCGCCCGATCTCTCTGGCGTGGGAGAGCGCCTGTCGACCTCCTGGCTGAAGGAAGTTTTGGTGAACGGTGAGCGATCCCGCCCCTGGCTGGCAACACGGATGCCTCACTTTGAGGGAGATCGCGTGGAGGGGTTGGCGGAGCAACTTGCCCTTCGGGAGGGCCTGTGGCCCCACGAGGATGGGCCCTGGCCGGTGACAGGGGATGACCAGGTCCTGGCTGGAAGAGCGCTGGCCGGTGCAGATGGGCTGGGCTGCGTCCAGTGCCATAACTACAAGGATTATCCCGTCGTCGGGAGCCCGGGGCTGGATATGACCCAGTTCTCCGAGCGACTCCGATACGACTGGTACCGGCGCTTCCTCTTGGATCCCCAAAGGTGGGCGCCAGGCACCCGCATGCCTGCTTTTCATGTCGACGGGAAGAGCACCTATCCCGATCTTCTCGGGGGAGATGCGACGGCACAGATTGATGCGCTGTGGTCTTATTTTTCTCTGGAAGAATTCATGCCTGTACCTGGGGGTGTCACAGGGACGGATGATTTGCAAATTGACGTGGGACAACGGCCTGTGGTGTTTCGAACATTTTTGGAGGGAGCAGGAAGTCGTGGCATTGCTGTGGGCTTCCCCGTGGGTGTTCATTTCAGTTTCGATGGAGAGGAATCTCGATTGTCGGATGCTTGGCAGGGGGATTTCTTGGAAGTCTCGGGTGCTTGGGCTGGCCGGGGGGGGCAGGTGACCGGTGGACGCGGTCCGGTGGCCTGGAGTGCTCCTTCTGGACCTCCGATCCTCGTGGGAGAAAAACCAGATTTTTGGCCCGAGTCGAGTGGCAAGGAGGCGGGGTATCGATTTGCCGGCTATCGGCTGGATCGGGAGGGCGTTCCGACATTCCTTTATTCCATTGATGGGATGACCGTCGAAGAGCGGATCGTCCCCAAAGTCGTTTCTGGAAAAACACTCGTGAGGACTTTCACCGTCACAGGATTGACCGAGGGAGAGCCGATTTGGGTGAAGGGAGATGCGCGGGCTCGTCTTCTGGAGAGCGAGGCATTTTCATTCGATGTTTTTGACGGGCCTCAGGATGAAGTTTTCTTTGAGGTGGTCTCTTGGGCTGACGGTGGCCCTCTGGTGCTTGTGATGGAGATTGTTCTGTGAGAATCGTTCTGGTTTTTCTTTGTCTGCTGAACACGTTGTCGTGGGCCCAAGATTGGGTGGGTGAGATTCCTTACGAGCCACGCGGGAGTCGGGACGAAACAATTCGTTACATGAAAGAACAGCTGCTTCCCGCAGCAGGGGTGTGGGGTGATTGGTGGTTGCTGTCCCCCTTCTCCTATGCGGGGCATGACGAAGATGACTTGGTGAGATTCCTGCCACCGGAAGAGGAGTTGGCCAACCTGCAGGCAGGCGGCCCTGGGCCTGACCTCGATCGAGTCTTCGAGGGGAAGAAAGGGGTGGAAGTGGAGTGGCAATCCCTTGGCGATATTCTCAACCATCGTGTTGATCTGAGCGTGCACGAGGATTCCGAACTCAACGATTACGCCACCTGCTATCTCTGGGGAACGGTGTCGGCCTCCCAAAACACGGTTGTGGATGTGACCACAGGGTCCGACGACGGCATGCGCTTTTGGGTCAATGGTGATTTGTTGATCGATGTCGATGTGGCTCGCGGGTTGGACCCAGAGAGTCATCGCCTCTCTTTGTCCCTCCGGGCCGGGGTGAACCACATTTTTGTGAAGGTTGTGGAGGGAACGGGGGGCTGGGACTTTCAGATCAGTTCTCAGCAGGAGATCGACCCCATCCTCGATACGCAACTTCAGGCTCTCCTAGAGCGCGATTTTCCGGCCTCTCCTGATCGTGATCACTACCGGGTCTATACCTATCCGGTCCCGCGAGACATTGTTCTCGAAGTGGGGGGGCTGAGCATCTTGGGAGACGGGCGACCCGTTGTCACGACGCGACGAGGAGATGTTTTTCTTGTGAACGGTGCCTACGAAGAACCTCCTGTTGCCGCTCGGTTTGAAACCTTTGCCTCAGGACTGCATGAGGTTCTTGGTGCTGCGGTCAGGATGGAGGGGGATACCGAGGCCGTCTATGTGACGCAGCGGGGTGAGTTGACCCGGCTGGTTGATGAAGAGGGAAATGGAGGTGCCGATCTCTACGAGACGGTCTGTGCCGACTGGGGGGTTTCCGGGAACTACCACGAGTTCGCTTTCGGCCCCAAGTTTGATCGAGAGGGAAATGCCTGGATCACACTCAATGTGGGTTTTTGTGGAGGTCTTGGAAAGTCGATTGCTCCTTACCGAGGCTGGGCCGTGAAGATTACGCCCAGCGGAGAGATGATCCCCGTGTGCGATGGATTGCGGTCACCCAACGGCATTGGCATGTGGGGTGACGGGGAAATGTTCTATGTCGACAACCAGGGTGACTATGTCGCGACCAATCGACTGTCTCACCTCGCTCCGGGTTCGTGGCATGGGCATCCGGCGAGCCTGCGGTGGAGAGATGACCTTGAACAGGAGGATGATCGCCCCGAGCGTGCTGAACCCACGGTGTGGTTCCCCTACAAGAAAATGGGGCAATCCGCGGCCGACATTGTGCTCGACGAGACGGAAGGCGAGTTTGGCCCCTTCACGGGCCAGTTCTTCGTGGGGGACCAGACACTCTGCTCCATCAGCCGGGTGGACCTCGAAAAGATCGACGGCCATTACCAGGGCGTGTGTTTCCCTTTCATCGAGGCCCTCGATTGTGGCGTCACTCGCCTCGCTTTTGCTCCGGATGGTTCTCTCATTGTCGGGCAGACCGACCGCGGGTGGACCTCAACCGGTCGTCGTCGGTATGGACTGCAGCGGATCGTGTACCGCGGAGAGCCTTCTTTCGACATTCTCCATATGCGCGTACAGCCGAGAGGCTTTGAACTGGTCTTTACGCTTCCCGTGGATGAGGAGACAGCGACGGATCTAGGGAGTTATTCCATGACCAGCTACACCTACGAATATCACGCCGATTACGGAGCGCCGGAAAACGATGTCCAGGATGTTTCTATTACGCAGGCCGTGCTGGTTGACGATCGAACGGTGCGGCTGACTTTCGATGGCCTGCGGGAGGGGTATGTTCATGAACTCACCGCCAGCGGGGTGCGCCATCGTGAACAGCAGGACAGAGGCCTCCTGCACGGGAAGGCTTTCTACACGCTGAATCACCTCCCGGACGAGGATTAAACGAGGCAAGTCTCTGTTGCGTGTGACTACTCGGGGAGGTGGTCGGGCAGTCGGTCGATGATGACTTGAGTGAATTCAGTCGTCGACAGAGAGCCTTTCAGGTCCTTGGTGCACTCACCGTCTTTAATGGCACCCAGGACGCTGAGTCGAAGGGCGTGCCCGATGTCGTAACGGTCGATGTGATCTAAAAGCATCCCGAAGGCGAGTAACACTGCCGTGGGATTGCAGATGTCCTGGCCGGCGATGTCAGGTGCGGTACCACCGGCGGGGTCGAACATTGCGACGGTGACGTGCCGGTGATCATCGAAGGCAAAGTTGCCCGAGGCGCCAGTCCCCATGCTGCCCACCAAACCCGAAGCCATGTCGGAGAGGAAATCTCCGTATTCATTAAGGGTAACGACCACGTTGAATGCGTCGGGGGCGATGACGATCTTCCCGAGCATGGCGTCGAAGAGGATACTTTGATGTTCGATGTCCGGATATCCATGGCTAACCTCTTCGACGGTTTCTTCGAAGAGTCCATCCGTGGCTTTTTGGATGGTCCACTTGGATGAGGAAGTCACGTGTCCCTCGCCCTCCTTGGATTGGAGTTTTCGTGCGAGTTCAAAGGCAAAGCTGGCGGCCTGGGCACAGGGCTCCCGTTCGACAAGTCGGATGGAGACGGCGGCATCTGGCCCGGCGAGTCTCCCGGGATCATCATAGGTCCCTCCGGTGGCGACGCGGACGATATGGATGTTCAGCCGTTCCTTGAAGAGGGAGTCGACTCCTGGGATTGAAATGGCTGGTCGATGGATGACGCTGAATCCGACCCGGCGACGAATGAGAGCGTTCGGGCTCTGGCTCCATGTGATCGTGGGGTACTTCAGCGCCAATTGGGTCGCACGCATCATGGCTTCCGCTTCTGCCATGGCGGCGTCACCTTCCGATTCGCGACGGTCGAGAGACCAGTCGACCTCTCTCCAGAGAATATTGAGAGGGAGGGCGCGGGCAACCTTGTGAACGGATCGCTGGAGTTCCGGCCCGATGCCGTCACCCTGCAATTCGGTAATTTCGAGGGGATCCATGGGGAGGAGACTCTAACCGATGTCACATGAGAGACGTAGGGTGCTGCCTTGAGGTCGGTCGCAACGCCAAAGGGTGCCCCCTTTTGTGGCCTTCAGGGTGACAGGGCAATCATGGCTAGGACGCGATACACGTATTCAGTTCCCCACAGGAGGGCTGCTGTGGGCATCCGCTCGTTGTCTCCGTGAAATGTGGCCTCATCGGATTCCTCAAGAGGGAAGGGCAGGATGCCGTAGGTGGGGATGCCTTCAGCACGGAGGGCAGCACCGTCTGTCGCGCCGGTCGACATGAACGGGATCACCGCCACATCCGGTTTCATGTCCTGTGCGGCCCGCGTCATCGCGCGAAAGAGGTCTGTGTCTACCGGCGAGGGTGGGGGGGCGTCCCTTGGCTCTGTGATGAGTTCAAAATGAACCTGTGCCTCGTTGGCGACAGACTCCATGGATTCGATGACAGCGTGGATGTCATCGCCCGGGACGGTACGGACGTTGAATGTAGCTGTTCCTTCTGAGGGGATCACGTTCGAGCGAAATCCCCCATCCAAGACGGTCAGGGAAACTCCCGTTCTCATGACGGCGTTCATGAGTGGGTCTGTTGCGACAAGGGTTGCGGCGGATTCCAGCGACTCAACAGAGGGACGCTCTTCTCCCATGATTTCCATCGCCTTCGCGCGAGCTGGATCGCTTTCGAGGCGGGCCATTTCTCGGAAAAATAAACGGGTCGTTTCGTTCAATCGCACAGGGGAGCGCCAGTTATGAACTCGGGATGCGGCTCTGGCGAGAGCCGCTAGGGCGTTTTGAGGCAGGGGGACCGACCCATGCCCGCTGGGTCCGGTCGCTGTGGCGCGGACATCGTGGTAGATCTTCTCTGTCGTCTGAATATTGACAGTTTGAATGATTCCGTCAGTGATTCGAATCCTGCCCCCTTCGTTCAGTGCAAAGGCGGCATCACCGATGAGGTCTCGATGGTGCTCTAAAACCCAATCGACGCCGACGGGCGGGCCTCCTTCTTCAGCAGCAGTCGCGAGGAGGATGAGATCTCGAGAGAGCAGATCTCTGTTGGAACTAAGCGCTTCGAGTGCTGTCACGGCAGCCGCCAGCATGCCCTTGTCATCGATCACTCCCCGCCCGAAGAGATGACCGTCTTTTTCGGTGAGTTCGAGAGGAGGGGTCTCCCACTTCTCTTCCTGGAATCCCACGACATCCATGTGCCCGAGAATCATTACAGGAGGGCCCGTGGGGTTTTTGGCATGGAGTCTTGCGACAAAGTTTGCCCTTTGGGAGTCCACTTCGAGGAGGTGGGTTTCAATTCCAGGGAGGGAACGCAACTGTTCTTCAAAATACCGGGCGGTCGCCATTTCTCCGCCGGGAGGGTTCTGGGTGTCGAGGCGAACGAGAGCTGCAAGGTGTTCTTGGCTTCGCTGGCTCGCCCATTGACGGTCAAATCCGGGTGGCGGGGCTGCCGCAATAACGAATGTTTCTTGGACGGGAAGGTGAGAGGGGGCTGTGGAGGGAACGCCGCAGGACAGCGCAGACACAAAGGCAAGAACGATGAGGATTCTCATGACGGAGACCTGCTTTGAGCCCTCAGGAAGGAGTTTCGCCGTTCCACGGCCTGAGGTGGGTGTACAGAGTATCGCGCCGAACGGGATCGCGGCCGGCCTCTTGGATGAGTTGGACCAACTCTTCTTCGGTTAGTCCCTGGGGTGTCGTTGCGCCTGCGTCATGGGTGATGTGTTCTTCGACAACGGTTCCGTCGATGTCGTCTGCTCCGTAGTGGAGGGCGATCTGAGCGATTTTGAGGCCAAGCATGATCCAGTAGGCCTTGACGTGGGGGAAGTTGTCCAGCATGAGGCGGGATACAGCGATGGTGCGCAGAGCGTCCAGCCCGGTCGCCTTTGGCAAGCGTTCCAGGGGCGTGTTGTCGGGGTGAAAGACGAGAGGAATGAACTGCATGAACCCACCCGTCTCATCTTGCACTTCCCGCAGTTGCAGGAGGTGATCGAGTCGTTCGTCAGTGGATTCGATGTGGCCGAAGAGCATGGTGGCATTGGTTTTGAGGCCTGAGCGATGGACCGTTCGTACGGTGCGAAGCCACTGCTCGGGGGGGAGTTTGCCGTTGTAGAGCTTTTTGTGGACGCGCTTGCTGAGGATCTCTGCTCCGCCGCCAGGGCATGAGTCGAGTCCAGCGCTTCGAAGATCTGCCAAGACCTGCTCCAGTGGAAGATCGGCCACCTGCGCGATTTGGTCCAACTCGATCATGGTGAAGCCTTTGATGTGCAGGTTGGGGCGCTCCTCTTTGATGGTTCGGAGAAGGGCGAGATAATCTTCGTACTTCAAACCGGGGTGGATGCCTCCCACCACGTGCACTTCGTCCATGGAATCGGTGAATTCCGTTCGCATCTTGTGCCGGACGAAATCGGTGTCCATGACTTGAGCGTCGGCTTCATCTCCATCCCGTCGAAAAGCACAAAACATGCAGCGATAGGCGCAGATGTTGGTGTAGTTCAGGTGGCGGTTGTGGATGTAGGTCGAACGATTCCCGTTACGGGACTCACTGACGTAATTGGCAAGCATGCCAAGACCCTGAAGGTCGGGTGAAGCGAAGAGGGCTTGCCCATCTTCAAGAGACAGGCGACTCCCGTTCAGGACTTTTTCTGTGATGGGCCGCAGCTCAGGGGCAAGGTCTCTGACCCAGGAAGGAGAGGCATCAAAGGTGTCGTGCGGGCCCGGATTGGAAGGGGCAAGAGGGTAGGGTGGTGAGGGAAGGCTGGAAAGGGTCATGTCTCGTTCCTGTAGATCCTTGGAAGGATAACGAATCAAGCAGATCCCTCCGAGGGGGGAAGGACTTGCTCGTCCACGGAGGCGAAAGATTCTCGACGATGGGCGGTGAGACGGAACTGGGAATGATCGTAGGCTCCCCCCTCTCCAGACCAGAGCATTGCTCCCCGGTGGAGGCACCGAACGCCTTGCTCTTCATCTTCAAGAAACAACTGGAGACTCGTGTGGACGACGGGGAATGCGAGATCGTTCCAAGGCAGAGAGTCTTTTGGGAAAATTTTTACTTCACGACTTTCTTCGCCAGGACCGTAAGCGTCGCCCTCAAGCTTGGCTCGGAACAGGATGTAGCACTGGCCGACGTGGGGGAGATCGAGAATGGAGTGGAGGCCGAAGATGTGAACTTTGGCGAGAGCTTCTTCCCAGGTTTCTCGTCGGGCTCCTGTCTCAATATCTTCGTCGAGTTCAAGAAAACCTGCAGGAATGGTCCACAGCCCGTCCTGGGGCTCGATCGATCTTTTACAGAGGAGGAGTCCCCCCTCAGTCTCAATGATGCAGCCCGTGACAATCCGCGGGTTTTCATAATGGACGCGATCGCACTGGGTGCAGACCTGCCGATCTCTCCCATCACCATCTGGTTGCCGAAGAACCGTTGGGCCTCCGCAGGCGAGGCAGTAGCGAACCTCTTCCAGGGCGGACACGTTAGGTGAGGGAGGAAGAGGTGGATGTTTGCGGCTGGCGACCCTTTTGCGACGGATTTTCATGGGATTGCATGGCGTCCCATTCTGGATCGGGATGGCGCTGGATGACCTGCCCTGTCTCGTTGACGCGGTCATAAAACATATTGCGTCGCTGGGGAGTGAAGCCCGCGGTCTGGATTTGCCGTTCGAGTTCTTCGATGTCCGCCAAGCACTCGCAGTTTGCAGCAGACACCACGTTTTCTTCGATCATCACAGAGCCCATGTCGTTCATCCCGTACTGGAGGCTGAGTCCGGCGACGTCGATCCCCTGGGTGACGAAACTGGCCTGGAAATTTTCGACATTGTCGAGATACAGACGGCTGACGGCAGCGGTGCGCAGATAATCAAAGCCTCCCACCATGGGAGTTTTGTCCATCTCGGTGTGGGGGGCTTGGAAGGTCCACGAGATGAATGCTGTGAAACCCTTGGTCTGGTCCTGAAGTTGACGGATGCGCCGAAGATGCTCGACCCGCTCCTCCAAACTCTCCACGTGTCCGAACATCATGGTGGCAGTGGTTCGCAGGCCCTGCCGGTGGCATTCCTCCATGACGGACAGCCACTCATCGCTCATGGTTTTCAGGGGAGAGATAATCTTTCGAACCCGATCGACAAGAATTTCAGCCCCTCCTCCGGGGACCGAATCGAGGCCAGCTTCTTTGAGTCTCCCGATCACCTCGGGAAGAGGGATCTTGCTGACGTGGCAGCAGTGAAGAATCTCCGAAGGTGAAAGACCATGAATGTGAATCGGTTCGTGGTCTTTGATCTCGCGGAACAGCTGCTCATACCGTTCGATCCCGTAGTCGGGGTGGTGTCCGCCTTGGAGGAGAATCTGGACCCCTCCCAAGGCCTTTGTTTCTCGAATCTTTTGATAGATCACTTCGAGGGGGTGGTCATAGCCTTCCTCATCGCCAGGCCGTCGGTAGAAGGCACAGAACTTGCACAGGGTGACACAGACATTGGTGTAGTTGATGTTGCGGTCCACGATGTATGTCACTTCACCGTGCCCGTGCTTTCTTTCCCGGACAAGGTCCGCAAGTTTTCCGATGGCTGGGAGGTCAGGATGGCGCAAAAGAAGGAGGGCATCCTCTTCATCAATGCGGTCGCCCGCTTTGATCGTTTCAGCGATGGTTTCGAAGGTATTCATCGATGTGAGGGATGATAGCGGTCCCGGAGGGACATGTCCGCAGTGCAAGACAGGGGAGTTGGGCGATTGTTGTCCTGGGGGTTCACCTTGATCCAAGGGGGCCTCCTGATCGACAATCGGAAGGATGCTGGATTGACAGCCCGGCACGGGCCCGGATTTGCCCGTGGAGAGACTCTGTGCCCGCAAGCAGTATGGATCAGATCGTCAATTTGGCGAAGCGACGAGGCTACGTGTTTCCTGCCTCCGAGATTTATGGCGGGTTGAGTTCCTGCTGGGACTACGGACCCTTGGGAGCGGAACTCAAGCGCAATGTGAAGGATGCATGGTGGCGCTCAATGGTCCACACACGGCGCGATGTCGTGGGGCTGGATTCAGCGATTCTCCAGCACCCGGATGTGTGGCGCGCTTCAGGCCATGTGGATGGATTCAGCGATCCTCTTGTGGATTGTCGTGAGTGCAAGGCCCGTTTCAGGGCTGACGATCTTGACTCGGCAATCTGCCCTCGCCGCAATGGGGCGGAAATCAATGACGAATGCCGGAGTCACTTCACCGAACCACGTGAGTTCAACTTGATGTTTAAAACGCACCTCGGGCCGATGGAAGACAGCGGCGCCCTGGCCTATTTGCGCCCGGAGACGGCCCAGGGGATTTTCACGAACTATCTGAACGTGCAGGGTACCGGTCGTCTCAAACCCCCCTTTGGCATCGCGCAAATCGGCAAGTCATTCCGAAACGAGATCACCCCGGGAAACTTCATCTTTCGTACACGCGAATTCGAGCAGATGGAAATGGAGTTTTTCTGCCCTCCGGAAAGTTGGGAAGAGTGGTTTGGTTACTGGAAGGAACAACGGTTCGAATGGTATCTGGAGTTAGGAATCGAGCCGTCCAAGTTGCGTTGGCGTGATCACAGTGGTGATGAACTCGCTCACTACAGCACGGCGACGAGTGACATCGAATACGAACTGCCGATCGGCTGGAGAGAACTCGAGGGTGTTGCCTGTCGAACCGACTACGACCTTCAACGGCACAGCGAGTCGTCTGGCAAAAAGTTGGAATATTTCGATGGCCAGACACGTGAGCGTTTTACCCCCTTCGTGATTGAACCTGCCGCGGGGGTGGATCGGGCGATCCTCTGCTTCCTTGTGGATGCTTTCGAGGAACAAGAACTTGAGGGGGGTGAAACACGAACGGTATTGCATCTTCATCCCCGTCTTGCGCCGATTAAGGTCGCCGTGTTCCCTTTGGTCAAGAAGGACGGCCTCCCGGAGATCGCCCTCAAAATCGAGGATGAACTTCGGTCGGAGGGGATTGCGACCTACTACGATCAGGCGGGGGCGATCGGCCGGCGGTACCGGCGTCAGGATGAGGTCGGAACCCCGTGGTGCATCACCGTGGACGGTGAAACGGCGGAGAATGGGACCATCACTCTTCGTGACCGGGACACGATGGAACAGGAGCGTGTTCCATCCGATTCTCTCACTGAACGCATTGTGCAGAAACTCAAAGCGTGAGCGGGGACAGAATGATCGTTAAGGGAGAGGCCGTCTCCCCGGGACTCGCTGTGGGCACGGCCCTTTTTCACGAGGCAACGGATGTGGACGTCCCGGTTTTGTCGATCTCTGAGGAGGATGTGCAAGGTGAGCGGGATCGCCTGGTTGGCGCGATGGATCGGGCTCAGCAAGAACTATCTGATGTTCGAAATGCCATGGAGCGTCGGGTAGGGAAACGGGACGCGGGGATCTTTGCGGTGCACGGCATGCTGATCGACGACCCTTCTTTTCGAGATGGAGTCTCGCAGCGCATTGGTGAGGATCTCGTCAACGCAGAGGTGGCTGTCAGGGATGAGGTTGCACGCTGGGTGGAGCGATTTGAGGGATTGGCGCATACAGAAGAAGACCGCGATCCTGTGGCTGATCTTCGCGATGTGGGGCGGCGACTGCTCCGCCTCCTTGCAGGAAAGCCTAGTCCTGTCGCCGAGATTCTTGCTCAAGAAGAAGGGGGGCAGCGATATATCCTGATCTGTGGGGAGTTACTGCCTTCTGACACGACCCACCTCGATCGGAGCCAACTCGCCGCGATCGTGACCCGCTCGGGGGGGACTGCTTCACATGTGGCGATCCTTGCGAGAGGGTTGGGCATTCCCGCCATTACGGGGATCGCCGTTGAAAGCCTCCCTGCACGGGGCGGAAGGTGGGTTGTCGACGGCAACGAAGGCCATGTCGTTGTTGACCCGTCTGAGGAGGACATTGCCTCAGCGGAACTTCGGAGCAAAGACTTTGAACGACTCCGGGAAGATCTGGTTGTCGCAACTCGTGGGCCGGCCGAAACAGCTGACGGGCATTCCATTGAACTGATGTTGAATGTTGAAAATTGGGAGGAACTTTCCGAGGGCGCCTTCGAGGACCTCTCCGGCATTGGTTTGTACCGGACGGAATTCCTCTTCATGAATCGCACGACCTTTCCGTCGGAACAGGAGCAATACGAGCACTATCGTGAGGCATTGCAGCGCGTTGGGGACCGACCGATCACTTTTCGGACCATCGATGTGGGAGGCGATAAGCCGCTCTCATATCTGAAGACTCCTCCTGAGCCGAATCCGGTGTTGGGATGGCGAGGGATTCGACTCACCCTTGAGTGGAAAGACCTCCTCTACACCCAATTCCGTGCACTGCTGCGAGCCTCGGCGCACGGGAAGGTTCGTTTGCTCCTTCCGATGGTCACTTTGGTCGAGGAGTTTATGAGGGCAAAAGAAATTCTGATCCAGATTCAAGATGACCTTCGGCAGCGTGGGGTTTCATTCGACGAAGAGATTCCACTCGGAGCGATGGTTGAAATCCCTGCAGTTGCGATGAATTGTGGCGTTCTTGCCCAGGAAGCGGACTTTTTATCGTTGGGGACGAATGATCTAACGCAGTATGCGCTCGCGGTCGATCGGAACAACGCGCGGGTTTCTGATCTGTACCAACCTCTCCATCCTGGTTTGCTGAGCCTTGTTCGTCATGCGGTGGATGGATGTCGACTCGCTGAGACGCCTTTGGGGGTCTGCGGAGAAATGGCCGGTGATCCCGAAGCGGTCCTCCTCCTTCTCGGGATGGGAGTGCGCTCGTTTAGTCTTTCGCCCTATCACGTGCCGATCGTCAAGCGTGTGATCTCGTCAGTGGACCTCCCTCGATCGAAGGAAGTCCTCGATGAAGTGGCGCGTTTTAGGACGACCACAGAACTTCGGCAGTATGTTCGATCCGTTCTCCTTGAGTTGGCCCCTGATCTTTCGGTTTGGTTGGCACCGCAGGCATGAAGTTCGTCAATTGCCGTTACAGTTCGCGCAAACTCACGGTGTTGCTCGGGCTCTTCTCCCTCTGTCTTTTCTCCTGCGCCAATTTGAATTTACAGAGCCTTTTGGTTCGATCGGACGAAAGCCCGCCGGTTTGGGCTGATAATCCTGCCAGCGGGTGGGATCCCGACGCACAGCCCCTTGTCGTCTTTTCTTCTGGCATGGGCCGCGTAGGGCTTAACGTCCAGTTTGCAGAGAGAGAGGCTCATGGAGAGGCGATCAGGGGGATACGGGATACCCTGGAAAGTGTCGTCCAGTCTTTGAATACGGTGCTTGTCGCCTCTCTCCAAGATCGAATCGACCGTGTCACAGGGGCATCCCTGAGCGACAATCAGATGTTTGTGCAAGAGTTCATCACTGAGGTGGAACATCAGGCCGAGGTTGTGGATACATGGCAGGGCAGGAGCCAGTTTTATCTTCGCCTTCAATTCGACATCACGGATGAGGTGCTTGGAGCCTATGCATCCCGAGCCTCCTCGGTCCTCTCCGGTGCAGAGATTTCTTTGACAGCGGAGGATAAGGAGGTTTTGCTGGCGGCCGCTCGGAGCATTGTCTCTCAAGTGAATACGGGAGCCGAGGGAGAGTGATGTTCATGCCTCGTCATGCCTTTTGGGTGGCTTTTCTGTCATTGTCCTTGGCGGGGTGCGCTCAATGTCCGCCTGTATGGGCTTCCACTTTGAGTGATGATGAGACCGGTTGGTTGGCGGCCGGAGTGGCCGGGACGACATTTATTGATGCGAATGCGGAGCGCCTTGCGTTGACGCGAGCCGTTCGTGTGCTTGCCGATCGACTCGGTGTTGATGTGGAGGCTCGTCTCTCAGTGATGCGTGTGAACGGTGATTTGTTTGTTGAGGCGAGAGGGAAGGAGGGCGAGATCACAGATTTTTCGTCCTTGGAGTTATTGGATCTGCGAGAGTGCGACGAGCATGTCCACGTTCTTGTGCGTTTGCCCAGGCCGTGAAACAAACAGTTCGAAAGAAGGGGGCAGAGTCCATCCGGGGTTCGTTGGGAGCCTATGCTCGCGCGGCGGTCACGCTTGTTGTTCTGATGGCTCTTTGGTCGGCGTATTGGATCGCCTCAACGCCGGACAGGACAACGGAGGTCTATTTGCCTCCTAAGAGCGGCGTGCGTCTTGCTTCTCTTGATGATGGTCGGCAACAGGTCGCTCTATCACCGGGGGAGAAGGTGTCGGTACGACCAGGCCAATACCGTTTGGTTTGGGAAGTAACGGAGGCTCGCCCGGTGTCCCCTGGCTTTGCGATGGAGATCACCGTTGATGGTGATGTCGTTAACTTGGAAGAGTTGATCGAGCAATTCGTCGAAGATGGCGCTCGTTCCGATCAGGCCAGAAACTAATGATCCGCTCTTTCCCTCTCCGTAAAGACCATCTGCACGGTGACTTCCTGGTCAGACATGACGGAAACTGTCTTGAGGGCTTCATAGCGTAGGGCTTCCCAGAGGGCACCGGATGTCGCTGCGATGGAATAGGAGCCTTGCGGAAGGGCCTCAAGTAAAAAATGGCCCAGGTGGTCGGTTGTGGTTTGCTGATGGTGGTGTGGGCCCGTGGCTGTGACCCGGGCGCCATGGCGTGGTTTTCCGTCTTGCCCGTACACGTATCCGGTGATGGTGCCACCACGGATCATTTGAACTGCCTTGATGTCCGTTGCCTGCCCTTCTTGGACATGTACCGGCCGCTTGTGGATGGGGGGAAGACCTGGGGGGAGGGCGGTGACGGTGTACGTCCCCTCCGGAACGTATTCGATTCTGAATCTTCCCTGGTTGTCGGTGCGGGCCGTCAACCCGTCGAGGGGGGGGGTCGGAAAGGTGGCTTCGACAGCGCGACTTGGATCGTAGCCGACGTCCCGAACCTCGATGGGGATACCTGCTTGCTCGAGGGAGAGGTGCCCTGTGATGAGGCCTCCTCGAGTGATGGGGATGACGGCGGAGACAGGGGTCCGTTGGTTGTCGAGGATGAGATCGTGACTTGTGCTCTTGGCGAACCCTGTCGCGGTGACTTCGAGGCGATACGTACCGGGTTTAAAACCGGAAAACTGAAACGATCCGGCCGGATCGCTTTTTTCGACCTCGAGAATTGAACGCGCACCTCTCACCAACGCTGCTCCAGTTTTCCCGTCCGGCCGTGCAGCGACGGTGAAATTTCTCGGAGGATCCCCTGAAGAAACCTGCAATTGCCCAAAAACGGTCCGGGCTTGTTGCGCAACGATGGCGAGGTCTTCGCGGTCCGTCATGACCGCTTCGGGTCGTGGGATGTACCACTCTTCGCTGATGAGGTCGAGATCGAGTTGTCCTGCAGGTAGGGTCTCGAACCGAAACACACCCCTGTCGTTGGTCAGTGTTGAAATCATGAAGAAGGTCCCGGCTGTTCGTTCGTATCGTGTGAGCCGAACCTCGAGTTGGGTGACGGGCATTCCGTCTGGATCAAAGATTGTCCCTCCCAAAATGGACGATGCGGGGGACATTGCAAAATCGTGCTTTGTAGGTTCTGCGGCACTTGCCAGAGCGAGGGCAAAGGTGCAGGTCAGGGGGGCGTAGCCTTCCGCAGAGATTTGAAGGTCATATTGACGTCGTGCTAGGTGGTCGAAGCGGTATAAGCCGTCCTCGCCGGTGACGGCCGTGACAGCCGGGCGGTTGGGTGCGCCTTGGCGCCAGTTGGAAGTCACATCGGAGAGTGCCAGCGTCGCGTTGGGAAGAGGCACACCCAGATCTGCGGCACTCACCACCCCTGTGATGGAGATGCCTTCGACGAGTCGAAGATCTCCGATGTTGGTGGTCCCATGATTTTCAACCGTGAATGGTTCGAAGAGAAGTGGCGCGAGGTCTTGGCTTGTGACTTCGACGGCGAGGGGCTGATCACTTGGCATGCCGACAAGAGTGAAGTGTCCCTGCTCGTCCGATATGACGGACAGTCCCGTGTGGGTTAGTTTTCGAAACGGGGTCCCCGGCTGGCTTTGGAACCCGGAAACAGACGCATTGGGGACACCTTTTCCGCGCTCGTTGATGACTCTTCCGAGTACGACAGTGACATCTTGTTGGGCATCGAGGACTTCGAGGGGAGCAGAGAGATTTTCTCCACTTTCGCGGGATGGTTTAAAAGGTTGGTCTTCTCCCTTAAACCCCGGAGCCTGAGTACCCGGCGTTTGCTCTTTCAGTGTTGGGGGGGCGGCCGAATGATCCTCGACGCTGCTGTCGGTGAGAAGGAAACCTGCCCATATCGCCAGAAGGGTGGCTGCGAGGATGAGGGTTTGAGAGGCGCGTGTCACCCTTGTCAGTCTACGTCTGGAAGGGGTCTCCTGCACGACGTCTGACGAAGCTGTTCCAACGATTGTAGGCCTCTGCTTCACCGCGCGTGAGAATTCGATCGAGGTCTCCGCTGTCGGCACAGCGCCTTCTTCCTTCGTCATCCAAAACGCTGGTTCCGCTCTCCAGATCGAAGAGAGATCGCCAAGCGTCATAAATCATTCGCGGTGAGAAGGGAGGTGTCATAGGGGCTCTATCGGCCAAAGAGGCACGTGCACTTCACATTTTCTACGGCTGGCGCTTCATGGATCTGGGCCTATATGTCGATAGGGAGGAGAGATGTTCTCCCGAGGTTTTCCCATGTTTTGTTGTCGTGATTTCTTGTGGTGTGTGTTCGGTTTGTTGGTTGCTTGTGCTGCGCCAAGAGCGCCTCTGGGTCAGCCGGCGGTATGGAACCATCCCGACGAGCAATTCATCGGACGGAACTTGTCCGACCTCTCGATCGCGACCAATGCGTTGACCGAGCGCCGCCCAGCGGACGCCTTGGAGCCTCTCGACCGTCTCCTTGCACAAAACCCTGCCGACGTGACGGCATTGTACTTGCGCGGCGTGTCCTATCTTCATCTGGGCGAGTTGGACGGGGCTGAATTGGATCTTCGCCGTGCCGTCGCTCTTGATCCTACCGACGAGGCGGGGCAAGTCCTGCTCGCACGAGTCCTTCACCAGCAGGGCGAAACAACCCTGGCTCTCGAACACTTCGAAGTTTTCCTTCAGGACTCTGAGGGGTCTGGTTGGAGTTATGCCAGTTTTGGTCATTTGTGCTTGGATGCAGGTCGGTGGAAGGATGCCTATAGCGCCTTTAAGACGGCCGTCGAGAAAGATCCCGAGGAGAGTTCGGCACATCGTGGGCTTGCGATTATTTTCTCTGAAGCAGGACAACCGGAACGCGCTGCGCAGGCGTATCGGCAAATCTTGAGCCTCGATCCAGATTCCGTGTTTGCCCATGTGGGGTTAGGTCACGCTCAAAGAGATCTTGGAAAACTCACAGAGGCCCTGTCCAGTTATCGCAGGGCTCGGGAGTTGGAACCTCAAAGAGCGGTTCATGCTGGAAACGAGGCATCCACCCTCGTCGAAATGGGGCGCTTGACGGAGGGTCGCTTTGTGTATGAGGACGCCCTCGCACTTGAATCTCAAGAAGGCCCGGACCGCGCCGTGCTCCACCTGGGCTTGGCGATGGTGTTGGAGGAATTGGGCGAGGTCGAGAGCGCTCGCGAGGAATATCAGTACGCCCTCGACCAAGATTTCACACTCTTCATTGCTCATGAGGCCATGGGTTTGATGGCTGCTGCAAGTGGTCACTCAGAGAAAGCCGTGGAGCACCTGAAACTCGCTCTGGACTTGGGAGGCCTCTCGCCCCTTGCCGCCGTTCGCCTCTCCCTGCTCTTGGAAGAGATGGGGGACCAAGAGGGTGCTCGGGAAATCGCCTTGCTGATGGAGAGGTGGGAAGCCACTGACCCAGAACTGGCATTCCGGAGAGCTGAACTGCTCGTTCACAGCGCAGATCCGCAGATTCGCGATAGTGATAAGGCCGTCGATCTTCTTCTCCCCCTTGTGGGAGACAGCCTTTCTGATCAGGGGCCTGTATGGGACCTGCTGGGCGAGGCTTTTGCCGAACGGGGCGAATTTAGTCGCGCCGTGGAAGCCATGGATCAGGCGCTTTCTCGAGTTGACCCCGGTGATCCGGGCTGGTTTCGGTATAAAAACCAGCGCGCCGCCTATATGGATCTCTTGAACGACAAGTGATCCTCAACGGGAGGAGTCCCGGTCGCTACGATGGCGTCTGGTATGGGCTTCTTCCTTCAAGTTACCGGCTTTGTCGTGGTCTCCGTTGTGGCGGTCCTTTCGCTTGGATATGGAGCGAGCATGACAGTGGAGTTTGGAGGGTTGGTCGCGGGCGGCCTTCTTTTCCTTCTGGGGAGTTGGTGCAAGCCGGGCAAGAGAAAGTGACAGACCGCTCTTGTTGAGAGAGAAAGACGGCTAAGATTTTTTTTGAGGGCGAGGACGCTTCCTGTTACGCGGATGTCGTTCCTGGTGCACTTTTTTGAGTCGCCTGTTGGATACTTTGGTGTAGCCCTGCGTCGTGGACACGCTTTTGTGATCGAGGAGTTCCTGGACGGTGCGTAAATCAGCTCCGTTTTCCAGGAGGTGTGTTGCGAAGGAGTGGCGGAGAGAATGAGGGCCTGTGTGCGCCCCCTTCATCCCATTTCTTCTGGCAAGAACCTTGTGCGGATTTTTGCAGCCTAAAAGGCTCATCAGAAAGGAAGCCTCTGCGCCATGGGCGTGGAGATGAGAAGCGCAGGAGTACCTCAAGAGCCCCTGCCCCTCTCTGCTACCCGGCTGGGGGGTATGTCCGATGGTTCTCCCGGCTTTCTTCACGACGTTGGTGATTAATCGCTTGCTCAGCCTGGCATGCGATCCCATGTTGATGAAGAGTGCCTCAGGATCTGTGTGGGGGGATACTTCGAGAATCTCATGCCGCGCTTCGAGCCATTGTTCGACAGCCTGGCAGGCAGTCCTGCCGAGAATCGACACCCGTTCTTTCCCGCCAGCAGCATTGATCTCGATGAGCCCGCACTCTGTCTCTCCACCCTTCTTGGAGGGGAGGAGGGTGAGTTGCTTGAGATCCAGTGCAGAACATTCTGCTGTGGTTATCCCTGAAGAGTAGAGGACTTCGAGAATGGCTTGATCCTGCCGGGGGGCTGGTTCATTGCCCCGGTCCATTTCGAGCATGCATTGAACGTTGTCTTCTGAGAGAGATTTTTCGAGCCAGCGGTTAAACCAGACCCGCGGGACTCCTGGGGTGGGACTTTCCAGTCCTGTGTGCTGGCCACTTCTGGGGTGGTGCAACGCATGGGCTTTTTTAAGGGCTTCAAGACTTGTCGCAGAGGCCCTGCTCCCCGCGGGGGGGAGGTCGATCTGAGGACTTCCTGTGGCCGTCAAGGCTCCCGCGGCACTTCGGACCACGCGGTAGATCCCTGAGGGGCTGAGTCTCCCTCTTCCTTTGAGTTTGATGAAGATGGCCTGCTCGCTCGATCTTCCCCCCGACGAGAGAAGTGTTGCTCGCACAGCCAACCAAGACGCTAAGGCTTGAAATGCGGTTTCCTTGAAGTAGGCGAGACGTCGTTTGTTCCCCTTGCCGAGAACACGCAGGCTTCGTCTCTCTGTGTCGAGGTCCTTGAGGTCGAGGCGGGAGCATTCTTCAGCACGAATTCCTGAGACGTACAGAATCTCAAGGATGGCCCGGTCTCGAACAGCCTTGGGATGGTCTCCTTCGGGGACGGAGAGAAGTCGGTCGACATCTTCTTCACTGAGAGCTCGGGGAAGGGCTTTCTTTCTTTGAGGTGATTCCAGGAGGGCTGCAGGGTTGCTTTGGATGAACTCCTTTCGTGTGAGCCACTTACAAAACCCTCGGATTGACGATCCGTATCTCCTAACGCTGCTTCTGGAGGCTCCCTGCCCTCCTAAATGCCCTGCGGAGCGTTCGATGAGGGATGCCGCGCTGGCCTCATAGGGGGTTGCTGGGAGTGCATTGAGTTGATCAATCGTGGTAATCCCTGCTTCTTCTAGGAAGACAATGAGTTGCTGGAGGTCGCCACGATAGGCTCGCAAGGTATGGGGGCTGTAGTCCTGAATGCGGGTTAGCCATTGCACGTATTCCTCTGCAAGATGTTCGAGATCCATGAATGCACGATGAGATCTCCAAGGGTTTGATCCAATGCTTTTCTACAATCGCCGACATGATTGAAGTCGGATTGCCGTTTTCAGGGGAGGTCGTCTCTATGGAGGGGACTGTGCCACTCCGTGCCGTGGGGGCATGTATCGAATCGAGCCGCTATCCCATGCTTTTGGATAGTGGCCCACCGACGGTTCAGTCGGCGGACTGGGATTATCTCGTTTTCGATCCTGTCGAAGTCATTGACGATGATGATGGAAATGCTTTTGAACGATTGGACCAGGCGTTGGAGAGACATTTTCCAGATCGGTGCAGTGAGGACGGCACCACAGATCCAGCACTGCCTCCCTTTCGAGGAGGGGCGGTGGGATGGCTGGGTTATGACCTGGGCCGACAAATCGAGCAGCTACCGGTTCGCGCACAACAGGATGTGGAGATGCCGGACCTGTTACTTGGTGTTTACCCGTGTGTTCTTGCCCATCATCGGTCCACGGGGCGGCGTGTGGTGGTGGGGCAGGGTGAACCCGCCCTGGTCAATTCCTTTGTGAACGAAGTGCGTCGAGCGATGTCCGTGGCTCAGGCGATCCCGGAACACCACCCCCCCGCGAAAAAGATGTCCAGCACCTTCACCCGGTCGTCCTTCATGGAAGCGGTTGAAAAAGTCAGGGAGCACATCCTGGACGGGGACATCTACCAGGTGAATTTGGCGCAACGATTTGAATTCGAAGGTGAGTGGGACCCCGTCGTTCTCCATGCAGCCTTGCGGCGCCGCTTCCCCGCCCCCTATGGAGCTGTGATGCGCACTCCCGATCTGTCGATCATCTCGACGTCTCCGGAACTTTTTTTGCGGCGTCGAGGGGAAGATCTCCTCTCCTGCCCCATTAAAGGGACGCGTCCTCGCGGCGAGACACGGGAAGAAGACCTTCGGTTGCAGGCAGAGTTGGAGAGTTCACCGAAGGAAATGGCGGAACTCGCGATGATTGTGGATCTCGTGCGCAACGATCTGGGAAAGACGGCAACAGTCGGGTCCGTCAAAGTCCAGCAGCCCTTTGCCACAGAGCGTTGGTCGACCGTGTTCCATCGTGTGGGATCTGTCCAGGCGCGATACGCACCCGCATCAGGGAACGCGCGTCTGTTGAAAGGAATGTTTCCACCGGCCTCTGTGACAGGGACACCTAAGATCAGGGCACAGGAAATCATCGAGGAACTTGAGCCGGTGCGACGTCATCTTTACACGGGCGCGCTGGGCTGGTTCGGGGCGAATGGTGACATGGAACTGTCGGTTGCGATTCGTGTCGCGACATGTGTCGGACATCGCTTGTTGGTTCCCGTCGGAGGGGGGATCACGCTTGGCTCGGAGCCCGACGCTGAATACGAGGAAACGCTTCACAAGGCGCGCCCATTTTTTGAAGTCCTTGGCCTTGGACCCCAGGAAGAAGGTGCGCCATGATTTTTCGAGAACTGGGCTGGAGAGATGGGGAGATTCTGAACCTGGAGGAGATGCAACTGCCCTCACACGATCGCACGCTTCTGTACGGGCTGGGGGCCTTCGAAACATTTTGTATGTACGGTCAGACTCCCTTCCTCTTGGACCGGCATTTGGAGCGACTTGGCCAATCTCTTTCCCTGCTGGGTCTTCCGACTCCCTCAGCGGTCGAAGAGGTTTCCTCGGGAGTACCTGACCTAGCGCAGGCGTTGGAGGTCGAGGAGGGTGTGATTCGTCTGACGGTCACAGCGGGGGCAGATGGCGCAGGAAGGGGTGGCATGAAAACGCTCATGCATGTACGGGACATTCCTCCGGCGCCTCTCTCGCCTGTGAAAGTGGGTCTTGCCGACTATGCCCCGGATTCTCGTTCACCGAT
Organism: Planctomycetota bacterium; assembly: GCA_036229545.1. Lineage (GTDB taxonomy): Bacteria > Planctomycetota > B15-G4 > B15-G4 > B15-G4 > JAZALG01. Next base: position 2,679 of record JAZALG010000048.1, on the reverse strand, counting down.
TTCTGGTGTGAAGAGCACCAGTTACCTCATTCACTATCTTCTTCGCACAATTGCCGAGGAGAACGGCCGTCTCGATGACCTGATGGTGGACCATTCTGGGCACGTGACGGAAGGAACGGTGTCTAATGTGTTTGCTGTTAGACAGGGACAACTTGTGACACCACCGGTGTCGGAGGGCATTCTTCCGGGCGTGACCCGCGGTGTCGTGGTCGAGATTGCTGAAAGCCTGGGGCTGTCCGTGGAGGAGGCGTCGCTTTCTGTGGAGGACCTCTCTGTGGTGGAGGAGTGCTTTCTCACAGGTGCGATCAAAGGGCTTGTGCCGGTGGACGTGTTGATTGGGAGAGAGTTGGAAGAATCGCGACCTGTAAGCCGGCAGTTGCTGGAAGGTTTTGTTCAGCGGGTGAACAAGACTTGTGGGGTGGCGCTTTCTTTGCCGGCCTAGGTGCTGGGCGCTCGATTGCGGCCTTTGGATGCTCCCCCTACGATGGATGGAGGAGAGGGTTGGTCGTTGAGATGGGGCACTGATTTGTAATGGGGTTGTTCGAAATGATCTGTCAGGGCTTCGTACTTTCAGCGTCGTTGGCCATATCGGTGGTTGGACTGGGTTGGGACGACAAGGCGATCGAAGAGATGGCCTTGAGTGCTCTCAAAGCCATCAAGACGGGGGTTGAAGAATGCGAGCCGAATCGTGTGCGGTTGGCTCTCGACGACATCGACAGCATTTATGACAAGGTGACCCCCAAGATCCGCGGGAAGATACACAAGGGGTTGGGGAGCATGTTCAGTAATTTTGTCCCCAAAGAAGCGGGCATGGCGCAGTTCGAAGACAACGAGGAGGAAAGTTGGGGGGAGAAACAAAGGGCGCTTGAGGGGTGCTACGTGCTCGCCGTGGGGATCCTCTTTGACAAGGAAGAGGGGGACGAGATTCTCCTCACTGCGCTGAAGCGGTCACACATCAAAGACTGGCCTCGAGTGCGAGCCGTGATTTATGAGGGTTTGAGTTATCGGGACGATCCCGACCTGATCAAACATTTCACTCAAGGTCTTTCTGATCCGGCGTATCTTGTCGTCGCCGCCTCGGTTAATGCCCTGGGGCGTTTCCAGGATCACGACATGAAAGTGCGACGGGTGATTGTGAAGAATCTCGTGGAGGCTTATGCAGGGCAACAGGCTGTGATCGACAAAGCCGTTCGGAGGAAGAAGGGTGTCGAAGAGGCCGAGCAGTTCATGCTCCACATTGAAGTCCCATTCAACGACGCCTTGATGGCTTTGACACGACAGGCCTGTAGCGACGCCACCGAGTGGGAGGAATGGTTTGACGAGAATGGCTCTGAGGACGTGTGGTGAGCCTTCAGCAACTCATCGTGGAGCGAATTGTCGATCCAATAAAGCGCGCGCAGGGATCTCCTGCGTCGGTGGCTCGCGGATCTGCGCTGGGAATGTGGATCGCGCTCACGCCGACGGTAGGCATTCAGATGGCCATTGTGGCGGTCCTTGGCCTACCCCTGAGAGCGAACATCCCCGTGGCTTTGGCGCTTGTCTGGATTAGCAATCCTGTCACCGTTCCAGGGTTGTATTTCATCTTCTACTGGATTGGGGCGTCCCTGCTCGGAACGCCACCTGAGTCATTCTCGGAGATGAAGGGCCTGTTTACGGGGGGCTTTCAATCGGTGATGGTGGGTGACGTGTCTGTGGTCGATGGGCTCTCGGTATTCGGCTGGGATATTGTTTTCCCGATGTGCCTCGGATCGCTCCTTTTAGCGACGGTGATTGCTATTCCGACCTATTACATTGCCCTGGCAATGGCACAGAGCAGAAAGGCTCGAATTCTCCGGGAAGAGGCTGAAGGAAAAACCGTCAAAGGGGGCGAGGTGAGCGTTTTCACTCAAAAAGAGACAAAGACATGAGACAGACTGCTCCTCGAGAACGAAACGTGGAGACGGAGCACGGGCTTTTCGGAAAGACCGTGGCGCGGTCGCCTTGGGGGGTGGGCGCTTTCTTGTTCGCCCTGGTGATCATGGCAGCGGGATTCGGATGGCTCGACTACCGAATGACGAGGATACCTCCGGCTGTTTCGCCACCTCCTGTTGAGGCCGTGGTGCAAGATGACGAGAGAGTTTTCCGGCTGGAGGGTGATCTCGTTCGCCTTCAAGAAGAATTGCAGGCTGTTCTCGATCTCGTCGAAAGTCAGCGCGCGCTGCTCGAAGTTCAAAATGAAGCCAGTGATCAGGCAAGGCTGACTTTTGAGTCTTCTCTTGAGGAGATGGAAGGGCTGGTGGAGCAACACACGCTGGAGAGAGACGAAGCTTTCGCGAAGACGCAACACACGGAGGGGCGTTTGGCGGAGGCTTCCCTTGAGTTACAGAACTTCAAGGAAAGCGTGGAAGATGCTGAAGGAAGAGCGAGCAGAGCCCTTGAGGAGCGTAATCATGCTTTGGGAGAGGTCGCTCGCCTTCGGACGCAGTTCATTGAAGCGCAAGAGATGTTGGAGTCCCTTCGAAGCGAGTTTCGGAGAGTGGGGGATTCTCTTGAGGAGCGCAGGCCGTCTCTTCCCTTGATGGAGGTGTCAGACGGAGGGCAGGTACTTGATTTGATCAAGGCTGTGAATGAAGCACTCAGGGACAGCGGAACGGAGGGGCTCACAATCGCTGAGATCGGAGGGATTGAAGAGGGAGAGAT
>JAZALG010000047.1:0-16890 GCA_036229545.1 Planctomycetota bacterium | reverse complement strand
GTACCCGATCTGGCCCGCAGCACCGGTCACCACGACACGAATGGGTTCCTGATTCACTGTTCTGATCTCCAAAGACAAGGGCCCTCTATTGTGCAGGTTGGGTCACCTGGGTGCGACCGCTCCCCGGAAGGAGATTTCCATGGGCAAGTACCGGGATTGAACAGAGGAGCAAACCCCTCTTCTGCGTTAACATTACCGCACGGAGCCCCAAACTCTTCGTGAGAGGAGAAGCACAGATCATGACTTCAACACCCCTTCCCTTTTCTGGCACCACAGACCACCTTCAACGAGCTGTTCGGGAGAAGTATTCGGAGGGGGCTTCTCGAAAAGTCGAAGAGCTCTGCTGTTCTGTGCTGTATGACCCCGCCCTCCTTGAAGTCATCCCCGATGAAGTCGTCGAGCGAGACTACGGATGTGGCGATCCAACCCGCCATATTTGTGAAAAGGAAACCGTTCTCGACCTGGGATCTGGGACGGGAAAATCCTGTTTCATCGCCGCTCAAATCGTCGGGCCACAGGGGTTGGTCATCGGAGTCGACATGAACGAGGACATGCTGGACATCGCCCGCAGGGCTGCTCCGGTCGTGGCCGAAAGACTGGACTATGCCAACGTGCGGTTTCACAAAGGACGCATCGAAGACCTCGCCCTGGACATGGATGCGTTGGGCTCCTATCTCACAGACCATCCCATCTCCAGCACCGAGGATCTCCTCCTCTTCGAGGAAGAGATGGCGCAACGACGCGAAAAAGAACCCATGATTCCGGAGAGTTCCGTGGACGTCGTGATCAGCAACTGCGTCCTGAATCTGGTCCTCCCAGAAGCGAAGAAAAAACTCTTCAAAGAAATCTACCGCGTCCTGAAGCCAGGAGGGCGCGCTGTGATTTCGGACATCGTCAGCGACCAGCCAATCCCCGAAACGCTTGCGACAAACCCAGAACTCTGGAGCGGGTGCATCGCCGGTGCTTTCCAGGAAAGCGCGTTCCTTTCCGCATTCGCACAGGCGGGTTTTTCAAAAGTCGAGATCCTCGAACGATCAGACTCTCCTTGGAGGGAAATCGACGAGATCGCCTTCCGAAGCCTGACCGTCCGAGCCCAGAAGGAAACCGAGGCCCCCGCTCCTTCCTCCGCTCCCCTCACGATCATCCAACCTGGCCCAGCGCAGGATGATTCTTGCTGCGAGCCGGGGAGTTGTTGCTAGAGGTCTCATGGCACCCCTGGCTCAGGCTCCTCATCGTTTCGACGCACTCCTTGCAGCCCATCATCAAACACCCCTTCGGCGAAAGATCCCTACAACCCTTCAAATCAACTTAGGCAAGCGGTGCAACCAAACCTGCACCCATTGCCACGTCGATGCTGGACCTCAACGCCAAGAAATGGCCACGCGACAGGTTGTGAACCGGGTTCTGGAACTCGTCAAAGCCAGCCCGTCGATCACAACCATGGACATCACCGGAGGGGCGCCGGAGCTCAATCCTCACTTCCGATTTCTTGTCGAGAAGACCAGAGATTTGGATAAGCAGGTGATCGCCCGATGCAACCTCACCATCCTCCAAGAGACCGGTCAGGAAGATCTCGGTGAGTTTTACGCTCGCCATCACGTCAAAATCGTGGCCTCCCTCCCCTGCTACACCGCCTCGAATACAGATGCCCAGCGAGGGCGGGGTGTCTTCGAGAAGAGTGTGCACGCCCTCCAGCACCTCAACGCACTCGGCTACGGGGCCGCAGAAGACAGAGATGAAACGGGGCTGCGTCTCGATCTGGCCTACAACCCCGGGGGACCGGTCCTTCCAGGACCCCAAGCCGCGCTCGAAAAGGACTATCGCCTCCATCTCTTTGCAGACTGGGGCATTCGATTCAATCACCTCTTAACCGTGACCAACATGCCCATCCATCGTTTCGCCGATGATCTGGAGCGTCAGGGGATTCTGCCGTCCTACCTCGACCTCCTCGCCGAGGCATTCAACAAAGACACTCTTGACTCGGTGATGTGTCGCGATCTTGTTTCTGTGAATTGGGACGGATCTCTTTCGGACTGCGATTTCAACCAGATGCTGGAGATGCCGCTCGGCGGGCCCCAGCGCACCATTTTCAATCTGAAAAACCTGGATGGACTTGCAGGAAATCCCATCCGCACGGACACTCACTGTCTCGGCTGCACTGCAGGCCAGGGCAGTGGTTGTACCGGCGCTCTTCTGGAGAGTTGAAAAGGCACCAGACTCCATGACCAACGGCACCCGCATCATTGTCCTCGGAAAGCCCCCACGCCCTGGTGCCTGCAAGAGTCGCCTCGCAGCAACCGTGGGCGATGCACGAGCTGCTCGGCTCAACCGCGCCTTCCTCTTTGACACCTGGGCACTGGTCAGCAGTTTTGTCAGCCAAAAAAAGGAGTTGGATCTGGTCTTTGCCCAAACCGCTTCAGTAGAGGAATACCCCCTTCTCACTCCAGGCCCCACGATCATCCGCCAGGGGGAGGGAGACCTGGGACGACGCATGGCCACTCTGATCGCTGGTGCTTTGGACCAACGAGAACAGGTCATTCTAATCGGCACCGACAGTCCCGGACTTCCCGACTCCCATCTCGAACAGGTGCTGAAACAACTCGAGGAAACTCCCATCGTTCTCGGGCCCAATCCCGACGGGGGATTTTGGTGCCTCGGGATGCGGGGTAGTCACCCCGCCCTTTCAGGCAACACATGGCTGGACGATCTTGACTGGGAAAAAGATTCCACCCGGGAACAGGTGGAAGAACGACTCTCCCGATTAAACGTGCCATGGAGCCACGGACCCGAGTGGGTCGACGTGGACCATGAGAAGGACCTTGCCCCTTTAGTCGCCAGACTTGAGAAAAGCGAAGACGGAGCCCCGGCCACAATGAGTCTCCTCAACGGCGAGACACATCCCGCGGGTCCTCTTTCCATCATCATTCCTTCTCTAAACGAAAACGTTCGCCTCGACCACTGCCTGGACGCCGTCGAAAAATTAGAGGGGGATATCGAGATCATCGTGGTCGATGGGGGAAGCGGGGACAAAAGTCCCGAGCGGGCTGCCGCACGAGGCATCCCCGTCGTGATAACCGCTCCCAGCCGGGGGAGACAACTTTCCGCAGGTGCCATGATGGCCACAGGAAGAACCTACCTCTTCCTCCATGTCGACACGCAACTTCCCGAGAATGCCCCAGATCTGATCGAAGACACCCTTTCCAAAGGAGCCGAAGCCGGCGCCTTTCTCACCCACACGGTCAGGGACAACGACATGCCCAACCGGGCGGGACCCTTGCTACGCCTTGCTGACATCCGGTCCCGTCTCACACGACGTCCCTACGGGGACCAGGCTCTCTTCGTCACACGAGAAGCCTACGAGGCCGTGGGTGGCTTTCGACCGGACCTCCCCATCATGGAAGACTGGGAACTCTCGTCTCGCCTCGCCAAACGGAAACCCATCGTAAAACTCCCGCAGACCGTCACGGTGTCGGGACGACGGATCCAAACCCACCCCCTTCGGTCTCTCTTTGGTCTCCGCCTCGTCCCCCTGCTGTTTCGTCTCGGTGTCAGCCCCCGATGGCTCGGTCGCCTCTATCACCAGAAGTAATCGAGGTTCAGCCACCTCCCATTTGGCGCTTCCGCTCCTCGTAAGCTTTCAGAGCTTCCCCAGCCTCCTCATCGCGCCCCTGCAGTCGCAAACCGCGGGACAGTACATACAGGGCCTTGAGATGATGCGGGCGCATCTCAAGAATTTTGTTCATCGCCTCTTCGGCGCCCTTCCCATTCCGTCGAGCTAGACTGACTTCTCCAAGCGTCATCAATGTGGGAATGTCCCGAGGGCGATCCGCGTGGCAAGACCGGAGTCGCTCTTCAGCCTGTTCTAGGTCTCCCCCCTTGAGAGCGCACCGCGCCAATCCCCTGCGGGCACCGAAATGCGTGGGATCCTGGTCGAGAACCTGCTCAAGCAGTTCCTCGGCTTCCTCGAGACGAAGACCGGACCGATAGACCGAAGCCAAGGCCACTCGCAAACTCCACTCGTCTTCTTGCGTCGCCTCTTCTAAGACCTCCAACACGAGATCCTCTGCCTTCTCTTCTCTGTGAAATCGAATGAGCGCCTCCACCAACTCCAACCGCACGTCCAAACGGCTATCGTCCCGTGCGAGGGCCGCTTCAAGACGTGGGATCGCCAACTCAAGACCATCGGGGTCGCTTCCCTCCTGTTGCGCTCTCCCCAGATCAACATCGATGCCCACTCGCCTCCGCAATGCGGAAGGCGTCCCCTCAGGAAGGGCAGAGAGTTTCGTGGCGGCCTCAGAAAATCGCTGCAAAGAAACAAGGCCTCGGATCTCTGCGACTCTGGCATCGATGTTATTTGGTGCGATGGCCAGGATCTGGCCAACCTGCTTCAACCCTTCTTCCGTTTTCCCCTGAAGCAAAAAGATCCGAGCCTGGCCGATGGCTAAGGGAAGACCGACTTGTTGGCCGGGTTCCACCTCTACAGTGAGTTCCATCGCTTCTGTCATGCGCCCCAGGTCCAAAAGCGCCTGAACCCTTTCACCGACCAACCGAGTGTCTGTGGCTTGCTCGGCGCGAACCTCATCGAGACGGACGAGCACCTCCTCTGCTTTTCCTTCCCTCCGCAGATCGCGAAGTTCACGAGAAAGCGTTCCGACATCGATCTGCGCAAAAGAGGCCATGCAAACCAGAGCACCCATCGCCATCACGACAAGAGAGAAGATCTTCATCGGGTCGCTCCCTGACCCCACTCCAGCCGGTGAAGCACTCCCCGCTCTAACCCCACAAAAACCTCTTCCCTCCCGTCAGGCCAGAGAAGGGTGACTGTCAGCCCCTTCTCCCCTGGCGCCACACCCCGATGGATCCGGAGAGGTTCCGCACAAAGAAAGGAACTGCCCGACCGCACCGTGGCGACCTGCACCTGTCTCCCGTCTTCAATGATCACCCGCGTTCCGACCGCTTTGGCGAGAGGACGGAGTTCCACTGCCACCCATTCTCCACCCCGAGGAGACCGGTTGATCAACACCTCGGGCGGACCATCCAGTGTCGCTGTGACAAGATCGAGGTCGCCATCGCCGTCAAGATCGCCCGCCACAGAACCCCGGCTGGAGAACATCTCCTGCCCTCCTGATCCAGCAGGGCCGGTCACTTCGACAAAGCGCCCCACTCCCTCCTGGGCAAAGAGGCGGTTCTTCTGGGAAAAGGTCGTCTCTGTGATATCGCAAACATCGACCTGCGGATAGACATGGCCGTTGGCAACGAAAAGGTCCAGGTCTCCGTCCAGGTCCGCATCGAAGAGATTCGCACCCCAGCCCAGATCGTGGTAACTGGGCCAGCCCACTCCGGTCGTAGCGGCTTCATCGAAAAAGAGGAGTCCCGACTCTCCACTCGACGCATTGTGAAAGAAGGCGTTGGTCTCCTGGCTGAAGTTCGTCATGACCATGTCCTCACGTCCGTCGCCATCAATGTCCGCTACAGCGACTCCCATCCCGGCCTGCTCCTTACCCACATCCGAGAGAGCAACCCCAGAAAGCATCCCCTCCTCTTCAAAACGCACCACGCCCTCACCACTCTTGCCCAAATTCCGCCAGAGAAAATTCTGTTCTGAATCAACGGCAATGAACAGATCGGCCCGCCTGTCCCCGTCAAAGTCACCGAACACGGGTTGAAAGGAGTAGGCCGGCCCCCCTTCTTTCAGGCCGGCAGGCCCGGTGATTTCTTTGAAATGGCCCGTTCCGTCGTTCAAGTAGAGTCGGTCCTGCTGAGGCTTGAGGCCCTGGGGACCGCAGGGGACTTCACACCCCACCCATCGACAGAGCCGACCAGAGGCCAGCATGGGATGGGTCAAATCATGGTCGAGATAGTTGGTGACCGCACAGTCGAGATCTCCATCTCCGTCGATATCGCCAAAGGCAGCGCCCATGGACCAATCTTCTGGGTTTCCGGCCAATCCCTGAGCCGCCTCAGCTCGGAGAAAGCGCCCCTCTCCTTGGTTGAGGAGCAACACATTCAATCCGAGTTGGGTCACCAGGAGATCCAGGTCGTCATCGCCATCAATATCAGCCGCAGCGACCCCAAAGCCAAAGCCCTCCGCCACCTCACAGTCCTCTCCTGCAGGAGAGAAAATCCCCGTCCCGTCATTAAGAAACAAACCGTCCGAAGAGGAACCCTCTGAAGGGAGAAGGACCTCTCCGTCTTTCCCGACGCCTCCTCCCTGCACGAGATAAAGGTCGAGGTCACCGTCGCCATCGACATCGATCAGCCCCAAGCCCGTTCCCACGCACTCGATCATGAACCGCTTCTGCAAACCTGGCTGGCCAGATCGATGCTCGAAAACCACGCCCAGCGAGGTGGGATCTTTCGCCTCGAACTGCAGGGTTTCTTCCTCCCCGCCAAAAACAGGGAAAACAAAGGCTGACCAGACCATCACCTTGAAACCAAAACCGGTCCACCCCTGTCTCAGGGCTTGCCGACAACAGAGGTCTTGAAACTCTGCGGGTTCGCTCACGTGAAGTTCCCTGGAGGGTGGCCTCCCATCAGGAGCCAGTCTACCCCACCGAACAGCCTCCCCGAGGCCTCTCGGAGTTGACCGATGACGCAGTTCAGAAAATTTCCTGCTCCACGATGCCGCTCACCTTGCACGAAGCCGGGTCGAAAGCCTGGAAATAGAGATCCAAGCCTCTCGCGACCGCCGGCAACGGCACCATCAGAAGGGCACGTCCGGATCGATCAACCGGAGCGATTCCTAAGAGGCGCGGCTTATCGAGGGAGAGGTTCAGTCCAGGGCATCCCGGAATGGGGGTGGTCCCCTGTTGTTTTGCCATCAGGAACCAAAGGTGTTGTCCCGGCGTCGCACCCAGGGCGTGTATCTCATTGCGTCTCCCGGCCATGCCTGGGACAAGCCCCGAGATCACTGGAGCGTCGAGGACCGGATCAAGCCGGTAGGCATGGCGCACGCCGTCGATCTTCCCCGTCCCGGAGATCTGACCAAGTTCGTTAATGCCATTGGCGCCTGTGAGAACCCAGCCCCGAGCCCCGGCCACCAAGGTATTGAGGTCGGTCAGGACTCCCTCCTCCCACAATACGGCCCGGCTGGTCCCATCGGCCTGATCAGCCGCTCCGACAACCTTTCCAAACGCGTTCACAGCCCGAGCATCTGATTCCAAGCCACCGAGTGTCCCAAAATCTACCATCACCCCCTCGGACCAGACGAAACCCCGATAGTCACCAGAGAGGATTCGAGACTGGCCGACAATCGTCGGCGTGTTATTGAGGGCCTTGGCCCTGGAGAAAGCATCCCCAAGATCGCCGAGTTCCACCGGCACCGCCCCATCCCACAGGACGGCACGAACTTTTCCTTCTTTCGTTCTCGCGAAACCCACCACCTGCCCCTTGTCATTCACATCAAAGGCCTGACTTTCCGTGCCACCAAGAGTGTCAAGAATGGTGCCCACCCCTCCCGCAAGAACGTAACCCCGGTACTCATTCACGAAAGGAGCCGGTACAGCAGTCACTCCTGCGACATCACCCCTCTGATTCAAACCGTTGGCCCTGCTGAAACTCAATTCGCCGACGTGCTCATCGAACATGGTTCCCGACGACCAGGCGTAGGCGTGGATGACCACCGAAGCGACACCCGAATAACCCACCACTCGATCGCGATCATTGACGGCGTGCCCCCAACTGTAGGTCATGCCCAGAGTGCCCAGGTCCTGGATCGCTCCATCAAAGAAAAAAGCGTGTTCACTCAGGCCGTTGGGAGCCGTCCCCGTTCCGGTGACATGACCCAGATTGTTCAGGCCACCCGAGCGAGATTCTCCAACCGGATTCAGCAGGCCACAGTCCACTAAGACATAGGACTGACCCGAGGCGAGACTCGCCAAAGTGAGAAGAAACAGAAGGTAAAGACGATGGCCCAAGGGAATAATCCTCAAAAGGAACACCCCTTCAGGGTAACGGCCATCCCCCATGAGTGGGGTACATTCAGGGGAATCAGAGAGGACTCGGAGTCGATCATGGCCATTCAGGCGCGTCAGTGGTTGAGAAGGCTTGCCTTCTTCTATTTGGCCTACCTCATTTTGGGCTCCCTTCTCGTCAGGGCCGTGGAACATCAATACACCTTTCACCCCCGCTCGATCGATGCAGAGCGTCGGGAAGAACTCGCCCAATGGAAAGAGCATGTCATTGAGTTCGATCATGAGGGCACACATTTGGCGGGGTGGCTCCTCCCGGGAGGGGGGACACCGGATGCTCCTTTGGTGGTGTACTACGGGGGAAACGCTGAAGAACTCAGTCGGTCCATCCACACGGCGAGTCGCCTGAACGCTTCCCATGTCCTCGCCCTCAACTACCGGGGATTTGGCGACAGCGAGGGAAGGCCCACTCAAGACGCCTTGGTCTCTGACGCCATCTATGTGCTCAACACACTCCTACCAAACCTGGGAAAAACCCTAAGAGACGTCGTCCTTATCGGGAGGAGCATCGGCACGGGGGTGGCCTCCCAGGTGGCCGCACAACTTCCCGTCGGCGGCGTCATCCTTGTCACGCCTTTTGACAGCGTGGCCGCCATATTTGTGAAGAACACGCCCCTCCCGGGTCTTCCCTACCGACTGATTCTCCGCAGTCCTTTCGATTCAGTCGCCGCGTCCAAGAACATCGAGATGCCCACTCTGATTCTCGTGGCAGGAAAGGATCGTGTCATTCCCGCCACCCGATCAGACCCCCTCGTGGAGGCCTTCGGAGAGCGAGCGGAGGTGAGGTACTTTGAGAAATCAAATCACTTCAACATCCACGACCACGAAAACTACTGGACGGCTCTCAATGGGTTTCTTGCTGCCCGGCACTAACACTCTCTTCACACCATAAAACCCGTCACCTATCCTTCATCCCATGCTGAAGAACACAAAGAAGTGGCGTCTTGTCTGGGGAGCGACGATTTGCATCACGGTGATCTTGTCCTGTGGTACTTCCCAACCCAAGTGGAGGTCACTCCACGACCACCACCCGCCAATAATGGAGGGTGACAAATTAGTGATGAGCGGGGCCCAACAGTCGTGGACGGGTGGCTACATCAAAAAATCTTCGATGTCGAAGTTTGGTCGCGATCGACTCGCCTGGGCAGTGGAACAAACACCGAAAACGTTCAGCGTCCGAGTGAACGATTGGGAAATTATCGTCACCAAAGATTTCGGAAAAGGAAGCACATCTTCCATCCAAAGGGAATGGCCGGACCGTTGTCCTGACATTTCCTTCATCCTGCCCGATGGCCACTTCATCCACTGGCGGGGTTCTGCCGTTGAAGTTGATGGTGAAACCATCAAGCCGGATAAACCCGGCACCTACCACATTGATGCTGCGGGCAACGTCACCTTTGATCCCGAGGCTGTTCCCTATTGGGATACCAACGACTTCGCCCCCCCCTCAGGGGAAAAGTGGTAGCGGAGGAGGGATTCGAACCCCCGACACGCGGATTATGATTCCGCTGCTCTAACCAACTGAGCTACTCCGCCACGACCTCACAAAAGCGGTCGGAGGCGGAGAATAACGACGCGTACCGCTGTCCATCAAGAAGCGTCCATCTGTGAATCTTTCAAAGGCCTGTCAGATGAGATGCAGAAAATCTGTCTATACGTTATGTTCAGGAAGAGATCGGTGCCGGAAAACCTAGCGTCTCCGCACTGCCCGGTGGGGTCGCAACATGGTGACTCGGCGCATTAACGGTCTTCTTTCTGTAATCATTCAGCCGGGGTTGCGCTCTTAACTGTGCGTAAAATCTCCTCCCCCCTTTTCCCGAAAAGTCCTCGGCTGAATGATTCTTTACCCCACTGATGAGGTTGGAATCTGTCCCGACCCGCGGTGCATGGCAGCAATCGCCACCCCCAATGCATCAGTCGCATCCAAGCCCAGGGTCGCCACTTCTTCACCCCTCGCCTCGGGTCCGAGAAGAACACCCACCATGTGAGCGATCTGTTCCTTCGTCGCGCTCCCCCTCCCCGTCACAGCTTTCTTGACCTCCGCAGGAGTCAAAGACAGAAGGGGCAAACCAGCCCTACCAACCACCGAGAGAAGAGCCCCGCGGGCTTCCGCGAGAACGATCAGAGATTTCGTGTTCGGGCCACCAAATACCGCCTCCATCGCCACCATGTCAGGATTCTGCTCTTGGAGAATCACTTCGAGCCCCTCCACGAGGACGGCGGCTCTTTCCGCGATGGTTCCTTTGGCTGGGGCGCGAATCACACCCACGCCACGCAAGAGGAGGGTGCTTCCCTCTTGCTCAATGCAGCCCCATCCGGTCCTCTGGCTACCAGGGTCAATCCCGAGAATGATCATTGGATCTATACTACGGAGCACCGGCCCAGGGTCCCAGAACGGTTCGCCCCTAGCGCCAAGACAACGCATTGTTCAGAGTGAAGGACATGACAGAAACCACTGCATCCCTCGTCGTCGTCGCTGCAGGAGAAGGCCTGCGTCTTGAGGCGGGCCTCCACAAGGCCCTCGCCCCCCTGAAGGGGAGACCCATCGTGGAGCATTGCCTCCGCCATCTCCTCCCTCTCACCTTCCTGGATCCTGTCATCCTGGTTGGGCACCCAGACGACAGACAGGCCCTTCAAAGCCTGATCGAGGATCTCCCACGAGATGTCCAACTCGTCGACGGCGGTGCGCGGCGTCAAGATTCCGTTCGCGCGGGGGTCGAAGCCTGCCCCGAGGATCCGGCGATCGTTCTCGTCCACGACGCCGCTCGCCCCTTCCCTCCCCTCGAGGCGATGGAGACTCTGATCGCTTCAGCAAGTCGAACCGGATGCGCCCTCCTCGCCACCCCTGTTGCCGACACACTCAAAGCCGAAGAAGACGGCAAAGTCTCCCATACCGTGCCACGCACCGACCTCTGGGCCGCTCAAACGCCTCAAGCCTGTCACCGAAATCAGCTTCTTGAGCGACTTGGGCAGGCTGATGAGACCGGAATCGAAGTCACCGACGAGGCCTCTCTCTTCGAGCAACCGGGCGACGAGGTCTGCCTTGTGCCGGGATCGCCGAACAACGTCAAGATCACTACCATGGCGGACCTGGACCTCGTTGCCTCCCAACTCACCGCCGCACAGGAGCCCTCCCTGTGAACTCACCCGAAGGACTTTCGATCGGAATGGGCCTGGACTCCCATGGTTTGGAACCCGGGGGGCCACTCATTCTTGGAGGCATCACCATTCCCTTTGAGAAGAGCCTCGTCGGCCATTCCGATGGAGACGTCCTCCTCCATGCCATCATGGACGCTCTTCTCTCCGCTGCCGACCTCCCCGATCTGGGGGAAGTCTTTCCCGGCATTGATGAAAACCGCGGTCGGTCTTCAGTCGATATGGCCCATGAGGTTGCTCGACGGGTGCGAGAAAAGGGAGTCGAAGTTCTTTCCATCGACTCCGTGGTTCTTGCAGAACAACCCCACATCGCACCGCTCCGCATGCAACTGCGGGAGTCGGTTGCAGCCGCTCTGGAACTCGATGTTCATCAGGTCAACGTGAAGGGCAAAACCGCGGACGGATTCGGCCCAGTAGGCCGGGGTGAGTCCATCGAAGCCCAGGCGATCGCTCTCGTTCGACAAGCAGCAACCGAAGCCTAGGCGCTCAAGACGCGGCAGTCCCCTCCCTTGCAGCCACGTCCATGATCTGGTCATAGAAAGCGACCACTTTTTCGGCCTGGCACTTCGCCTCAAAGCGATCCTCGGCCGCCGTCCGGGCTGCCTTTCCCAGACCTTCCCGCAACTCAGGGTTCGCAACCAGCTCCTCGAGCCCCTTCTCCAGAGCCTCCGCTGATTCTTCCACCACCATACCGCAGTCCCCCGAGGCCACGATTTCAGGCAGCGGGTCCCGAGGAAAAACAAGCGGGGCCAGCCCAAGAGCCATCTGCTCCCTCAAGGCGCGGCAGGTCCCATCGCTTCCCGGCACCAAAAAAAGACAGGCGTCCAGTCCTCGCAGGGCCGTGGGATACCGATCGCCCTCAAGGTACCCCGGTGCGAGGACCTTGTCCCCTATTCCCATGGAAACGGCCGGATCCATGAGAAGAGTTTGGCGATGAGTGCCTCTCCCCACGACCACGAGGCGCGCTTGTGGATGGCGAGCCACGACCGCCCCAAAGGCCTCCAGCAAGAGTTCGAAACGGCGGTGGCTTTGGACACGAGCCACGATGCCGATGGCGACATGATCCGGCTCAAGGCCCAACAGAGCCCTTCCCTCTTCTCGGTCATAACGGGAGGGGTCGAAGCGGTGAAGATCGATTCCCCCTTCGACCATGGCGAGGGGGCAGGTCTTGCCAGCAACTGACAAGCCCTCAGGAGTACCGCCATAAGCGCGCAAAGTCTCCTCCTGCCCCTTATGGCTGGTCAGAATCAGTCCGTCCAGCCTCCGATGAACTGTGCGCCGAGTCCGCAAACTCCCCGACAAACCCCCGGGATCGTAAGCGGTCCTCACCAACAGGCCCTGGTCCGTCTTGGCGACTGCCGCCGAGGCGATGCGGTGGTCGTTTTCCATGTGCGTATGGACGATGTCCGGACGAAAGTCCCGCAGAAGAGCTTCCAGGCTCCGGACATCCTCTCGGTTTGCCCGGAATCGAGCATGCTTGGAAAGATGCAGTCCTGATCGGGACGAGACCCCTTTGGAATCAACATGGGGCTGAATCTTTGAGTCTTGCCCGTCGGGTGCTGTTCCTGACAGAAAGAGGACCTCGTGATCAGACGACTGCTGCCACGCGGTGTTCAGAGCGGGTTCGACAGGACCCGTCCACTTCCAATTTGAGATGAGGTGCACGATGCGCACGACAGCAATCCCCCTATGAATGAGGCACCCTACCCCCGATCCTCGACCGCCTCAACGCCTCCGCTTCAGGGGAAGAAATGTCTCGAGGTTGCAGGGGCACCCCGCCCCTCCGATGATAGCCCCGTGGACAGACCCCTTCGTATTCTTCACGTCGGCACCGAACGCACCTGGCGAGGCGGTGAGAACCAGGCCTTCGCTCTTGCAACCGGGCTCTCAAAGCTTGGCCAGACATGCCTTGTGGCTTCTCCTCCTGATTCTCCCCTTGCCCATCGCGCTCGGGAAGCCGACCTCGAAGTCCTTGAACTCAACGCCAGAGGAGAAGCGGACCTTGGCGCGATTTCATTCCTTCGCGAGACCTGCAAGGAACGTGATATCGACATTCTTCACGGCCACACAGCCCACGCCCATTCTCTAGTGGCTCTGGCAGGACGAGGCGGCGTCGCCGCCCGTGTCGTCTCCCGCAGAGTGGACTTCGCCCCCCGGAAGGGCTTTTTGGGACTAGGCCGCCTGAAGTACCGCATGGGAGTCGATCGGTACGTCGCCATCTCGAAAGCCATCAAGGATGTTCTCGTCGGATCAGGGGTCGATCCTGACAGGGTCTCCGTCGTCCCCAGCGGCGTGGACCCGGATCGCTGTTCCGGAGCAAACGGCAAAAGCCTTCGCAAAGATCTCGGACTGGGCCCCGGGCCTATCGTCGGATCGATCGCCGCCCTGGCATGGCACAAGGGTCTGGAGCATCTCGTCGAAGCGACCGCCAAGATGATCGAGAGCCGCCCCGACATCCAAGTCGTCATCCTGGGGGAAGGCGAGGAGAGGGGCGCTCTCGAGGCGGCCATCTCGCGCCTCGGCCTGAAGGACAACGTCCACCTCCCCGGCTTTCTCGACCGGGTTCCAGAATTTTTAAACCTCGTGGATGTCTACACGGCGCCGAGTGTCATGGAAGGACTCAACACATCCCTCGCCGACGCGCTCGCCGCTAAATGTCCGGCCGTCGCCTCCTCGGTTGGGGGAATTCCAGAACTGGTCATCCATGAGCAAACCGGCCTCCTGGTGCCACCCGCCGATCCAACCGCTTTGGCTAATGCCATCGTGCAATTGCTTGACGACCCAAGTCAGGCAAAGGTTCTAGGAAAAGCCGGGAGGGACCACGTCCGGGTCGGATTCTCCGTCGATGCCATGGTGGGCGGAAATCTCGACGTCTACCGGAGCCTCATCGCCTGATCGAGCCCCTTGCGCAAAACCACGTCCATCGGAGACGATGCGCCCCACAAAGGGGGACTCCCCCGAGCGGGTGTAACTCAGCTGGTAGAGTGTCAGCTTCCCAAGCTGAATGTCGACGGTTCGAGTCCGTTCACCCGCTCCACTTCCCCTTCGCATCCACTCGCCAAGCACTAACCCGACATGGACTCCATGATCTCTGCGCTATTCTCTCGCAGTTCTTCGAGATAGTCCGTCGCTTGATCAGGCCCCACCAAGAAAACGGCGAGGCCGCCAAGAACAGCCACAATGGCGACGACGACTAAAGCGACATTGAACACCTTGCGCGCGAGAAGCAGCGCCAATCCCAGAACAACCGCGGAGACGACAGCTGCAGCCACGGGTTCAGATTCCACAAACTCCGCGACGACTTCACCAAAGTCCGCGGCGTCTTTGGGTACGGCAGTCAGGAGGAAATTCAGCACGGCTTCACGATTCCCTTCTCGAGGCTGTTGCGCCAGATTCGGACGGCGATTCTAGGCACATTCCACTCCTTCCACCAATCTAAGAACAAAGACCACCGTATGGTGAGGACATCAAAAATTTCAAATGACTGCTCGCTGGACAATTCTCTCAGCGACCGTAGCCGAGCTGACGCAGTTCTTCGAGGCGCTTTTGATCCAGATCGTCCCCGGGAGCAACCACCTCGACAGGATGAGCCTCCATCCAGGCGGCCATGAGACCGGCAAGACGGGCGCGCCGCTCCTCATCCTCACCTGAGAGATTATGCAACTCATCAGGATCCGCCGAGAGGTCGTAGAGTTCCTCGGTTCCGTCCGGACCGAGGATGTACTTAAACCCCTCGGCGATCACCGCCATCATGGCCCCGAAAACGTATCGGTCAGGAGTCTTCTTGCCCGATCGTTTGGTGAGTTGCTCGGCCGAGTAATGGGGCCGCTCGACAAAGATAGGCCTGGGGCGAGGGGCCCCTTGGCGAACGATTTCATCCCAGAGATTAGATCCTCTTCCTTTCCCTGCACCGCTCTCCCCCAGCGAAAGACGCAGCAGAGCGCCACGAACATCCTCAAGAGCGACGGCTTCTTTCAGCACCTGCCCGGGAAAAGACTCCGACGCCTCCTGCGACTGCAGAGATGGAACAAGCACCATGGGCACCCGAAGCAACTCATCGTAGAGATTGATGCCATGGTTCCGCTCCCCATGGTCGTAAAGGCCCTCTCCGTGATCCCCGACAACGAGAACTGTTGCTCCCGGCAAGATTCCCTGCTCCTCAAGTCCCTTGAGCAGCCGACCCATATGCTGATCCATGAAGCGGATCTCGGCGTCATAGTCCCGCCAGTACCGGGCTGTCGTTTTGAGATTCGTGAATCCAGGCTCCTGCCCTGCCGCGACGCTGTTCTTCGCCTTGTTCTTGAGAAGTTTCTCGATCGGAGCCACATCTAAACCTGCTTTCACATCACCCGGGGCATTGAAGGGAAAGTGTGGGTCGAAGTAATGCACCCAAAGAAAGAGCGGACGATCAGAATCACGTTCCCCGAGCCAAGAAAGACAGGCGTCGGTGACCATCTCGGCGCTGCGATCGGTATGGCGATAGTTTTCCCCTGTCGGAGGGCTCTCGTCGTAGTGATGGAATCCCTGGTCTAACCCCGCCGCTCGAGACAACACCCGCGCACTGGTGAAGGCCGCCGTATCAAACCCCTCCTCCGCCAGGATCTCGGCGAGGGTCTCCACCTCCGGTGACACTGTTCCATGGTTTTCCAACATGCCGTGTTCCCGCGGATGCTGACCCGAAAAAAGAGTGGCGTGCGAAGGAAGCGTCTGTCCCATAGGAGCGTAGGTCCGCTCAAAACGCAGTCCCTCATCCGCAAGAGCATCGAGGACAGGAGTGGTGGGCAAGGGATAGCCATAGGAAGAGATGTGATCCGCTCGAGTCGTATCGAGAGTAACCACAATCAGAGAATTCACTGGTCCCGAGGCGGTCTTCGAATCTCCCTCCCCGCCACAGGCAATCAGTGTCACGAGGAGCACAAAGACGACATGATGAACCTTCCGCGTCATCGTCACGATTCGCCCCACGAGTCTCTCTCCACAAGATCCATCACAGCATACCAAGCCATAGAAGGAGTCCGGTGAGCCTCAAACTTCCCATCCGGGCCGATACGCCCGATGGATCAACCCATCCGCCTCGGGGTTCCCGATGGCTTGGAGGGAGTCAGCCTTCCAGTCGAGCCGGCGGCCGGTTCGATAGGCCACCACCCCCAACAGAACAGATTCGGTGAGCGGGCCGGCATAGGAAAAATCGCAGCTGGTTCCCTCCCGTGTTTTGCAGGCAGAAATCCATTCGGCGTAGTGGCCGATTGAATCGGGAATCGACGGCTCGGGCGGTTCGAAGTCCGCGAACTTCTCCTCCGGCAAGAGAAGATAGTCCGTGTAGTTCGAGACCAGAGCGCCCCCGTCACCGATGAACAACACCCCGTCGGACCAATCGTCCAACCCCAGTTCGGCAAGAACCGATGGTCGCGCCCCTCCGTCACTCCAGGTGAGACGGACGGGAGGCTGGTCGCCTCGAGGGCCGAAGGCGTAGTGAACCGTTAGCCAGTCTGGAGCGGAACCAGGGCGAACCGGCGGTCCTTCCGCCTCCACGGTTTGAGGAAATTGCAGCCCAAGAGCCCAGAAGGGGAGGTCCATATAGTGGCAGGCCATATCTCCCATCGTTCCGCTTCCGAAATCCCA
Organism: Planctomycetota bacterium; assembly: GCA_036229545.1. Lineage (GTDB taxonomy): Bacteria > Planctomycetota > B15-G4 > B15-G4 > B15-G4 > JAZALG01. Next base: position 142 of record JAZALG010000047.1, on the reverse strand, counting down.
GTACCGACGCCATTTTCCGGGAAGATACTCCGAGTGATAGGGACGCATCGGGGCCCCCCCCAGCCAAAGGTCCCAGTCGAGGTGATCGGGCAGGAGTTGCGATCCCTGTGGAAGTCGATCAGCAGACCAATTTTTTGCGCAG